>NZ_JAFN01000001.1:3290000-3617500 GCF_000526155.1 Deferrisoma camini S3R1 | reverse complement strand
CGGAACGGCAGGTCCCTTGCCCCGCCCTCTGGAGAAGCGAGTCTGCTTTGTCGCCGGGTTAATGACGTGGGGAGGAACGGGAGATCTCCACCCCCCTGGTCAGGGGGGAACGGGGGCAGAGGAGGGTTCAGGCCGGGGAAATCTCCCCACCCGGGGAATCTCCCCGCGCCGGGGCGCGCGGGGCCAACGGCACACCCAGGCGGCGGGCATGGTACCGGAACGTGGCCCGATCGATCCTGAGCAGCTGGGAGGCCCGGGTGATGTTTCCCTCCGCCTGCCCCAGGGCTCGGGTGAGCAGCCGACGGGTGAGGGCGTCGTGGGCCTCGGAAAAGGCGGGGAGCTCGTCCGGGGCCTCCGCCGGGGGGCCCTCGGGCCCGCCCCTGCCCCGAAACTCGGCCGGCAGGTGGGCCGGAAGCAGCTCGTCCCCTACGTCCTCCAGGAGCAGGATCCGCTCCACTAGGTTTCGCAGCTCGCGCACGTTGCCGGGCCAGGGGTAGCGCTGCAGGGCCCGGACCACGTCGTCGTGCACCTCGGGGGGCCGGCGGCCGATGGTCACCGAGGTGCGCCGCACGAAGAACCGAAGCAGCGGGCCCACGTCCTCGGCCCGCTCCCGCAGGGGGGGCACGTGGATCGGGACCACGTTGAGCCGGTAGAACAGGTCGGCCCGGAACGACCCGTCGGCGACCCGGGCCTCGAGGTCCCGGTTCGTCATGGCCACGATCCGCACGTCCACCCGCCGGGGCCGGGCACTCCCCACCCGGCGCACGGTGCCGTCCTCCAGGAACCGTAGGAGCTTCGCCTGGAGGTCCAGGGGCATCTCCCCCACCTCGTCCAGGAGCAAGGTGCTTCCGTCCGCCTCCTCCAGCAGGCCCTTCCGACCCGTGCGGGCCCCGGTGAACGCCCCCTTTTCGTGCCCGAAGAACTCCGACTCCAGGAGCGTGGCCGGGATGGCGGCACAGTTGACCTCGAACAGGGGGTTTGCGGCCCGGGGGCTCAGGAAGTGGATCGTGCGGGCCACCACCTCCTTGCCCGTGCCGGTCTCGCCGGTGATCAGCACGGTGGCCGACGGGCTCCGCGCCGCCCGGCGAGCCCGGCCCATCACCTCCCTCATCGCCGGGCTCTCCCGGATGACCTCGTCGGGGTTGAAGCTCGCCAGGTGGCACCGTTCGAACTGGCCCACGCGACGGGCCAAGGCCCCGCTCTCCAGGGCCCGAGAGGCCACCAGACGCACGTGGTCCAGGTCGAAGGGCTTCTCCAGGAAGTCGTACGCCCCCATCTTCACGGCCTGCACGGCCGTCTCCACGGAGCCGAACGCGGTGATCACCACCACCGGCACCTCGGGGACCTCCCGCCGGATCCAGGCCAACAGGTCGAGGCCCGCGGCGTCGGGGAGCATCAGGTCCTGGATCACCAGGTCCACCGGTTCCCGCTTCAGGACCCGTTGCCCCCGGGTGGCGTCCGGAGCGGAGAGGACCTCGTGCCCCTCGGCCCCGAGCCCCTCCTCCAGGGTCATGCGGATGGACTCCTCGTCGTCGATCACCAGGATTCGCGTCATGGGGCGCCTCCGTCGCGCTCCGCCACGGGCAGCACCAGGTGGAACACGCTCCCCTGCCCCACCTGACTCTCCGCCAGGACCACCCCCGAGTGCTCCTCGACGATCCGATGGACGATGTACAGACCGAGCCCCGTGCCGTCCCGCTTGGTGGTGAAGAAGGGGTGGAACACCCGGTTCAGCACCTCCTCGGGCATGCCCTCCCCCGTGTCCCGGACCGACAGCACCACCGCCCTCGGAGCCCCGTCCGAGACCTCGCCGCCCCGGATCCACCGCCACAGCCCCTCCAGGTCCTCCGGAGACACCGGAACCGGCTGGATCGACAAGGTGAGCTCGCCGCCGCCGCGCATCGCATGGGCCGCGTTGAGCACGAGATTCAACAGGGCCTGCTGGATCCGAGGGACCTCGCCCCGGATGGGGGGCACGGCCGTGGGCACCTCGCGCCGGACCCAGATCTTGCGGGACTCCAGGTCCCGCCTGCACAGGAGCAGCACCCGGTCGATCAGGCCGGCGGGGTCGAACACCTCCAGCCCCGACCGGCCCTGCCGCGAGAACTGGAGCAGGTCCCGCACGATGTGGTTGAGCCGGCCGATCTCCTCGATGATCTTCTCCACCAGCCGGCCCCGGGGGTCCACGTCTGCGAGACGCCCCTGCAGGATCTGCACCAGGCCGCTCACCCCGGCCAGGGGGTTTCGGATCTCGTGGGCCACGCCGGCGGCCAGGGTGCCCAGGGCGGACAGCCGGTCCATCCGCTGCAGCGTCTCGTCGATCTTCACCTTCTCGGTCACGTCGGCGCCGATGGCCACGGCCCCCACGGGGTCCCCGGCCCCTCCCTGCAGGGGGGCTGTGGACACGCTCAGGAGCCGCAGGGGGGCACCCGGCAGGCGCACGGAGCGCTCCCGCACCGGACGCCCCCGCAAACACTGCTCCAGCAGGTCGAGGACCGGGGAGGCGCGGGACCGTGCCGGCTCGGGCAGGCTCGACACGGAGCGGGGCCCCGTGATCTCCGGAAGGTCCAGAAGGGCCCGCGCCGCAGGGTTGGCGGCCGTGAGCCGGCCCTGGGCGTCCATCGTGACGATCGCGGCGGGCAGGTTCCGGAACACGGTCTCCAGGAACATCTGGAGCCGAAGCACCTCCCGGCTCTTCTCCTCCACCAGGGTCTCCAGCTCCCGGCTCCAGCGCAGGCTCTCGATCGCCACCCCGATCTGCCGGGCGAAGATCTCCAGGAAGAACTCCTCGGTGTCGCGGATCGGCTCGCGGGAGTAGAACTTGTCGATCGTGAGCACCCCGATCGGCTCCGTGCGACCGAGGATCGGCACGGCGCAGTACTCGGGGGTGTTGCTGGTGGCGTACCGAAACTTGGGGGATACGCGGGGATCGCGACGGGCGTCGCGCACGTGGATCAGGCGGCGGGTCCGCAGGGCCTCGATCTCCACCGAGTTCTCCCGGGTCATGTCGTACCCGATCCGTCGGCGGATCACCCCCCCGTGCTCCATGCGGATGAGGTCGATCGCGGCCGCCACCCGCAGGTACTCGCCCTCGACCATGTAGATCAGGCCCCGGTCGAACCCGAGCCCCTCGAACGCCTTGACCACGAGCACGTGGAGGAGTTCGTCCAGGCTCCGAGCCTCGTGCAAGGCGATGTTCATGTCGTTGAGGGCGAGAAGGGCCCGGCGGTGCAGGGTCAGAACGTCGCTTGATGAGCTCTGGGCAGCAGACTCCATGACCCTACTTTAGCCGCCCTCGGCCGTACCCTGCAAGAACCAAACACCTTCTCGGAAACAGCCGCGGCCGGAACGGGGGGGACCGGCTGTCCCCTCCCCTTCAGCCCCCCACGCGGTGCATCGAAGGCCGATCCCGGGGACCGTCGGGGGCCGCGGACAGGCCGTGGCCGGCGGGCTTGGCCGACACGGCCTCCCGCAGCACCCGGGCCAGCTCCCGGTCGTCCGCCCCGGAGCGCAGCACGGCCCGAAGGTCGATCTCGTTGCGGGAGAACAGGCAGGTGCGCAGCCGGCCGTCGGCCGTGAGCCGGAGCCGGTTGCAGGTGCCGCAGAAATGGTCGCTCAGGGGGCTGATCACCCCCACCGTGCCCCCGCCGGGCAGCTCGAACACCCGGCTCGGGCCCCCGGCCGGGCCGTTGGGCAGGGTCCGGAGGGGGCCCAGGGCGGCGGCCAGGGTCTCCAGGATCTCCCGGGCGGGCACCACCCGGGCCTCCTCCCAGGCGGCGCCGGCCGGCATGAACTCGATGAACCGGACCTGAACGCCCTCCTCCCGGGCGAAGGCGGCGAAGTCCAGGATCTCGTCGTGGTTCACCCCCCGCATGGCCACCACGTTCACCTTGACCGGCCGAAGCCCCGCATCCCGGGCGGCGCGGATCCCCGCCAGGACCCGGTCGAGCCCCGGCCGGCGGGTGATGCGTTCGAACCGGTCGGGCCGGAGGGTGTCGAGGCTCACATTGACCCGCCGGAGCCCGGCGTCCCGGAGGGCCTGGACCCGTTCGGCCAGGAGCAGACCGTTGGTGGTGAGGGCCAGGTCCCGCAACCCGCCGAGCCGGGCGAGACGGCCGAGGAAATCTTCGATCCCCTTGCGCACCAGGGGTTCGCCCCCGGTCACCCGGATCTTCTCGATCCCCAGGGCCACCGCCACCCGCCCCACCCGGAGGAACTCCTCGTAGGACAGGATCGCGCCGTGGCCCAGGGACGGCACCCCCTCCTCGGGCATACAGTAGCGGCACCGCAGGTTGCACCGGTCCGTGACCGAGACGCGCAGGTAGTTGATGCGGCGCTGATGGCGGTCGGTGAGGGGGCGGGCGTCGATCATCGCAGCAGCTCCAGGGCGGCCGGGTCCTTGGGATCGAGGGCCCGTCCCATGGAGGCCGGGGCCGCGGCCTCGGTCGGGGCGGGTTCGGCCGCGGCCGACGGAGCCGTGCCCTGGACGAAGGCCGCGGTAAAGGTCTTGCGGGCGTCCGGTCCGGCCAGCCGGCCGGTACGGGCATCCACCCGGGCGAACTCGACCCCCGGGGGCACGGGAAAGTCCGAGACCGGCCGGCCCGCCAGGGCCTCCTTCATGAACGCCAGCCACACCGGGGCCGCGGCCCGCCCCCCGGTCTCCCTGCGGCCTAGGCTCCGGTTGTCGTCGTACCCGACCCAGACCACGGCCAGCCGCTCGGGCGTGAACCCCACGAACCAGGCGTCGCGGTAGTCGTTGGTGGTGCCGGTCTTGCCGGCGGCGGGCCGGCCCAGGGCCCGCACGGCCCGGCCGGTGCCCTCGCGCACGACCCCCTTCATCATGTCGGTGACCACGTAGGCCAACTGGGGGCTCAGGACCCGCTCCCCCTCGGCCGGCTCGAACGCATCGAGCACCCGACCGTCCCGGTCCTCCACCCGCAGCACGAACACGGGGTCGTGGCGCACCCCCGCCGCCGGCAGCGCCGTGTACACCGCGGCGAGATCCAGGGGGCTCACGGCCGGAGACCCCAGGGCCAGCGACAGGTCGGGAGCGATCTCGGCCCGAAGCCCCAGCCCCTTCAGGAACCCCACGGCATACCTCACCCCGATGTCCTGGAGCACCTTCACCGTGACGACGTTGCGCGACCGCACCAGGGCCTCCCGCAGGGTGGTGGCCCCGTAGAACCGCTCCGAGTAGTTGTGGGGTTTCCACTTCTCGGGCAGATCGGGTGACTCGTACACCACCGGCGTGTCGTAGATCAGGGTGGCCGGGGTGTACCCCTTGGCCAGGGCCGCCGCGTAGATCAGCGGCTTCAGGGCCGAGCCGGGCTGGCGCCGGGCCTGAACCGCCCGGTTGAACTGACTGCGGCCGAACTCATACCCCCCCACCAACGCCAGCACCTCACCGGTGTGGGGGTCGAGGCACACCAGGGCCCCCTCCACCTCCGGCTCCTGGACCAGGGCCGCCCTCAGCCCCCCCTCGGGATCCCCTTCGATCTCGCACAGGACCACGTCGCCGGGGGCCAGCAGGTCGGCCGGACTGCGCCCCCGCCGGAGGGCCCAGGCCATGCCGTCGAGTGGCAGGGGGATCTCGGCGCCCCCGGCCAGCACGGTCGCCCCGTCTTTCCCGATCTCCTTCACCAGGCACCGGACCCGGTCCCCGGCGGAGGGGGCCGGCCCCCGGCCGAACGGGCCGGGATCGGCCGGGGGCCGGTGGCCGAGGGGGCCCCGAAACCCGGCCCGCCGGTCCACGGCCTCCAACCCTTGCCGAAGGGCCTTCTGGGCCGCGGCCTGGAGCCGGGAGTCCATGGCCACCACCACCCGCAGCCCCCCCCGCAGAAGTGCCTTCTCGCCGTAGCGGGCCTGCAGGATCCTGCGGACGTGCTCCGCGTAGTAGGGCGCCACCCGGGGAAACGGATTCTCGTACCCTGCCAGCTCGAGGGGCTCTGCGGCGGCCGCCTCGGCCTCGTCCCGGCCGATCCACCCCTCCTCGGCCATGCGCCCCAGCACGTACCGGCGCCGCTCCAGGGCGCGCTCGGGGTGCCGGTAGGGGTCGTACCGGCTGGGGGCCTGGGGCAGGCCCGCCAGCAGGGCCGCCTGGGCCAGGCTCAACTCTTGCGCGGAAATGCCGAAATAGACCTCAGAGGCGGACTCCACCCCGTAGGCCCCGTGCCCGAGGTAGATCTGGTTCAGATACAGGTGCAGAATCTCTTCCTTGGAGAGGTCCCGCTCGATCCGGATCGCCAGCACCGCCTCCCGGATCTTCCGGCGCAGGCTCCGTTCGGGGCTGAGCAGCAGCGACTTGGCCACCTGCTGGGTGATGGTGCTTCCCCCCTGGACGACCCGGCCGGCACGCAGGTTGGTCCAGGCGGCCCGGAGGATCCCGGCGGGGTCCACGCCCTCGTGGGAGAAGAACCCGCTGTCCTCAGCCGCGAGAAAGGCGCGGATCACGTGGGAGGGGAGGGTGTCCACCTGGACCGGCTTGCGCCGCTCCTGGTACAGCTCGGCCAGGAGCACCCCGTCCCGGCTCCAGACCGTGGTGGTCAGGGCCGGCCGGTATCGGCGCAGGGCGGTGGCGTCGGGCAGGTCGGCCAGGACGCCCCGGAGGACCCACGCGGCGCCGCCGGCCGCGGCCGCGGCGAACAACACGGCGAAAAGGCCCCAGCGGGCCGCTCTACCCATGGCTCTCGCACCCCAAGACGCACAAGCCCCCGGGGCCTCGGCCGGGCCGCCGGGGAGCGGGAAACCCAGACCGATCGACTCTAGCACAAGCCCGAAAACCCGAACAAGAAAGCCCTTTCCCATGGAACCCGTTGCGTCGGCAGAAAACCGTCTGATCCTCCCCGAGGTCCGGATCGAGGCCGCCCTGGCCGGCCTCCACCGGGCGGTGGCCGGCCGTCAGTTCTACCCGGCCGGCCACCCCCAACTGGCGGGGATCCTGACCCAGGGGTACCGGGCGTGGCGGGACGCCGAGGAGGACTACCGCTGGGAGGACCCCGGCCTGGAGTACCGGAGCGGGGGCTTTTGGTTCGGGGAGACCCCCCTGGGCGCCCGCAACCCCGCGGTGCTCGGGTTGGCCCGCCTCTGGGGGCGCCACGGCCTCCAGCGCCTGCGGGTGCACAAATCCTGCTCCCGCGACGCTTACGAGCACCTCGTGGACCTGTTGGCCGCCAGCCCGGACACCCTGCGGCCCCAAGGCGGCCTCGCCAATCTGTGGTCCCGGAGCCCTTACGCGGCCCAGCTGGAGATCGTGGCGGCCCACGCCGTGGCCGGCCCCGACCGACCCAGGTCCCGGCAGCAGGCCCGGGCGTGGGGCCAGGCCCTGCCTCCGGAGCGGATCCCCCAGGCCCTGGCCGACCCCCTGCTCGAGGCCCGATGGGGAGCCCTGGGCAAACGGGGCCCGAGGGAACGGCGGATCCTGGACCTGCTGATGCGGCTGTCCCACGAGACTGACGTGCCCCGGTTCCTGGAGCTCCTCCAGGAGATCGCCCGGTTCGTGGTGGATTACGCGGAGGTGCAACGGTTCCGGGAGGCCTACGACGTGGTCCTGTTCCTGTTCCGGGAGGCGCAGGGCCTGGAAGCCCTGGGAGAGGAGATCCGGCGGGACTACCTGCTGGAAACGATCCGCATGCTGGTGCGGGGGGAGTTCCTGTCCTGGCTCATCGGCCGGGTCACGGGCGAGGCGTCCGAGGCCGACGCCGAGGCCGGAGCCTACGTGCTCCGAACCCTCGGGGAGTCGGCCGTGATCCCCTTGATCAACGCCCTGGTGGCCGAGAAACGCCGCCCGGGCCGGCGGCGGCTGATCGAGATCCTGGTGGCCGTGGGAGACCCTGTCGTGCCGACGGCCCTGCGGATGCTCGAGGATCAACGGTGGTACGTGGTGCGCAACATGGTGACGATCCTGGGGGGCATCGGGTCGCCCGAGGCCCTGCGGGGAGTGGTTCGGGCGAGCGCGGATCCGGATCCGCGGGTGCGGCGGGAGGCCGCCCGCATGCTCGGCCGGGCCGACCTGGCTGAGACCGAGGAGCGGATCCGGGAGCTCCTGGACGACCCCGATCCCTCGGTGCGGCTCATGGCCATCTCGGCGGCCGCGGCTCGGGGCTCCGAGGCCATGGTCGAGGCCCTGTGGCGGCTCTACGACCGGATCTCGCTGCGCTCCCCCCACTGGGACCTGAAACCCGCCGTGCTCCGGGCGCTGGGCCGGATCGGCCACCGCGACTCCCTGCCCCGGCTCGTGCGCATCGCTCGCAAGAGGCCGTGGCTGTGCAGACGGCGCCGCAACGCCCTGCGGGCGGCCGCCCTGCAGGCGCTGGGCGACATGGGCGGCGAGGAGGCCCTCGAGGTCCTGTCGGCCTTCGTCGACGGGCCGGAACCCGAACTGCGAGCCGTGGCCCGGCGGGCCCTGGCCGCGGCCCGGGACGGAGGCTCGGAGCCGTGACCCCCCCTCCCCTTCCCCAGCCCGCGGCCGAGGGCCTCCTGAGGTCCCTGGTGGGTCTCGCCAAGGTCCAGCTGCTGTACCCCCCGGGCCACGTCGCGGTGACCCGGGCCCTCCAGGCGCTGGAACGGGCGCTCGGGCCGGCCCTCGAACGCGGGGCCCCGCTGCTGCTGGCCAAGACGGCGTCCCACTTCCTGGTGGGGGGGGTTCCCCTGCTCCCCGACGACGGGTTCGCGGCGGACATGGTGCGGTGGTTCGACTCCCGGGAGGTGGAGGCCGTGGAGATCGGACCGGGCGCCACCGCGGCCGAGGTGGGACGGTTCCTGGCGTGGCTGACGTCCACCGGGCCGCAGCCGTGGCGCAGCACCCACGTGCGCACGAGGCGGGTCGACCAGGGGACGGCCTGGCAGCGGGGCTTCCGGACCTACCAGGAGACCCTCGACGCCCTGGAGGTAGCGTACCGCGAGGCCCAGGAGGGCCGCATTCCCGACCCGGACCGGGCGTGCCGGTGCGTGCGGTCGTTCCTCGAGATCCTCGACGAGGACCCCGGGGTCGCCAAGGGCCTCGCCCTGCTCAAGAGCTACGACCGGTACACGTTCCACCACAGCGTGAACGTGTGCCTCCTGGCCCTGTCGTTGGGGCAGCACCTCGAGCTGCCCCCCGACACCCTGGAGGTCCTCGGGGTGGGCGCCCTGCTCCACGACATCGGCAAGACCCGCACCCCTCCGGAGATCGTCCGCAAGCCCGGCCGTCTCAACGAGGGGGAGTGGGCCGCCATGCGCCGCCACCCGACGCTGGGACGGGAGATCCTGGAGGCCATGGCCGGGATCCCCACCACGGCCGACCGTCTCGTCTACGAACACCACATGCTCTACGACGGGGGGGGGTATCCGGAGCGGCCGGCCGGGTACCGACCGGCCGAGCTCAGCTCGCTGGTGACCGTGGTGGATGCCTTCGACGCCATGACCACCCACCGTCCCTACAGCCGGCCCCTGTCACTGCCCGAGGCCGTGGCCCAGGTCCTGTGGCAGGCCGGCAAGTCGTTCGACCCGCAGGCCGCCGAGGTGTTCCGCCAGGTGGTGGGCACCGTGCCCGTGGGGTCGGCCGTGCGGTTGGCGTCCGGGGAGGTGGGGGTGGTGACCCGCTTGGCAGGTGACGGGGAGATCGGGGAGGTGCGGGTGGTCGTGGATCCGACGGGGCGGCGCCTGCCGCCGGAGGAGCAGCCCCTACGGGTGGTCACGGGCCGGGAGGTGCTCCGGTGGGTGGATCCCCTGGTCCACGGCATCAACCCCCACGAGGTCCTGTCGCGTCGGCCGTGACCCCCAGCCGGCCCAGGGCGTCGGCTGCCGCGGCCCGCACCGGCGCGGCCGGATCCCGGGCCATGGCCACCACCCGAGGCTCGGCCGGCCGATGCCCCAGCAGCCCCAGGGCCTGAACCGCCGCCCGCCGCACCTCGGGATCCGGGTCGTCCAGCAGGTGCTCGAGGGCCGGCCCTCCCCGGCGGTCACCCAGGGATCCCAGCACCTCGGCCGCCCGGGCTCGGACCAGCGGGCTGGGATCGGACAGCCGCTCCACCACCCGCGGGGTGATCCGCCAGTCCCGGTGGGCCTCCAGGACCCCCAGGGCCGCCAGCCGGACCCCCTCGTCGTCGTGGCCCAGGGCCCGCACGGAAAACCGAAGGGCCGCCTCGTCCCGAACCCCCTCCAGCCCCCGCAGGAGCCCCACCCATTCCCCAGGCTCGGCAGAAGCCATCGCCCGGAGCGCCTGGGGCAGGCCCTCCAGCAGATCCAGCCGATCCAACGCCTCGGCAGCGGTCCGGCGCACGTCGGCGTCGTCGTCCCGGAGCAGCGCCAGGAGAGCCCGACGTCGGGAGGTCACCCTACTCCCCCAACATCTCCAGTTTCCGCCGGGCGATCGCGGCCTGCTCCGAGGACGGGTGTTCCCGGAGGAGCTTCTTGAGCAGGATCCGGGCGTCCACCGGGTCGCCGATGGCGTCGAAGGCGAACGCCTGCTTCAAGAGGGCGCTGGGGACCTTGTCGCCCCGCGGGAACTCCTGCACCACCTTGTCGTAGGCCAGGATCGCCTTCTCGTACTGCCGCTGGTCGTAGTAGCTCTCACCGATCCAGAAGTAGGCGTTGTCCGTCAGATCCGTCTTGGGGTAGAGCGAGATGAACCGCTGGAACGCCTCCCGGGCCTCGGCATGCTTTCCCTGCTTGTACAGGGCGTAGGCGCGGTCGTAGAGGTCCTGGGCCGTGGCCTTGGGAGCGGCGGGGGGGGCCGGGGTCGCCGCGGGCCGCGGGGAAGGGGGCTCGGCCTGCTTCCCCGCCGGGGGCGCCGGCGCGGCCGGCCTCGCCTCAACGGCAGCCAGCCGGGTGGCGATCTCCTGGACCCGGCGTTCCAACGCCTCGACCCGGGAGGTGTCTCCCTTGGGCTGCGGCCGGCGCTCCAGGGCGTCCACCCGCCCCAGCAGCTGGCGGACCTGCTCGTCCAGGGCCTCCACCTGCTGACCCAGCTGGGCGAGCCGGGGGCCGTAGTCGGGCACGGAGCTCTGGGCCGGCGCGGCCCGAGCCTCGTCCACGGCCCGCTCGAGCCGGAGCAGCCGCTCCTCCAGCGACGCGATCCGCTGCTCCTGCCGAACCTGATCGGCCCGGGTGGGCAGCTGGGCGCAGCCCCCCGCGAGAATCAACGCGGGCAGGACCGCGGCCGCGGTCCTGCCCACTCGGTTTCGCCAAAGAAAGCCGTGGCGCATCTACTGTTCCACTTCCACGAACTCGGCGCGGCGGTTCTTGGCCCAGGCCTCCTCGTTGTGGCCGGGGTCCAGGGGCACCGCCTCGCCGTAGCTCACCACGCTCATCCGATTGGGATCCACCCCCAGGTCCATCAGGTACTGGAACGCGGCCTTGGCCCGGCGCTCGCCCAGGGCCAGGTTGTACTCGGTGGTGCCCCGCTCGTCGCAGTGCCCCTCGATGCGGATGCGCACCCCCGGGTTCGCCTTGAGGAACTCGGCGTTCCTCCGGAGGATCTCCTGGGCGTCTGGGCGGATCACCGCCTTGTCGAAGTCGAAGTGGATCCGCTCCAGGCCGGGGGTGGTCTCCCGGGCCAGGCCGGCCCCCTTCACCGGCTCCTTGGGAGCCGGCTCCACCGCGCCCGTCTCACCCGGGGGGGGCTCCGAGGGCTGCGGCGGCGCCTCCTGGGGCTTCTCGACCACCTTGGCCGCCGGGGGCGGGGTGGGCTTCTCGGGGGTGACCGTGACCTTGGGGGTCTCCTCCCCTCCTTGGCGCACCTGTTTCTTGGCGCATCCTCCCACGACCAACGCGGCCAGGAGCATCCCCACCACAGCCCAGCGTAACGTTTTCGGCCTCATGTCGCGAACCTCCTTTTCGTCTCCATCGAAACACGAAACGCTCTCCTCGCCCGCCCGGGGCGGACCCGGAGAGAAACGGTCGGCAGCGGCCTACGGCAGCACCGGCCCCCAAGCCGGCTGCTCGGCCACCTCGCCTCGAGGGGTGATCCGGCGGAACTCCTGGCCGCCCACCCGGAACACGTACACCGCCTTTTCGCCTTCCCGGTTCGAGGTCACCGCCAGAAACCGGCCGTCGGGGGACCAGGAGGGATCGTAGGTGTCCCGGGGCCCAAACGTCAACTGCCGGGTTTCCCGACCCTGGGGGTCCACCAGGAACACCTGGAACACCCCCCGCTCGTCCTTGCCCGTGTACGCGATCCAATCCCCCCGGGGGGACCAGTCGGGGTCGCCGTTGTGGGTGCCCGCGAAGGTGAGGCGCCGCACGTCGCCCCCGTCCCGGTTCATGACGAAGATATGGGGGTTCCCCATGCGGTCCGACACGAACGCGATCTGCCTTCCGTCGGGAGACCACGCCGGCGCCACGTCGATGGCCCGGCTCCGGGTCAGCCGCACCAGCCGGTGGGAGGCCTTGTCCATACGATAGATCTCGGGGTTTCCCTTGTCCGACAGGGTGACGAGGATCTCCTTGCCGTCCGGGGAGTCCTTTCCCCCCAGATCGATTCCCTCCCGCCGGGAGACCACCCAGGAGCGTCCCAGGGAGAGGTCCAGCAGGTACAGGTCCGGCCCCCCCAGGACGTAGGAGGTGTAGTACAGGTACTTGCCGTCCCGGGCCCACGAGGGGTTGAGGTTCAGGGACCCGGTTCGGGTGAGCCGCACCGGCCCGGCCCCGTCCATGTCCACCAGGGCCAGTTCCTTGGCCCGTCCGGCCCCCGCCACGTAGGCGATCCGGGTGCCGAACGGACCGGGGGTGCCGGTGAACTCCTCCAGCAGGGTGTTGGCGAACCGATGGGCCATGGACCGAACGGCCTCGGACGGCCCCTCGTAGTGGCGGCCCAGCAGAAACCGGCGGCGCAGCACGTCGTACGCCCACAGGTCCACCGCGACCCCGGTCTCCGCGGCCGCCACCCGTCCCTTCACCAGAAGCTCGGCGCCCACCGCCATCCAGTCGGCGAACCCGGCCGCGTCGGGCTGAAGGGGGGCCCGCTGGGGGTCCTCCAGGTAGGCCCGCGGATCCACCACGTCGAACAGGCCCGCGAACCCCAGATCCCAACGCAGGACTTCCGCCACGACCCGGTGGGGCTCGCCGGACACCCCCGCTTCCTTCCGCAAAACCGGGATCGCCACGGGGATCGGCCGCAGGGCGGGCGCGTTGATGTCGATGTACACCTTGGCCCGAGCCGGGAGGGCCAAGGCCACGACGAGCCCCAGCACCCCCCAGACGGACCCCTGCCGCAGTCGGGAAAACGCCGGCACCGTGAACACCGGTCCTTTCGAGGGGGATAAAAAAACCTAGCGAAATCAGACAATTTTACGCGTCGGCACCATAGTACAGGGGGCTACGGAAGTCAAGCGGGCCCGGGCTACGCGGCCTCGGCGGCCACGGCCCTTCCGAACGCAGCCGTGTCGAGCTCCTCGGCCCCCGGCACCTGGGGGGCCAGGTCGGGGGTCAACCGGCGGGCCGCCAGCACCCGGGTCACCGCCCCCTCGAGCCGGTCCGCCGCCTCCTCCCACCCCAGGTGCCGGAGCATCATCGCGCCCGACAGCATGAGGCTGCCCGGGTTGGCCCGGCCCTGCCCCGCAATGTCGGGGGCCGTTCCGTGGGTGGCCTCGAACACGGCGTACTCGTCCCCCAGGTTCGCCCCCGGGGCTAGGCCCAGCCCCCCCACCAGGGCCGCGGCCGCGTCCGACATGTAGTCGCCGTTCAGGTTCGACAACGCAAGCACGTCGTAGCGCTCGGGCCGCAGGATCAGCTCCTGGAACATCGCGTCCGCGATCCGGTCGTTCACCACCACCGCGCCCGGCGGGGTCACGCCGTCGTAGTCGGACCCGTGCTCCCGGCCCCGCAGCTCGGCCTCGGTGATCGTGTGCTCCGAGAACTCCCGGGCCGCCACCTCGTACCCCCAACGCCGAAACGCCCCCTCGGTGTACTTCATGATGTTGCCCTTGTGGACCAGGGTGACCGATCTGCGCCCCCGGTCCAAGGCGTACCGGATCGCCATCCGGATCAGCCGTTTGGACCCGGTGACGCTCATCGGCTTGATCCCCACCCCCGAGTCCTCGGGGATCGAGCAGGCCATCTCCTGGTTGAGGAACCGGATCACCCGCAGGGCCTCCGGCGTGCCCTCCTGCCACTCGTACCCGGCGTACACGTCCTCGGTGTTCTCCCGGAAGAGCACCAGGTCCACCCGCTCCGGGTGGCGCATGGGGGAGGGAACCCCGGGGTAGTACCGCACCGGCCGCACGCAGGCGTACAGATCGAGGATCTTGCGCAGGGCCACGTTCAGGCTGCGGATGCCGCCGCCCACCGGCGTCTCGAGGGGGCCCTTGAGGGCCACCCGGGCCCGGCGGATCGCCGCCAGGGTCGGCTCCGGCAGGGGGGAGCCGTGCTCCGCCATGGCCCGCTTGCCGGCCCACGCCTCGGTCCACCGGATGGCCCGGCCCCCGCCGTAGGCCCCCCGCACCGCGGCGTCGACGGCCTCGATGGCCGGGAACATCACCTCGGGGCCGATCCCGTCGCCCGGGATGAAGACCACCTCGGGCCGGTCGGGGACGCTCATGCCCCCCTCCCCCGGGCCTCGATGGGCTCGTACACGCACCCCTGGGGGCCGCAGTACTCGCCCACGTACTCGGCCTTGGGCCGGTACAGGGCCGGTTTGTCCTGGGCCTCGGCGAACTTCTCCTCGATCACGTGGGCGCACCACCCCGCCACCCGCCCCAGCGCGAACACGGGGGTGAACAGGTCGGGGTCGATTCCCAGCTGGTGGTACACCGGGGCGGAGTAGAAATCCACGTTGGGGTAGATCTCGGCCCCCTTGCGGGCCCGGAACTCCCGCTGGGTGACCTCGCAGACCCGCTCCGCGATGTCGAGCCAGTGGCGGTCGCTCGTGCGCTCGGCCAGGCCGAGGGCCATCTCCTTCAGGATCCGGGCCCGGGGGTCCAGGGTCTTGTACACGGCGTGACCCATGCCCATGACCCGGTCCCCCGCGTTGAGCCGGGCCGTGACGTAGGCCTCCACCCGGTCCACCGTTCCGATCTCCCGGAGCATGGCCATCACCCGGGTGTTCGCCCCGCCGTGGAGCTCACCGGACAGGGCCCCGATCGCCGCCCCCACCGCAGCGTAGAGGTGGGCCCGGGTGCTGGCCACCTCGCGGGCGGCGAAGGTGCTGGCGTTGAAGGTGTGGTCCGCGTGCAGCAGCAGGCACACGTCGAACAGACGGGCCGCCTCCGGGTCGGGCACCCGTCCGGTGAGCTGGTGGAGGAAGTGGGCCGCGTGCCCCAGGTCGTCCCGCGGCTCGGGCACCGGCTCGCCGGCGCGGATCCGTGCCCAGGCCGCCACCACCCCGGGCAGCCGCGCCGTGAGGCGTTCGGCCTGGGCCCGCACCTCCTGCGGATCGGAACCCCCCAGATCCGGGTCGTGGTCGGCCAGGAACGCCACCGCCCCCTGGAGCACGTCCATGGCCGTGGCCGTGGCCGGCCGGAGCCGAAGGCTCTCCAACACCTCGGCCGGCACGGCCCGGGCCGTACGCAGCCGGCGCTCGAAGGCCTCCAGCTCGGCCGCGGTGGGCAGGTGGCCGTGGATCAGCAGGTGGGCCACCTCCTCGTAGGTGCTGTGCCGGGCCAGATCCTCGATCCGGTACCCCCGGTAGATCAGGATGCCCTGGGTTCCGTCGATGAAGCTGACCTTGGTGTCGGCCACGGTGATGCCCCGCAGCCCCACGTTCTTCACCCTTGGGTAACAGACCGGTTCCGGCGCCATGGGGGTTCCTCCAGGTCGGCAGGGGGGAAGGTCCCTCCCCAGCCTACCCGGCGCCGGAGGCCTGTCAAAGAACCCGGTCCGCCCTCCGGTTCACGAACCCGCCCCCCCGGGACACCTCGGCCCAAAACACCCGGCTGCCCCTGAGAAGGGCGGCCCCCACGGCCACGTACACGAACCCCAGCACCCCCCGGGGCAGGGGGCTGCGCCGGAGCCCGGCCCCCAGGGCCATCATGGCCGTGACGAACAGCCAGGTCCGCCACGACAGGAACCCTCCCAAGCACCGGCCGTCGCCCCGCGCCCGGATCCGAGCCGCGCTCCGACGGGCCGTCGGCTCCAGGGCCACCCGGGCCTTGAGCAGCCCCACCGCCAGGGCTGCCGGCAGCAGCGCCCACCCCCATGCACCCGCGACGCCGAAGGTCCACACGGCCCCTGCCGTGCCGAGCCCCACCCCGACCCCGGTCCACAGCAGCGCCGCCGCGAGCAGGTGGACCCGGGCCGGGGCCGCGGGTTTCCACCGCTCCCAGGCCGGAGTCCTCACCGTCCCGTCCACCGGGGATCCCGTTTCTCCAGGAACGCGCACATCCCTTCCTGGGCGTCGGCGGCCAAGGCGTTCAGGCTCATCACCTCCTTGGCGTAGGCGTAGGCCTGGGGCTGGGGCAGGTCGATCTGGTTGTAGAAAGCCTGCTTGCCGATGCCCAGGGTCAGGGGGCTGGCCTGCGTCACCTTGCGGGCCAGAGCCAGGGTCTCGTCGGCCAAACGGTCCGCCGGAACCACCCGGTTCACCAAGCCGAACAGCCGGGCCTCCTCGGCGTCCAGAAACTCACCGGTCAGGAGCATCTCCAGCGCCTTCTTCCGGCCCACGGCCCGGCTCAGCGCCACCATCGGGGTCGAGCAGAACAGCCCGATCTTCACCCCCGGGGTGGCGAAGCGGGCCCCCTCGGCGGCCACGGCCAGGTCGCAGGTGGCCACCAACTGGCAGCCGGCCGCCGTGGCCACGCCCTGGACCTGGGCGATCACCGGCTGGGGCAAGGCCTGGATCGCGTTCATCATGCGGGTGCAGGTGTCGAAGATCTCACGGTAGGCCTTCACGTCGCGCCCGGTCATCTCGGAGAGGTCATGGCCGGCGCAGAAGTGCTTGCCCGCCCCCCGGATCACGACCGCGCCCAGGTCCCGATCCTGCTCCAGCCGAGCCAGGAGATCGAGCACCTCGTTCATGAGCCGAAGGCTCAGCGCGTTGATCTGTTTGGGCCGGTTCAGGGTCAGCACCCCGACCCGGTCGCGGCGTTCGAACAGGATGGTCTCGTACTGCATGGTTGCCTCCTCAGGCTCGGGTCCTCGGAAAAACGGGGGGGGCGGCAGGCGGGATCACCCCTCCCAGACGAACCGGAACCGGCACGCGGCCGCGCCCTCCACGATGGTCCCCCGGCGCTCCAGGGTGAGCCCCGCATGGTAGCCCCGGGCGAAGGCCGCGTCCCGGCCGCACGACAGGGTCCGGGCCAGCGGCACCGACAACCCCATCGACCGGTAGAGGTCGGCGTACCGGCACCGGGTCACGGTGAACGCCAGAACCCCCTCCTCGAGCCGCACCTCCCGGACGTCCAGGGCATCCCCCTCCCGCCACCGATCGAGCACGGTGGCGAAGTGCTCGAGCGACGGTCCCCCCGGAGCCTGCCGGGCGAACTCCCTGCCGGCCGCCTCGGCCGCCCCCTCCACCGCCGCGGCCACCACGGCGAGGGCCCGGTCGGGGCCCACCTGGGGGCAGAGCACCCGGTACACCCGCAGCAGCATCTCGGCCTCGACCCGCCGCCGGGGCAGAAGCGGGATCACCCGTCCCATCAGGGTGCCTCCTTCGCCAGGGTGAGCGCGGGCCACCCGTCCTCCACCGCCCTCTCCTCCACGGCGAGACCCAGCGCCTCCACCACCCGATGCTCCTCGTCCGCCTGGAACCCGCTGACCACGAGCCGCCCCCCCGGCCGGAGGAGACGCCGCAGGTGGCCGGCAAGGGCTTCCAGCTGCCCGGCGACCACATTGGCCAGGATCAAGGGATACGCCCCGTCCACGAGGTCCAGCGAGAGGAGCAGCGGCCGCACCCGGCCGTCCAGCCCATTTCTCCGGGCGTTCCGGCGGCAGGCCGCGAACCCGAACGGATCGATGTCCAGCGCGTCCACCCGCCCCGCCCCCAGGGCGGCGGCGGCCAGGGCCAACACGCCCGTGCCGGTTCCCACGTCCAGCACCGGGGTGGGCACGCCGGCCCCGGCGGCCATGGCCTCCACGACCCGCAGACAAAGCCGGGTGGTGGGGTGATCCCCGGCGCCGAAGGCCATGCCGGGGTCGATCCGCAACACGGTCCCCCGGGCCTCCGGCGGGGGGCTCGCCCAGGCCGGCACCAGCCACACGCGGGCGCTCACGGCCACCGGCTCCAGCGCCCCTCGCCAGTAGGGGGTCCAGTTCTCCTCCTCCAGGTCCTCCCCTTCGGGGGGAGCCGGGGCGCCCGGCGTCACCTCCCAGTAGATGCGCAGAAAGGTCCGGCCGGGGATCCCCGCTCCCCACGAGGTCACGGCACCGACCGCACCGGCCCGGGCCGCGGCCTCCCAGCAGGCACGGGCCTCCCCGGGGCCGGCCGGCACCTCCTGCACGCGCCATCGGGTTCTCGTCAGCATGGCCGCAGTATAGAGCCGCCCCTCTGGGGATGCCAGCGGCCGGGCTTTCCTTGTAACTTCCGCTAGGACGCTAGGATGCATGAAAACCTACTTGATTCCCGAGTGTTCCAAGTATGGCCCCGCCTCTTTGGCGCCACCTCACGGTCTCGGGGGGCATGGGGTCCAGGGGCCAGAATTCAGAATCGGTGGACAGGGAGAAAGCTCTTCGGTGCCCCGAGAGGATCCCCCGGGAACCCAGACTGCTTTTCAGGATTTCCTGTCTCCTGTCCGCTGAACTCCGGTTCCTGAAACCCATGCCCCGCCGCCGGCAACGGCCCCCGACCAACGCACGTTACCCTTCTCCGTTGTAGGGTCGCGCAGCGGCCGAAGGGGGCTTCCTTGAAGGCCCGGAAAAGGGCGTGCTATAAGGCTCTTTTCCCACGGAGGAACCCTGATGAAGCGCGTCTTGTCCTTCCTCATGGCCGTCTGTGTGGCCGGCGCCGTGGCCCCCCGGACGGGGCGGTGCGAACGATCGGTCTTTCTCAGTTTCTCCACGCTCAAGCTCGGCAGCGCCTCCCGGATCCACGCCATCGGGGTGGACGGGGCGAACCGGGTCTGGTTCGCGGCCGACACGGGGGTGGCGGCGCTCGTGGGGGATCGGCTGGCGTCGTTCTTTCCCCTGAACAAGAACTCGGACGGCCTCCTCGACGACGCGGCCCGGGCGGTGGCGTTCGGCGCCCTGGAGGAAGGGGAGAACTTCTTCCTCGGGTTCAACGGGGCTTCGCAAGACACCCGGGGCATCCAGTACGGCCGGGTCCTGTCCGAGACGGGATTGAGCCCGAAACCCCCGTCCTCCCTGGACACGGGAGGCCTGGGCGTCCTGGACCTCGCCTCGGACGGCAGCACCCTGTGGGCCGCGACCCCCTCCGGGGTCCGATCGTGGGCCCTGGGCGGGGGCGCACCCCAGCCGAACACCACCGTTTATCAAGAAGACGACGAGATCACCCGCCTGGCATTGGCCCCCTGGGCCGACGACCCCGCCGTGGTGTTCTTCGATTCGGGAGACGCCCGCCTGTACCTGGTCCGGCTCGGCGACCCGTCGGCCACCCGCCTGGTGGACCCTACCCTCTCGGCGCTGGGAGGCATGGCGTTCTCCCGTCTCACGGGCGACCTGTGGGTCGTGGGAACCCCGAGCAGCGGCACGGCGGATCTCCTGCGATACCCCGCCCAGACCCTGCAGGGTTCCGATCCGGCGGGCTCGCAGCCGGACGGTTTTTCGTTCCCCGTGAACCGAACCCTCCGGGACGTGGCGGTGGATCCGTTCGACGGCACGGTGTGGGTGGCCACGGACCAGGGGGCATACTTCCAGACCCCGGGGCCGGACGGCTCCCTGCAGGGCACCGAGTGCTCGGAAACGGACCTCCCGGGCCAGGGGTGCTGGGCCCAGGAGGAGTCCTCCCGGTTCGACCGGGTGGACCGGATCACGGTGGACCCCTCGGGCAACGTCTGGATGGGCACGGACGAGGGGGTGAGGGGCATCCTGGTGCGGCTGCTTACGATCTCGGCCACCCGCTTCGTGGGCGAGGACGCCCGGGCCGTCGTGACCCTCGAGGACCTGCCGGGGTTCGAGGGAAACGGGGTCCCGGACGAGGTGACGACCCTCGAGGTCACGGTGGGGTCCACCGCGCGGCAACTGGAGGTGGCCGAGGACGGGGACACGGGGCGGTTCACCCTGACCTTCGGGTTCACCCTGGGCGAGTCCACGTCGGACACGGTGTTCCCGGTCCAGAGCACGGCCGACGGCGTCCCCGTCGCCGTCTCCTACACGTTCACCGACGCGCTGGGCGTCGAGCGAACGCTGGCGGTGTCGGCCTCGTGGGCGAACATTGAGAAGTTCGAGGACGACCTGTGGATCGGGGGCCCATGTTTCCTGGGGGTACTGGGCCGGTGAGGCTCCGGTGGGCCGGCTGGCTCACGGCGCTCGCGCTGGCGGTGTCGGCCGCGGCCGCGGAGGAGGCGCCCCCGGCGCCGGGCACCACCATCCGGCTCCAACGCACCCTGTCGGTGGAACGCAGGGGCAACCGGTCGGTGTTCTCCGAGACCCGGAGGATCCGGCCGGGGGAGAGCCTCTGGAAGATCCTCCGCAAGGAGTACCGGGTGGACCCGGAGGCCATGGCCGCCTTCGTGGCCGCCTTCCGGGAGCTCAACCCCGGCGTGGACCCCGACCGCCTCCGGCCGGGGCAGACCGTGAAGGTGCCGTTCAAGATCGAGGAGCGCATCCAAAGCGCCGAGAACGCGGCGGCGGCCGAGGCGTACACGGTCCGACCGGGGGACAGCGTCTGGAAGATCCTGAAGAGCCGCTACGGGGTGACCCGGGACCGGATGCCCCAGGCGCTGGCAGCGGTGGCCCGGGCGAACCCGCGCATCCGGGACCTCAACCGGTTGTACGTGGGCCAGCGCCTCCGGATCCCCCCCGACCTGGTCCGTGCCTCCGGGGCCCGGACCCCTCCCCCCTTCGAGGTCCCGGCGTTCCACGCCTCGATTCTCCGCACCCTCGAAGCCCTGGGGTGCCGGGTGACCGACACCGGCGAGACGTTTCTTCCCCTGGGCCGGGGCCGCACCCTGAGGCTGCCCGCGGCCGACTTCCCGCTGGTGACCGGCCCGTCGGGGAGGCGGGTGCTCCTGGATCCGGCCAGGCGCCTGGCCCCTGCCCTGGCCCGGGAGGTCGAGACGGCGTGGGGATACCGGGTGGTGCAGGGGGTGGATCCGGATCCCGAGACCCGGCTGGGGCGCCTGCTCCCTCTGCTGGGGTTCTACGAGATCACGGAAGGCGCGCGCACGGTGAGCCTCGGTGACGGGGCCGAGCTCCTCGTCCTGGCCCGCTGGAGCGTGGTTCCCCGGCCCGAGGACCTGTGGGAGGGGAAGATCTACGTGTTCCTCCGGGCCGGCGCCCGGGTCCCCCCGCCCCTGGCGGCCGAGCTCCGGCGGCTCGGCATGGAGATCCACCGACTCGGCCCCGCGCCTGCGGCCGCCTCTTCTCCCGCTGGCGAGCCCCTGAGGCCGGCCGTGCTCCCCATGGCCGACCGGGCCGCCGGGGCGGGCCGGCTGCTGTCGCTTCTCGGCGTGCCCCACCGGGTGCGGCCCGACCTGGATCTCTCCCTGGGGGGAGGGGTTCGGTACCGGGTGAGACCCGAGCTGTGGTTCCGGTGGGAAGGGCTCGAGTACTCGGTTCCTCCGGCCGGGGCCGCCCGGATCGAGGCCCTGCTGCGCCGGGCAGGGCAGTTCACGATGCCGTGGCCCCCTGGCGCCGCGCCCATCGCGGTGCTCCGGGACCTTCTGGCCCTGCTGGGGGTGGCCCACGTGCAGACCACGGTCGAGGTCCCCAAGGCCGACGCCGTGCGGCTCAGGGTGCCCGGCATCGTGTTGGACGACCCGCGGCTCACCGGCCGCGTCTACCCCGCCCGGGCGGCCGGCGAAAAGCTGTTCCTGGCCCAGGCCAGGCTGTCCCCGGACCTCTGGGCCCTCCTGCGGACCCAGGGGCTCCTTCCCTGGGTGATCGAGCCATGAGCGCCCCCGCCCGTTCCCCTTCCGCCATCGACCGCAAGATCGTCCCCGTCGCCCGGCTGCTGGTCGAACTGTCGAACCGCCGACGGGCAGGTCACACCGTGGTGTTCACCAACGGCTGCTTCGACATCCTGCACCCCGGCCACGTCCGGTACCTGGAGGCGGCCCGGGCCCTGGGGGACTGTCTGGTGGTGGGGCTGAACAGCGACGAGAGCGTGCGCAGGCTCAAAGGACCCCGCCGCCCGATCTGCACCCAGGACGAACGGGCCACGGTGCTCGCCGCTCTGGAGAGCGTGGACTTCGTCACGGTGTTCGACGAGGACACCCCGCTGCGCCTGATCGAGGCCGTGCGGCCGGACGTGCTCGTGAAGGGGGGGGACTGGGCCCCCGACCGGATCGTGGGCCGGGACGTGGTGGAATCCCACGGCGGCCGCGTGGTCACCATCCCGTTCGTGCCGGGCAAGTCCACCACCGGCATCGTCGAGCGGATCGTGGCGGCCTCCCCTCCGACGAAAGCCGGGGGGTGACCGCCGTCCAGAGCGGCCGAATCGGTTCGTTCTCTCCTTTCGGCTCCCTGGCTTCCTAGCCTTCCAGCCTTCTAGCCTTTTGGGCAGCGGATTTTCGCCCTCGCCGCCTTCTCGTCGAAGGCCTCGTTCGGGTGGTACCCGCGGTGGCAGCGCCGGCAGGTCGCAGGTGGCGGCACCCCCACGATGTTCCCGGCCCCCCGGTGCTTCGCACCCGGGCCGTGGCACGCCTCGCACCCCACGGCGGGTTCGGTGGATGCCCCCGTGCCCCGCACCACGCGGGTGGCGTGGCACCCCAGACACCGGGGGTCGGGCCTCTTTCCCCTGAGGGGGGTGTAGGCCCGGGCGTGGCGGGTGGACACCCACCATCGGTACACCTTGGGGTGACACCCCCGGCACCCGGCCGAGCCGGTGTGCGTGGCCGGCACTCGGCGCGGGCGGGTGCCAGTCGGCGGCTGGGGGCGGCCCGTCACCCGCCGCACCCAGGAGGCCACCTCCGGGATCTCGGCCACGTCGGGCGAGAGCGGCACGATCCGGTGGGTGAACCAGACCTTCGAGGTGCGGATGCGCTCCAGGGTGGCCCGGGCGGCCGCGGCCTGGCGGTTCCACGCGTTGAGCACGGCCCGGGCCGTGTCGGGGGGAGCCTTGCGGAGCCGGGCCTCGGCCGAGGCCAGCCGCGCCTTCCACACCCCCTCTTGACCGCGGTTCACCGGGGCGGACCGCTCCCGCAGGCTCGCGGCATCGGTCTCCAGCACACCCAGGAACCGGCCCCGGTCGCCGGCGTGGAGGATCACCGTGCCCCCCACCACCGGCGGCTCGGGCAGATACGGATAGGTCCCGCCCCCCACGATCAGCCGGATCCGGGGGAACCGCCGGGCCAGCTCCTTCTCCCGTTCGAGCCCCAGGTTCGACAGGAGCACCACCGCGTCCACGTCCTGGGCCCAGATCTCCGGAAGCACCCTGGCCAGGGTCTCGACCGGATCGGCCACCCGGATGCCCAGTCGCCGGTCCTGTTCGGGCTCGGGCCGGGTCACCCCCACCACCCCCACCCGCAGCCCCCCCCAGCGGACCTTCCGCCAGGCAGGGAACGGCCGCCGGCCGTCCCGGGTCTCCAGGTTCGCCGCAATCCAGGGCACCCCTTCGCCGGCGGCCAGGGCCTCCAGAAATCCGAGGCCCGCGGCCAGATCGAGGCGGCCGACGTTCGCGGCGGCCACCCCGGCGTACACCATCACCCGCGCGATCAGGGCCGCCCGCTCCCGCAGCGGGCGACCGGCCTGCCCGTCGGGCACCGGGAAGGTCCGGAACAGGGCGTCCCCCCCGTCCAGGTACAGCAGATCCAGCGTTTCCCGCAGGTCCTTGATCTTGGCGGCTCTTCGGGCCAGACCCCCGAACCGGCCGCTCTTTCACCCGCAGGGTTCGATCTCGCCACGCACCCCGGCCGTGTAGGCGAGCCCCAGCCGGGGCCCGGCCGCGGCCGCGGCGCCTCCCATCCCCCCCCCGACGAGGCACACCACCGCCGCCCCCCACACCCACCGCATCGCGGCCCGAGCCTGCTGCTTCATTTCGAGTTCCTCCGGAACAGGTTCACGAGTCCTTTCCCCCGACGTTTCTCCGCCGCCTGGTCCATCCGTCGGAGCTCCCGCAGGGCGTCGGTGTGGCGGGGATCCCGCCGCAGGGTCTCCTGGAAGCACCGGCGCGCCTCGTCCTGTCTCCCCTCCAGGGCCGCCAGGCGGCCCAGCCGAAACCACGGCTCCGGCGCCCCGGGCAGCAACTCGGCGGCCCGGCGGAACAGGTCCTTCGCCTCGGCCAGGGCTCCCTCCCGGCCCGACACGGCCTGGCGCAGCCGGGCGAGCCCGAGATGAAGCACGTACTCCCCCTCGTCCGGGTTCACGGATAGGGCTTCCTCGAAGGCCCGGGCCGCCTCGTCCCACTGCCTGCGACGCAGGAGGAGGCGCCCCTCCTGGAACCGGCCCTCGGCGGCGAGGATGTCGGATGCGTCCTTGGCCTCGGCCTCCCCCCCCTGCAGGAATCGCAGGTACTCCTCCCGCCGGGCCTCGGTCTTGATGGCGTCGTACGCGGTCTGGATCAGCCGGAAGATCTCGCCGTAGATTCCCCGCAGGGCCTGGGGCTCCCCCGGCGACAGCACGTCGGGGTGGTAGTCCTTGGCCTTTTGCAGGTAGGCCCGCCGAACCGCCTCGTCGTTGTCGGTGATCCCCACCCCCAACACCTGGAAGTAGTTTCGCCGCCGCAGGGCATCGAGCTCCTTCCGGGCCCGCCGGACCCGTTCGAACTCGGTCAGGTCCAGCCCCCCTCCCCCGGCCTCCGCCACTCCCAGGTAGCCGTAGACGAGCAGATAGTACAGGATCCGGACCTCGTTCTCCCCCTGGGCGTCCGCAAGGATCCGCCCAAGGGTCTCCCCGCTGCGGCGGCGCACCAGGTGGAGGAACTGCAGGTGGTCGCGCTCCAGGCTGACCCGGGCGGCCAGGTCGAACAGGTCTCCCCGCAGCCCCATGGGCAGGGTTTCGTAGGGGGCCAGGGCGGCCGTGATCCGATCGAAGGGGTACACCTCCAGGACCCCCTCCCACACCAGACGATCCACCTCGAACGGCGGGCCCGGGATCTCGGCGGGTGGAGGCCGGAACGGGCCGATCCGGAACTCCCCTTCTGTCCACGAAAACACGTCGAGGCATTTCTGCCACAGGTTCTGCCGGAGGGCGCTGTGGAGCGCGTCGGGGTGCAGCACGCCCTCCGCCACCAGGTACTCCCCCATCCGGCGCCCCTGCTCCTTCATGGCCACCAGGCCGTCCCGGTAGGTGTCCTCGTCGATCACCCCTTCGGCCAGGAGGAATCGGCTCAGGGTGTCGGTCAGGCGGTTCGACAACGCGAACACCACCCTGCCGTCCCGGAAGAACAGAGTCTTCCGGACGCGGCCCGCCCTCAGGTCGAGGCACACCGTCCGGTCCGCCCGGCCGAGGTTGCGCAGGACCACCGGCAACTCCACCGCCGCCAGGCTCCCGTCCCGGGCCGGCGCCTTTGCGCCGCCGAACAGGGGTTCCACCTGGGTCTGCCCTTCCGGCGGAATCAGCACCTGCCGCAACCGGGTCCTCACCGTGGGCAGATGGAACGGCTTCCGGAAGAAATCCAAAGCACCCAGCTCCCCCACGGCCTCCGTGCGCGCGTCCCCTTCCCGGAACACCGCACTCATCACGATGACCGCCGCCTCCCGCCCGCCGCGCAGCTCCCGGATGCGGCGGAGGAGCGCCATGCCTCCTTTGCGCGGAAGCAGGAGGTCCAGGAGCACCAGGTCCGGCCCCACCTCCAGGAACCGCTGGTATCCCTCCTCGTCCGTGGAAGCGGTCACCGTGTCCACCTCGACCCCTTCGAGATCGGCCACCATCTCGATCAGGAGCTCCCGGGTGCCCGGATCGTCGTCCACGATGAGCACTCGTTTCCGCATGTGTCGCCCCTTCCCAGCAACTTCGGTCGTTGGTCGTCAGTCGTTGGTCGTCGGTCGAAAGCTCGTCTCGACACCGGAGCCGGGGGGCAAGGGGCCTGGTGGAGCGCTGGGCGTGGCTCCTACAGTCGCTGCATCCGGTGCTCAGCCGATGCTCGCCTCCCCCAGGGACCCTGAAAACGTTCGCGCAGATCGATCCGCCACTGAACCTTTGCAACCCGGGCTGGGCGCCGGATGCAGCGTGAGCCGGATTCTGCACTCACGCACGGCCGGAACCAGGCCCCTTGCCCCCTCGCGGCAACGCCCCGGACCGACGAGAGGTACCCTTCCCCGGTGCCCGGCTCCGCAGGGGCCTGAGAGACTTCCAGATAACTTCCGCTAGGACGCTGGGAGGCTTGAAAACATCCCGGATTCCCCTGCGTTCTAGGCATTACCATGCCTCTTCGCCTCCACCTCATGGTCTGGGGGGCATGGGGTCTCATACCAAGTTGCATTCAAAGCTATGGCCCCCCTGCTCAGAAGGGCAAGGGACCTGCCGGAGAGCCGGGCGCGGCCCCTTGGCTCGCCGCGCAGCGCCTCCGACGTCTGGACTGCGAGAGGGTGCGGATTCCAACGGGTTGCCATGAAGCCAGTTCCCCCACCCCGTGCCTGCGCGGCGAATCTCAATGTCTGCCTTCGCGCCCGGCCGGAGGCAGGTCCCTTGCCCCACCCCCGGGTACGTATCCGATGGATGGCAACTTGGTATCAATGCCCGGCTTCGGCGCGGCCGGGAGCAGGCGCGCCCATCCGGTCGCCGGCTCCTCCCTACCCATCGGCACCCATGACCCTTTCGTATACCCCCCGGATCCGGGTTCGCCACTCAGCTACCTCCCGCTCCAAGGACCGGGGATCCGGATACCCCAAGCCCCGGGCCAGCTCCGCCATCCGCTCCGGCGAGCTAGGCAACACGTCGGTGGGCCGCTCCGAGAGGATCCGGAGCCGCGCCTCCACCCGGCGAAGGTACCGATACCCCTCCTCCCAGATCGAGCCGTCGGCCCCGCCCAGGGCCCCGCCGGCCCGCAGCGCCCCCAGGGCCGTCAGGGTGGCGGGGCTGCGGGCCGCCTCGATGCGCCAGCCGTGCAGCAACTGCAGGGCCTGCACCCCGAACTCCACGTCCACCAGCCCCCCGGGGCCCGCCTTCAGGTCCAGGCGACCCCGCTCTTCCCGGGCCACCTCGCGCTCGATCCGCTCCCGCATGGCCGCGATCTCGGGTCGCGGGTCCTGGACCGGTGGACCGCCATAGAGCACCTCGTCCGCCACCGCCCGGACCCGCTGCCCCAGAACCCCGTCCCCCGCCACCGGCCGCAGCCGGATCAGGGCCTGTCTCTCCCAGGTCTGGCTCTGCTCGCGATGGTAGGCCGCGAACGCCTCCAGGGAGGCCACCAGGGGACCGGCGTTTCCCGACGGCCGCAGTCGGGCGTCCATCCGGAAGGCCACTCCCTCCCGGGTCCGGGTGGCCAGGGCGCTGATCAGCCGCTGGGCGACCCGGGCGAAGTACTCGGCGTTGCCCAACGCTCTCCCCGCCCCGCCGGTCGTCTCGCCCGCCCCCTCGTACACGAAGATCACGTCCAGGTCCGAGTGGTAGTCGATCTCCTCCCCCCCCAGCTTCCCCATGCCGAGCACCGCGAACCGGGCGGGCCGGCCGTCGGGAAGCCGGGGCTCCCCGTGGCGCTCCCGCAGCCTCGACTCGGCGTGGGCCAGGGCCGCTCCCAGGCACGCCTCGGCCACCCGGGTGATCTGCCGGGTCACCTGCTCCGGCGCCAGCCCCCCCCAGAGGTCGTGCAGCGCGATCCGCAGGAACTGGGCGTTGCGGAACCGGCGCAGCACGTCCAGAACGGCCTCGTCGTCCTCCTGGCCGGCCAGGGCCTCGTCCAGCTCGGCCGAGAGCTCCTCCAGGGACAGCTCGGTGGCGGCGCCGGGGCCCAGCACCAGCTCGTCCAAGAGCTCCGGGTGGGACACCAGGTACCGCGACAGGAACTGGCTCGTGCCGAACAGCTGCACCAGCAGACGCGCCGTGGCCGGGTTCTCCTCCAGAAGCGCCAGGTACGACGAGCGGGCCCCCGAGCCGGCCAGGAACTCCGCCAGGTACTCCAGGGCCCGGTCCGGGTCCGGGCACCGCCGCACCTCTCCCAGCAACCGGGGCCCGATCCGACCCAGGATGCGCCGGCTGCGGGGAGAGGGAGGGGCCTTCGCCCCCGTGCCCCGGAGCCGCTCCAGCCCCTCCCAGGCCCGCGTCGGATTGCGAAACCCTGCCGCCTGGAGCCGGGGCAGGGCCTCCTCCCGACCGGTCAGGCCGAGCAAGGCGCGGGCCTCGGCGTCGTCGCTTCCCCCCCACTCCCGGTCGGCCCCGTGCATCAGACGGCCGTACTCGCCGTGGACCTCGGTCCGGACCTCCTCGAGCGCCTCCATGAGGGCGGCCACGGGCTCTTCCCCCCCGAACCCCATCCGACGGGCCACCGTCTCAAGCTCCTCGTGGGAGCTGGGAAGCCGGTGGGTCTGCCGGAACCGCAGGGCCTGCACCGCGTGCTCTAGGCTCCGGAGGAAGCGGTAGCATCCCCCCAGCCGGGTCGCGGTCTCCGCGGAGATCACACCGGCCCCGGCCAATCGGGCCAGGGCCTCCAGGGTGTTCGCGGTGCGCACCGCCGGGGTGCGCCCGCCGTGGATCAGCTGGAAGGTCTGGACGAAGAACTCCACCTCCCGGATCCCGCCCCGGCCCAGCTTGAGGTCCTGCTGGCCCCCGAACCGCCGGGCTGCGCTCTGGTCGATCCGGGCCTTCATCTCCTTGAGGTCCTCCACGGTGGTGTAGTCGAGGCTCCGGCGGTACACGAACGGCTCCACCTCCCGCAGAAACGCCTCGCCCAACGCCCGGTTGCCCGCCACGGGCCGGGCCCGCATCAGTGCCGCCCGCTCCCACGTCTGGCCCCACGACTGGTAGTAGAGGACCGCGTTCTCCACCGAGTGGGCCGCGGCCCCGCTGCGTCCCTCCGGCCGCAGGCCCAGATCCACCCGGAACACCCACCCCTCGGGGGTGACCCTTCCCAGCAACTCCACCACCCGGCCCACCACCCGGGTGAAAAACGCCTCGGCAGACTCCCCTCCCCGCGTCTCCCGGCCGTCGTAAAGGAACACCAGATCCACGTCGGAGCTGAGGTTCAGCTCCCTGCCCCCCAGCTTCCCCATCCCCAGCACCACCACGGACGACGGCGGCCCCTCGGCCCCGCCCGCCTCGACCCAGGCCCGTTCCAGGGCGGCCTCCACCGCGGCCTCGGCGAACGCGCTCACCTCGCCGGCCGTCTCCTCCACCGGGGCCAGGCCGGCGGCCTCCCGCGCCACGATGCGCAGCATCTCCCGGGCCCGGGCCCTCCGAAGCTCCACCTCCGGGTGGGGGGTCGTTCCCAGCCGAGGCCGCAGCCGACGACGGTAGTCGTCCACGCCCAGGACCTTGCCGAGATCCTCCTCGAGCAGGCGCTCGGCCAAGGCCGGGGTGCGGGCCAGCCACCGTGCCACCTCGGGGCTCGCCCCCACCGCCGCATCGAGGGCCGTGCGCGGCGCGGCGGGCCAGGCGTCCACCCGCAGGCCGGCCCGCTCCAGCACGTCCCGCGCCTGCGCGGCCCATCGGGCGTTCGCCGGCACCACCGGCCGCGCCGGGGCCGGATCGGGAAAACTCATGTTGTTGGAATCTCCTGCCGATTTCTGGATATGATGTTTTTTTCGGTGTCCCGGCCATCGCCAGACTAGCCGCGGGCCCCGGTTTCGGTCAACGGAGTTGCGCCTACCGCCATGCCCCTCACCCCCGAGAACCTTTCGTTTGAATGGGTCGGACCGCCGTGCGAGGATCTTCTCGCGGATCTCGCGGCGGCGGACTTCGCCGGGGAGGGCCCCTCCCCTTCGCTGGTGCTGGTGACCGAGCACGGGCCGGCGGTGCGCGAGCGGGTGCGGGAGGCCTGTGCCCGTTACCCCGAGGCGCTGGTGGTGGCCGTGGGCCGATCGGGCGCTCCCCATACCGCCGCCGCGCTGGCCGCCGGGGCCCACGAGGTGCTCGACCCGTCGGAGCCTCCCCTCCTGCGGGGAGCCCGCCTCCGGGGCCTGGCCGAACGGGTGCGGCTGCGCCAGCTGCTGCGGGAGCAACAGGAGGCGAGCGGGGCCCAGCTGGCGGCCTACATGGCCCAGCTCCAGGCCAGCCAGGAGAACCTCAGGGAGCTCTACGACGAGCTCGAGGAACACACCCGCTGCCTCCACGCCCTGGTCGAGGCCCAAAGGGTGTTCGTACGCAGCCAGGTGCCCCAGGAGATCCGGGACCATCTGGCCCAGGCCCTCGGCACCGTGTTGCCGGGTGCGCGCAGCGGGTTTCGGCCCGGCAACGCCGGCCCCTCGTTCGAGCCGGACCCCGGCGCCTGGGTGGAGGCCCGCCTCCCCGTGGGAGATCCCGAGCCGGGCTCGTGCCACCTGTGGGTGCGGGCTCCCGAAGGCCGCACGTTCGGGCCCCGCGAGAAGGGTTTGGTCGAGCTGTTCGTGGCCCAGGGGCAGGAAGCCCTGCGCCGAAGCCGGCTGTACCAAGCCCTCAGCGTGGGCAAGGACGAGTGGGAGCGCACCTTCGACGCCATCCCCGACACCATTGCCATCGTGGATCGGAAGTTTCGGATCCGCCGGGCCAACCGGGCCCTGGCCCGGTTGGCCGGGGTGCACCCCCGGGAGCTGATCGGCAGACCCTGCCACGAGGTGCTCCACGCAGACCCCGCACCTTGCGGCGAGTGCCCCGTGCCCGAGGTGTTCGAGCGGGGGGACGGCACGGTGGCGGAACGGGAGATCCGGCGGGGCGGGCGGCTGTTCATGTTCCGGGCCTGCCCGTTGGTGGACCCCGAGGGCCGCATCACGGCGGCCGTGGCGTACGCCCGCGACGTCACGCGGGAGCGGGAGCTGGCCCGGGCCGTGGAGCGGCACGAGAAGCTGATCACCCTGGGCCAGGTCGCGGCCGGCATCGCCCACGAGATCAACAACCCCCTGACCGCGGTCTCCTCCTACGCCCAGCTGCTGGAGATGCGGCTCCAGACGCCCCGGGACGTGGAGGGCGCCCGCAGGATCCGCCAGGGGGTGGACCGCATCCACCGGCTCGTGCGCAACCTCATGAGCTTCGTACGCCCGCGCGACGACGGGCTCTACCCGATCGACCTCAACCAAGTGGTCCACGGGGCCCTGTCGTTCGCCCGGTACGACCTCACCCGGGACGGGGTCCACCTGGTCGAGGACCTGGCGCCCGACCTCCCCCGGGTCCTGGGAAACCACGAGGAGCTGGAGCAGGTTATGCTGAACCTGCTCACGAACGCCCGGGACGCGGTGGCCGGCAAGGGCACCGTCGTGGCCCGCACCGGGGCCGACGCGCACGGGGTGTGGTTCGAGGTGGAGGACGACGGGCCGGGGATCCGGCCCGAGGACCGGGACCGGATCTTCGAGCCGTTCTTCACCACGAAACCGCCGGGCAAGGGAACCGGCCTGGGCCTGTTCGTGGCCCTGGGCATCGTGCGGCGGCACGGGGGCGAGCTGCTCCTGGAGCCCCGATCCCCCCGGGGCACCCGGGCCCGGGTGCGCCTGCCGGTGTTCCGCACCCAAGGCGACGAGGCCGAGACGACCGAAGATCCAGCATCCCCCTGAGGGGCAACCGCCCCGGGAGCTCAGCCGACATGGAAGCATCCACGCGAACCCCACCCGATCCCCCCCGGGTCCTGGTGGTGGACGACGAAGACGACATCACCGGCGTGCTGGCTGACATCCTCGAGGAGCAGGGCTACGCGGTGGACGTGGCGTCCGACGGGGACGAGGCATGGGAGCGCGCCCAGGAGGATCCGTACGACGTGGTCATCATCGACCTGAAGATGCCCCGGATGGGCGGCCTGGAGCTGCTGCGGGAGATCCGCCGGGCCGAGCATCCGTCCATCGTGATCATGATGACCGGGTTCGCCACGGTGGAGACCGCGATCGAGGCCCTGAAGATCGGGGCGTACGACTACATCCTGAAGCCCTTCAAGGTGGGGGAGCTCCTCCAGGTGGTGGAGCGGGCCATGGAGAAGATCCGGCTCGAGGCCGAGAACCTTCACCTGCGGGAGCAGATCGCCCTTCTGAAGCTGAGCGAGGCGGTCTCGTCGAGCCTGTCTCTGGACGAGGTGCTCCGCATCGTGGTGGAGGCGGCCTGCCGGGAGGTGGGGGCCGACGCCGTGGAGCTGTGGTTCCGGCCGCCCAAGGCCGACGGGTTCACCCGCCGGATCGGGCTGGGGCCGGAGGGCGAGACGCCCGCGCTGCTCGCCGCGCCGGATCGGATCGAGGCCCTGGTCAATGGCCTGCCCCACCTCCGGCTCCAGGGGGAAAGGCTCCAGGAGCTCCTCTCGAACGAGGCCCGGGGCCGGGTCGGCACCCTGCTGGCGGTCCCCCTGCGCCGGGGGGGCCAGACGCTGGGGCTGCTCAACGCTTACTCCCGACGCAAGCGGGATCCGTTCCGGCCCCGGGACGAGAAGGCGCTGGTGGTCCTGGGGGACCGGGCCACGGCCAGCTTGGAGAACGCCCTCCTCTACGCCGACCTGGAGAGCACCTTCCGCGAGACGATCCAGGGCCTGGCACTGGCGCTGGAGACCAAGGACGCCTACACCCACGGCCACTCCGAGAACGTGACCCGGCTGGCCGTGGCCACGGCCCGGCAGATGGGCCTCGACCCGGATTTCTGCGAGACCCTACGACAGGCCGGCCTGCTGCACGACATCGGGAAGATCGGGATCTCGAGCTCCATCCTGAACAAGCCCGGCCGGCTGACGCCGGAGGAGTACGAGATCATCAAGAGCCACCCGGCCATGGGCCGGCGGATCCTGGAGCCGATCTCGTTTCTGCGGGAGGTGGTACCGATCGTGTACCATCACCACGAGCGGTTCGACGGCGAGGGCTACCCCGAGGGCCTGGCCGGCGAGGAGATCCCCCTGGCCTCCCGGGTGATGGCCGTGGCCGACACCTACGATGCCATGACCAGCGACCGGGCCTACCGCCGGGGGCTCAGCCACGACGTGGCCGTGGCCGAACTGGACCGGTGCGCCGGAACCCAGTTCGACCCCGAGTGCGTCAGGGCGTTCCTGGCGGCCCACTCCGAGCCCAACCGAAAGCCGTAGCCCATGGACCTCTGGACCCTGGCCGCGTCGGGCCTGGGCCTGGGCCGGCTCCCCCGGGCGCCCGGCACCTGGGCCACCCTGGGGGCGGTTCCCCTGGTGTGGGCCCTGGGCCGGCTCCCTTGGCCTGCCCAAGTCGGCCTGTTCCTCGCATGCCTGCCGGTGGCCGCGGCCGTGTGCGGCCGGGCGGCACGTCGGGCCGGCGTCCACGACCCGCCCTGGGTGGTGCTGGACGAGGTCATGGGGTACTGGGTGGCCGTGCTGGGCCTCGCTCCGTCCCCGCTCGTGCTTGCGGCCGGCTTTGTGTGCTTCCGGGCCTTTGATATACTCAAGCCCCCCCCGATCCGGTGGTTCGACCGCCGCATCGGGGGGGGATGGGGCATCCTCCTCGACGACGTGGCCGCGGGCCTGGTCACGCGGGCGATCCTGGAGGCCCTGGGCCGCTGGGGCCTTCTCTGAGGCCCGGCGCCCGCGGGTTCCTGCCACGCCCCTCCGAAACGGTTCTTCGGCCCACTGTCGTTGCCAACCTGTGGGAGCCGCGCCGTGCCGTCCGATCTTCCAGAGGTCCGCCTCGGTCGATTCCTGTCCGCCGGCGGGGGCCCGTTGGCGGTGGTCGAGTCCTGTACCGGCGGGCTGATCGCCCACCGCATCACCCGCGTGGCCGGAAGCTCCGCGTACTTCGACCGCGGGCTCGTGGTGTACTCGAACCGGGCGAAAACCGAGCTTCTCGGGGTGCCCGCGGACCTGCTGGAGCTCCAGGGGGCCGTTTCCGAGGCGTGCGCCCGGGCCATGCTCGAGGGGCTGTTCGCCCGGTCCCCGGCCCGGATCGGGGCCGCGGTCACGGGCATCGCCGGCCCCACGGGCGGATCCCCGGAGAAACCCGTGGGCACGGTTTGGGTGGCCTGGGGCCGGCCGGGACGAATCCGGGCCGAGAGGTTGTCGTTGGGAGGGACGAGAACCCAGATCCAGGAACGCGCCGCCGACGAGGTCCTGGAACGGCTCGCGGCCGAGGCGAAGGTATCGTGGAGCGCGAGCGCCTGATCCGGGGGTTCGTGGCCGTGGAGCTCCCCGCCGAGGTGCGGGGGTTCCTCGCGGACCTCGCCGACCGGGTGCGGTCCCGGGGGATCCGGGCCCGATGGGTACACCCCGACCGGATGCACATCACCCTGCGGTTCCTGGGGGAGATCCCGGCTCCCCGGTTCGAGGCGGTACGCGCGGCCCTGGCCCACCCGATCGCGGCCGGAGGGCATCCCGAGCTCGCGCCGGCCGGGATCGGAACGTTCCCCCCGCGGGGTCGGGCCCGCGTGCTTTGGGCGGGGCTGAGGGGCGACACCGCCGTGCTGGGACGGTGCGCCCTGGAGGTGGAGAGCCGGCTGGAAACCGTCGGGTTCCCCAGGGAATCCCGGCCGTTCCGGCCCCACATCACCCTGGCCCGGGCGCGCGGCCCCGGGGGGATCGTCGGCCTCGATCGGATCGGGCCGGAGATCCGTACGGCCCAAGGACCCGGGTTCAGGGTGACCCATCTGACCCTGTTCGAGAGCCGCCTGCACCCCCAGGGCCCCGAATACCTGCCCCGGGTCACGGTCCCCCTCGTCCCTTGCCCCTGACCGGGCCAGGGAGGGCGACAGCGACGAAAGTTGCCATCCATCGGATACGCATCCGGGGGTGGGGCAAGGAACCTGCTTCCGCCATGCCGCACGTGCCGCATGGTCGCCGTGTCCGACGCTTCAGCAGGCCCCGTAGGCTCCGAGGTCTCCGCCTAGGCCTGGGGACCACGGTTTTCGACCGACGACCAACGACCAACGACCAACGACCAACGACCAACGACCAACGACCAACGACCAACGACCGAATTTATATAAGGAGGAGACGATGTCAACGGAACGCCGGCAGGCCGTGGAGCTTGCCATCGGACAGATCGAGAAGCAGTTCGGAAAGGGGGCCATCATGCGGCTGGGCGAGGCAGGGCCCGCCCGCGGCATCGATGCGATCCCGTCCGGAGCGCTTTCCCTCGACGTGGCGTTGGGCGTGGGCGGCTACCCCCGCGGCCGGGTGGTGGAGATCTTCGGGCCGGAGTCGTCCGGGAAGACGACCCTGGCGCTCCACGCCGTGGCCGAGGCCCAACGCCAGGGGGGCATCGCCGCGTTCATCGACGCCGAGCACGCCCTGGACGTGGGCTACGCCCGCCGGCTCGGCGTGAACGTGGACGACCTGCTGGTGAGCCAGCCCGACACCGGCGAGCAGGCGCTCGAGATCACCGAGCTGCTGGTGCGCTCGAACGCCGTGGACGTGGTGGTGGTGGACTCGGTGGCGGCCCTGGTGCCCCGGGCCGAGATCGAGGGGGAGATGGGGGACAGCCACGTGGGTCTGCAGGCCCGGCTCATGAGCCAGGCCCTGCGCAAGCTCACGGCCACCATCTCCAAGACCCGGACGCTCGTGATCTTCATCAACCAGATCCGGATGAAGATCGGGGTGATGTTCGGCAACCCCGAGACCACCACCGGCGGCAACGCGCTGAAGTTCTACTCGTCGGTGCGGCTCGACGTGCGGCGGGTGGGGGCCATCAAGGACGCCGACCAGGTGGTAGGCAACCGGACCCGGGTCACGGTGGTCAAGAACAAGGTGGCGCCCCCGTTCCGGAGGGCCGAGTTCGACATCCTCTACAACGAGGGCGTGAGCCGCACGGGCGACCTGCTGGACCTGGCCGTGGATCAGGGGGTGGTGGACAAGCGGGGGGCCTGGTACACCTACGGCGAGACCCGGATCGGTCAGGGCCGGGAGAACGTCCGGCGGTTCCTGAAGGAGAACCCCGACATCCTGGCCGAGATCGAGCGGGCCGTTCGGGAGAAACTGGATCTCCCCACCCCGGACGAAACGCCTGCCGAGGCGTGAGGGGCGCCCCATGGACCTCAACCGCGTGCTGGAAGTGGCTGTGCGGGCCCGTGCCTCGGACATCCACCTGAAGGCCGGCCTTCCCCCCATCTTCCGCAAGGACAGTCAGCTCTATCCCTACAAGGAGGCCGGCCGCCTCGCGCCCGAGGTGCTCCACAAGCTCGCCTTCGACATCATGACCCCGGCCCAGCGGGAGACCTTCGAGCACCGGCACGAGGTGGACATGGGGTACGGCGTTCCGGGCCTGGGACGGTTCCGGGTGAACGTGTTCCAGCAACGGGGCACCGTGGGCATGGTGTTCCGGGTGATCCCCACCGAGATCCGGTCGATCCGGGACCTCCTGCTGCCCAAGGCCGTGGAGGAGCTGGCCATGGAGCCCCGGGGGCTGATCCTGGTAACCGGAACCACCGGCTCGGGCAAGTCCACCACCCTGGCCTCGATGATCGACTACATCAACCAGAAGAAGACCTGCCACATCATCACCATCGAGGATCCCATCGAGTTCCTCCACCGCGACAAGAAGTCGATCATCAACCAGCGGGAGGTGGGGTTCGATACCCTGAGCTTCGCCGGCGCCCTCAAGAGCGCCCTGCGTCAGGATCCGGACGTGGTGCTGGTGGGGGAGATGCGGGACTTCGAGACCATCGAGACGGCCCTGGTGGCGGCCGAGACCGGGCACCTGGTGCTCTCCACCCTCCACACCGTGGACGCGGCCGAGACGATCCACCGGATCATCTCGGTATTTCCCCCGTACCAGCAGAAGCAGGTGAGATTGCAGCTCGCCAGCATCCTCAAGGGCGTGATCAGCCAGCGGCTCGTGACCCGGGCCGACGGAAAGGGCCGGGTGCCGGCCGTGGAGGTGCTGGTCTCCACCGCCCGGGTGCGCGAGTGCATCGAAATCCCGGAGAAGACCAAGGAGATCCGCACCGCCATCGCGGAGGGGTTCACCACCTACGGCATGCAGACCTTCGACCAGTCGCTGATGGGGCTTCTCAAGAAGAACCTCATCACGTATAAGGAGGCGCTGCGCCAGTCCTCGAACCCGGACGACTTCGCCCTGAAGATGTCGGGCATCCAGTCCACCAGCGACGCCCGGTGGGGCGGGGCCGACGAGGGGCAGGAAAACGGCGGGATGAAGATCGAGCGGTTTTAAGCGGCTGGAAAGCTGGAAGTTACATGGAAGCCCCTTCAGGCCCTGTACAGGGCCGGGCAGTAGGGAGGGCAACTTCTCCCTGGTCTGGACGTTGCCGGCGGCGGGGCAGGGGGCCTGTTTCCGGCCGTGCGTGAGTGCAGCATCCGACTTACGCTGCATCCGGCGCCCAGCCCGGGTTGCAAAGATTCGGTGGCGGATCGATCGACGAGAACGTTTTCAGGGGTCCTGGGGGAAGCGAGCATCGGCTGAGCACCGGATGCAGCGACTGTCAGAGCCACGCCCGGCGCTCCAACAGGCCCCCTGCCCCCCGAGACCGTGAGGTGACGCCAAAGAGGAGTGGTCATGCTTGGAACGCTGGGAGATCACGAAGGTTTGCAAGCCTTCTAGCCTCCCAGCTTCCTAGCCTTCTAGCAGGCCGGAGGCCCCAAGTTACACGGAAGCCCGCCCTCCGAGGAAACGGGCCTATTCTGTCGCCGGGGCAATGACGTGAACCAGAATCCAACGACTCAACGACCAATACCCGAGGCTCCCCCATGACCGGAAACGAGATCCGCAAAGCGTTCCTCGACTACTTCGCCTCCAAGGGCCACCGGGTGGTGGAGAGCTCCCCCTTGGTGCCCCAGAACGACCCCACGCTGCTGTTTACCAACGCGGGCATGGTCCAGTTCAAGGACGTGTTCACCGGCCAGGAGCGGCGCGAGTACCGCCGGGCTACCACGTGCCAGAAGTGTCTGCGGGTGTCGGGCAAGCACAACGACCTGGAGAACGTGGGCCGCACGGCCCGGCACCACACGTTCTTCGAGATGCTGGGGAATTTCTCGTTCGGCGACTACTTCAAGCGCGACGCGATCCGGTTCGCCTGGGAGTTCCTGACCGAGCGCATGGGGCTCGACCCGGACCGCCTGTGGGTGACCATCTACGAGGAGGACGACGAGGCCCGGGACCTGTGGCTGGCCGAGACCCCGGTGCCGGCCGACCGGATCGTCCGGTGCGGGGCCAAGGACAACTTCTGGGCCATGGGCGACACCGGCCCCTGCGGGCCGTGCAGCGAGATCCACTTCGACCAGGGGCCCGGCATCTACCCCTGCCCTGACCCGGACCGGTGCGGGCCCGAGTGCGACTGCGATCGGTTCCTGGAGCTGTGGAACCTGGTGTTCATGCAGTTCGAGCGCTCGGCCGACGGCACCATGACCCCGCTGCCCAAACCGTCCATCGACACCGGCATGGGCCTGGAGCGGGTCACGGCCGTGGTTCAGAAGGTGCACTCCAACTACGACACGGACCTGTTCCGGCCCATCATCGAGTTCACGGCCGACCTGGCCGGGGTTCGCTACGGCCAGGGCGAAGAGAGCGACGTGAGTCTCCGGGTGGTGGCCGATCACATCCGGGCCACCACCTTCCTGATCGCCGACGGCGTGCTGCCTTCCAACGAGGGTCGGGGGTACGTGCTGCGCCGGATCATGCGCCGGGCCATGCGCCACGGCCGGATGCTGGGGTTCGAGGACCCGTTCTTCCACCGGGTGTCCGGCGTGGTGATCGACCAGATGGAGGGGGCCTACCCGGAGCTTTCGGACAAACGGGAGTACATCGCCAAGGTGATCCTCCACGAGGAGGAGCGGTTCTCCCGCACCCTGGACCGGGGCCTCCAGATCCTGGAGGAGGAGGTGGCCCGGCTCGAGGAGCGGGGGGAGAAGGTGATCCCCGGTGACGTAGTGTTCCGGCTGTACGACACCTACGGATTCCCCGTGGACCTCACCGAGGACATCGTGCGAGACCGGGGATTCACCCTGGACGAGGCCGGGTTCGAGGCCGAGATGGAGGCCCAGCGGGAGAAGGCCCGGGCCGCGTGGAAGGGGTCGGGCGAGGAGGCCGTGGCCGAGGTGTACCGGGAGCTGCGGGCCTCGGGTGTGTCGTGCCGGTTCGTGGGGTACGAGCGGCTCGAGGCCCACACCGTGGTGTCGGCGCTGGTGCGGGACGGCCAGAGGGCGGCCGAGGCCCGGGAGGGCGACGCCGTGGAGCTGGTGCTCGCGGAAACCCCCTTCTACGGCGAGAGCGGCGGCCAGGTGGGCGATACCGGCAGCGTGGAGGGCGAGGGGTTCCGCGTGAGGGTCGAGAGCGCCACGAAACCCTTTCCCGACCTGATCGTGCTCCACGGCACGGTGGTCCGGGGGGGGGTGCGGGAGGGGGACCGGGCCGTCGGCCGGGTGGAGGCTGGGGCCCGGTTCGCCACGGCCCAGAACCACTCGGCCACCCACCTGCTGCACGCAGCCCTGCGCCAGGTGCTCGGGGACCACGTGAAGCAGGCCGGGTCGCTGGTCGCGCCGGACCGGCTCCGGTTCGACTTCACCCACTTCGCGCCGATGACCCCCGAGGAGATCCGCGAGGTGGAGCGCCGGGTAAACCGCTGGGTCCAGGCCAACCACCCTGTGATCGTGGCCGAGGAGTCGTTCGAAGAGGCCCGGCGTCAGGGGGTGACCGCGCTGTTCGGCGAGAAGTACGGCGACGTGGTGCGGGTGGTGCGCATGGGCGAGGTGTCGGCCGAGCTGTGCGGGGGCACCCACGCCTCGCGCACCGGGGACATCGGGCTCTTCAAGATCCTGTCCGAGGGCGGCGTGGCGGCCGGCGTGCGCCGGATCGAGGCGGCCACGGGCGACCGGGCCCTGGAGTGGGCCTTCGGGGTGGAGGACGCCCTGCGCGAGGCCGCGGGCCTGCTGCGGTCCAAGCCGGAGGAGGTACCGGACAAGGTGCGCCGCACCCTGGAGCGGACCAAGGAGCTCGAGCGGGAGATCTCGTCGCTCCGCAGCCAGATGGCGGGGGGCGCTGCCCGGGACGTGCTCGGCCAGGCCCGGGAGGTGGACGGCGTCAAGGTGCTGGCCACTCGGGTGCCGGCCGCCGACCCCAAGGCCCTGCGGGAGTTCGCCGACGGCCTCCGGGACCGGCTCCGCTCGGGCATCGTCGTGCTCGGGGCCGAGGCCGGAGGGAAGGCCCTCCTCCTCGTGGCCGTGACCAAAGATCTCACGAAGCGGGTCCGCGCCGGGGACCTTATCCGGCCCCTGGCGGCGAAGGTGGGCGGCCGGGGCGGGGGCAAGCCCGAGCTGGCCCAGGCCGGGGGGCCCGACCCCTCGGGACTGGACAACGCTTTGGAGGCGGCTTATGAAGAAGCCGCCAGGCTCCTGGGCGCCTGACCTTCGAACCCAGGTTCCCGTTTGACAACTTCGGGGAGCTGGGGCAGGTTGAACCCAGAGGCGGCGGGTGGGGGCTGGAAGCCTCCCAGCCTGCCCAGCCTTCTAGCCTTCCAGCTTTCTAGCCTTTCCGCCGAGAGGAGACCGCCATGCTCGACATGCTTCGGAAAGCCACCCTGGCCGGGATCGGCATGCTCACCCTCACCGAGGAGCGGGCCCGCAAGCTCGTGGACGAGCTGGTGGAGCAGGGCCGGATGAGCCAGGAGGAGGGGGAGAGCATCGTCAAGGAGATCCTGACCAAGGCCGAGGCCTCCCGGGAGGAGTGGGAGGCCCGGATCCGGGACCTGATCCAGGAGGCGTTTCGCAAGATGGACCTGGTGCCCCGCAAGGACCTGGAGCTCGTGGAGGAGCAGCTCCGGGCCCTGGAGCGCCGGGTGGCCGACCTGGAGCGGCGCGAGCGCGACCGGGAGGAGGAGGTGCCCACCATGTGAGGCGCCGGCACAAGAGCGGGGCGCGTGGGGCCGGCCGTCGAAGCGGCCGGCCCCTTTACTTTGTCCCTTCCCTCCCGTACCCTACGCGGTCCCCCATCCCACCCGAAGAGAGGCCCCATGGAGCTTCCCCACGCCGTGGCCCGCGAGGCCGCGCGGCGACGCACGTTCGCGATCATCTCCCACCCCGACGCCGGCAAGACCACCCTCACCGAGAAGTTCCTTCTCTACGGCGGCGCCATCCACCTGGCCGGGGCCGTCAAGGCCCGGCGGGCGGCCCGGCACGCCACCTCGGACTGGATGGAGCTGGAGAAGAAGCGAGGTATCTCGGTCACCTCGAGCGTGCTCCAGTTCGAGTACGCCGGCTACCGGGTGAACCTGCTCGACACCCCTGGCCACCAGGACTTCTCCGAGGACACCTACCGCACCCTCACGGCGGCCGACTCGGCCGTGATGCTGATCGACTGCGCCAAGGGGGTGGAGGCCCAGACCCGCAAGCTGTTCCAGGTGTGCCGGATGCGCGGCATCCCCATCTTCACCTTCGTGAACAAGCTCGACCGGGAGGGCCGGCCGCCCCTGGACCTGCTGACCGAGATCGAGGACGTGCTGGGCATCGCCGCCTGTCCGGTGACCTGGCCCCTGGGCATGGGCAAGCGGTTCCGGGGCGTGTACGACCTGCGGGCCCGCAAGGTCCTGCTGTTCGAGGGTGGCGACCATGGCCAGCGCCGCACCGAGGCCCGGGTGACCGGGGCCGACGACCCGGCCATCGCAGACCTGCTGGACCCCCACGACCTGGCCGCGTTCCGCGAGGAGGTGGAGCTCTTGGAGGGCGCCGGTGAGGAGCTCGACCTGGACCGGGTGCGGGCCGGCCGGCTCACGCCGGTGTACTTCGGCAGCGCGGTCACGAACTTCGGGGTGGAGCCGTTCCTGCGGGACTTCCTGGAGATGGCCCCGCCGCCGGGCCCCCGGGAGTCCACGGCCGGGCCGGTGGGTCCCGACGAGGAAAGGTTCTCCGGCTTCGTCTTCAAGATCCAGGCGAACATGGACCCCCAGCACCGGGACCGGGTGGCGTTCGTGCGGGTGGTGTCGGGCCGGTTCCGGCGGGGCATGAAGGTGCGCCACCCCCGGCTGGGCCGGGACGTGGCCCTGGCCCTCCCGCTCCAGTTCCTGGCCCAGGAGAGGGTGGTGATCGACGAGGCGTTCCCCGGGGACGTGGTGGGCATCCACGACCGGGGCACCCTGCACATCGGCGACACCCTGAGCGAGATCCCGGGCTTGCGGTTCGGAGGGGTGCCCCACTTCTCCCCGGAGCACTTCGCCCGGGTGCGGGGGAAGAACGCACTGAAGTCCAAGCAGCTCAACAAGGGGCTGGAGCAGCTCGCCCAGGAGGGGGCGATCCAGGTGTTTCGGCACCCCAGGGGCGACAAGGACCCGATCGTGGGGGCCGTGGGCGTGCTCCAGTTCGACGTGCTCCGGTACCGGTTGGAGGCGGAGTACGGGGTCACGGTCACCCTGGAGCCGATGCCGTTCCAGGTGGCCCGGTGGGTGGAGGGCGACGGGCTCGACCCGGCCGCCGTCGATCGGGACCCCAGCACCCTGTGGTGCGAGGACCGGCAGGGCCGACCCGTGATCCTGTTCAAGAGCGCCTGGGCCTTCGAGTGGCTGGCCGAACGGGCCGAAGGGGTCGCCTTCCGGGAAACGGCGTGAGATAGGCGGGAAGGCTAGTAGGCTAGAAGGCTAGGAAGCCGGAAAACCCAAATCCGCGACCGGCGACCGAAGTCAACCCATCCCCATTTCCCGCTCCAGAGCCTGGATCTCGGCCTCGAGCCTGCGACGCTCGTCGTCCGTGAGCCCGGGGTCCTCGAGTCGGCGCTTGAGCCCCAGGAGCCGCATCTCCTGGCGGTAGTCGTTGCAGGTGTAGGTACGCTGGGGCGACGGCTTCACGCTGACCTCATACGTTCAAAGTCTTCGGCACCTTGAACCAGAAGGATCTCTGTTTGAACGCAACTCGGTATCACTAGGGTTCCTGAAGCAGCCGGTCCACGGCCCGGGCCACCTCGGGCGCCTCCCAGTCGAACGGCCCGATCACCGAGTGCCGGATCACGCCCTTCTTGTCGATCAGGTGGGTCTCGGGCACCCCGGTGGCCCGGTACAGGCCGTACACCAGCTTGTCCCGGTCCATGAGCACCGGGAACGCCACGGCCTGGCGCATCACCATGGCCCGGACCGCGGCCGGGTCCCGGTCCTCCGACACGGCCAGGATCTCCACCCCCTTGTCCTTGTACCGCCGGTAAAACCGCACCATGGAGGGGATCTCCTGCCGGCACGGAGGGCACCAGGTGGCCCACAGGTTCACGAACACCACCTTGCCCCTCAGGTCCGACAGCCGCCAGGTCGTCCCGTCGAGCCCGACGAGCTCGAAATCGGGGGCAGGCCGCCCCTTCTCGGCCTTGGCCGGGGCCTTCTCTCCGGAACATCCCAGTCCTACCGCCAGGGGCAAGGCGACGAGCATCCACAGGAGCACACGCAAGCCGCGCACCACGATGACACTCCGCTCAACCCTCCGGAATCCGCCGGCAGGGTATCCTACGCGAGACCCCGCCGCGGGGTCCAGGGCTGGCCCTTTGCCCCTCCGAGCTGGGAGGGGTAGCGCCTGTTTGTCCGTCGGGTCCACAAACGGAGGCCAGCGCCTCCTATTACTCCGGCGGCCAAACAGACGCGCTCTGGGGCAAGGGGCCTGGTGGAGCGCCGGGCGTGGCTCCGACAGTCGCTGCCCCCGGCACTCAGCCGATACCCGCCCTGCCGGTGACCCGAAATGCATTGCCAACGTTCGCTTTCCTACCGTTCCTGGGACACTCGGGCTGAGTGTCGGGGGCAGCGTGAGTCGGTTGCTGCACTCACGCACGGCCGGAACCAGGCCCCTTGCCCCGCCGGATCAGGGGGCTGATCACCTTGAACGCAATTTGGTATGAAACGCGCCAACGTTGTCGCCGGTTCAGAGAAACCCCGAATTGCCCCGAGGACGAAATCGGGTATAGTTGCCGGACACGGCCCGTGCTCGCGGGCCCCTTCGGACCTTGGGACCGGGACCGGTCCCTCCCCTGACAGGAGACGATCCATGAGAAGCCGATTCATCGCGGCAGCGGCCCTGATCCCCCTGGCCCTCGGGGCGTGCGCCACCGGCGGCCAGAACCGACGTTCCGGCAACGCCCACATGCGCATCGAGGACTCGGTCGCGAGCAACATCCCCCTCGACTGGTACACCCTCGAAGACGCCATGCGGCTGGCGCGGGAGCAGAAGAAGCCCATCATCGTGGACTTCTACTTCCCGGAAGGGTGCAGCCGGTGCGAGGGCCTGGCCACCAAGATGTACACCGACCCCGAGGTGGCCGACATCATCAAGAATCGGTTCCTCCTGGTCCGGATCAACCTGAACGAGAACATGACCAAGGAGGAGATCGCCTTGGGCCGGAAGTTCGACTACAACTACAACTGCCTGATGATCTTCCTGGACTACCGGGGCGAGGTGATCCAGGACCTCTCGGGGAACCGCATGTGCTTCCCGGACTACATCGATCCCGCCTGGATGAAGAAGTACCTGGCTCGGGCGCTGGAGGCCAACGCCGAGGTGGCGAGGTGAGGGGGGGAAGCGCCCTTCGGCCGCTGCGCGACCCTAACAACGGAGAAGGGTAACGTGCGTTGGTCCGGGGCCGTTGCCGGCGGCGGGGCATGGGTTTCAGGAACCGGAATTCAGCGGACAGGAGACAGGGAAGGAACGACAGGCTTGGTCCAGCGTCTGACGGCGTGCGGTCACAACCTGTCCACTGAAATCTGTCTTCTGCCTCCTGATTCGCAGACCCCATGCCCCCCGAGCGTTGGCGCGGTTCGAGAGCCGCCTGGCCGCCTAGCTGCCTAGCGGGCCGAAGGCCCGAAGTTCCATGGAAGCTAGTGGTCCAGCTCCACCGGCTTGCCCCACGACTCCACCGTGCGACGGGCCCACTCGGGCCCCTTGTCGGCGTGGCACTTGACGCAGGCCTTCTCGATCTGCGGGTCGTAGCACTTCTCCTTGTGCACGAGGAAGTAGCCGTACGAGTGGATGTCCTGGGTGCCCGGGTTCATGATCTCCTTCGTCTGCTGCACGTGGCAGTCGAAGCACATCAACCCGACGCTCGCGGGGTGGCGCGTGTGCTCGGCGTACTTGTTCTTGAACCCGTGGCACCCGAAGCAGAACTCCAGCATCGAGTCCACCTTCTCCTGGTCCCGCTCCTCGGCCACGCCGGGAATCCCGCACACGTCGCACTTGAGCTGGGCGCCTTCCTCGCGCTTCTTCTTCCATTTGGCGAACATCCGTAGGACCGCCTGGGTGTTCGTCTCCTCGGGCTCCTTGCCGTTGGGCACGTAGTGCTCGCCCAGATCGTCCCCGGGCATGAAGCCCACCGGGAAGTAGTACGTCTTGGACGGGTCGGTCCCCCGCACGTGGCAGGCCGCACAGATCATGTCCCGCCGCTCGTCCGAGAGCTTCTTCGGGTTCACGATCGGCCCGGCCCCCTCGGCCTCGGCGTGGGCCCGGCCGGGGCCGTGGCACGCCTCGCATCCGATCCGGGGCTCCACCGCCTTCCCCCGGGCCGGATCGAACCCGGTCACGTGGCACCCCTTGCAGTACTTCCCGTACGGCATCTTCCGCCACGACCACACGTTGTACGCCTGCCACTTCTGGGACTGCACGCTCCACAGCTTGGGCAACACGTAGTAGTCGTCGCCGATCTTCTTCATGTACCGCTGCTGCCAGTGCCCGCCGATGGTGAACTCCACGTCCTCGAGCGTGAACCCCAGGTTCGGCACGGAGAAGTCGCCGAGCACCGCCTCCGGGTTCTTCTTGGCGTCCTGCACCACCGTGGCGTGGAACGTCTTGCTCCACCCCTGGTACTTCTCGGGATGGCACCCTCGGCACCGCTCGCTGCCCACGTACAGGGCCGGGTCCAGCACCGCGGCGCCGGCCATCCCCCCCAACCAGACGAAGACGAACACCCAAAGCGAAAGAAACGCCCCCTTCACGACCGCACCTCCTGGCGTGGGGAACTCAACGAGACCCCCCCCGCGCGGACCCTGCCCGGGGCTCCTTGCGGGGAGGGGCCGCGGCCTCGTCCAACAGCAACAGGATCTTGTCGGCGGACTTGGCCCCTGGGATCACCCGGCCGTCCGGGAACACCAGGGTGGGAGTGGAGCGCACGCCGATGCTCCGACCGAACTCCAGGTTCTTCTCGATCTGGTCCGTCTCGCAGTCGGGCGGGGGGATCTCCCTGCCCTCCATCGCCCGGTCCAAGAGCTCCAGGGATCGCGTGCACACGATGGTCTTCGCCTTCTCGCGGCTCGTCTTCTTGATCGGAAACATCTTCACGTAGAAGGCCACCCCGGGCCGCCGCTCCACCACCTTCCGGAGCTCGGGATGCAGCTTCCGGCAGTACGGGCAGTCCGGGTCGGTGAACACGACGATCTTCTTTTCGGCCGCCGGATCCCCGATCACAAGGGCGTCGTCCAGGGGAATCCGCGAGGGGTCGATCCGGTTCAGATCGATCATCCTCCGCCGCGTCAGGTTCTCACGGGTCGCCACCTCCAGCACGTTGCCCGTGATCACGTAACGCTTGGAGAAGTCGATGTACACGGGCCCCCGCCGCCCCCTCTGGTCCTCCACGTCCACCACCCACAACCCGGGCACATCGCTGAACTCCACCGAGAGCACCTCGTGCACCAGCCCCTTCAGGATGTTCTCGGCCTCGTTCTTGGAGAGGCTGTGGCACGACCGGCAGTCGCCGGCGCCGCACCCGTCCTTTACGAACGCCGAAGCCGGGGCTGCAACCCCGGCCGTCAGCACGACGAGAGCAAGAAACGTGGTCGATCGCATCTCGACTCCTTCTTCGTCCGACACCGGCAGCAGGCCCCGCCCCGGCCTCGGACGTCGATTCGCAAGTTGTCAACCCGCCACTCCATGGGTGTCGGGTACCGCAAGAAAGCATATGCCGCGGGGGGGATCAGCGAATTTACGGAGCACGACATTAAGGCCCCACACCCACCGAGGCTTCGGATAAAGCCAGCTCTCCTGTCCTGTGCCGACTGGCGAATCTCAAGCCCGCCCCCGCGCCCGGCCGGAACCAGGCCCCCACCCCGCACCCTGGCAATGCCTTTGAAGAGGCAATCGCGGAAACCGAGCTTTGCTGCCCTGTCCGGGGGTCACCCGACCCCTATGCAGCTCAGTCAGAGGAGCTGACCGTTGAACAGGGTCTCCCCCCACTCCCCCCGGGCCACGCCGAGGTAGAGGCTGGTCGCCACCAGGGCGAGCCCCAGCACCCACATCAACCGGGGCCAACGGGGTTTCCACCAGCCGGTGCCGACCGTGACCAGCAGCACGATGGCCGCGAGCAGGGGCACGAAGGTCCAAGTAGCCGCCAACTCCCAGAACTCGAGCCAGTTCTCCATTGCCCTTCCTCCTGCGCCCCCGGTCACTCGGCCAGCCCCAGGGCCTTGCGCACCTGGGCCTCGATCTCCTTCTCGTCGCCGGGGGAGTACCCCACGTGGTAGTACAGAACCTTGCCCTCCCGGTCGATCACCACGGTGGTGGGCAGCACGCTCACCCCGTAGCGCCCGCCCGCCTCCCGCCGCTTGTCGATCACGATCGGAAACGTGATCTCGTACTTGAGCCCCCGCACGAACCGCAGGACCCGCTTGGCCCCGAAGCTGTCCAGGTTCACGCTGACGGCCACGAGCCCCTGGTCCTTGTACCGCTCGTAGATGTCCAGCAGGCTCGGCATCTCCTTGAGGCACGCCACGCAGTAGATCGACCAGAAGTCGAGCAGGATCGGGTTCTTGCCCAGGTAGGTCCCCAGGTCGAAGGTGCCCCCCCGCAGCAGCGGTGCCGCGAACCGGGGAGCCTCGCTGCCGGGTTGCGGCCGCTTGGACACCCCGAACAACGCCCACGAGGGCCCGGCGAGCAGCAGCAGGCACACCAGAACGCCCAGGATCCGCCACCCCGGCCTGCGGGGCAAGGGCCCCCTGAAACGCCCGACTCCGACCCTAGTTTCCCGCAACCGATTTCTGCACTTGTGTTCCCGCATTCCCACGATCCTGTAGACCGCTTGGGCCGACCCGTTGCTGAACGTCCACGGAGAGGGGCTCCCTCAGCGGCGCAAAGGCGGACGGACCCCGGTCCCGAGCATTTCTGCCGACGTCCGGAAGAGACCATGCACCCCGCGTGCCCACCGCCCCGGCGGGGGAGGCACGCCCCGTGCAAGGCATGGGGTTCAAACGACGACGATGGGGATCGGAGAGGGGACGTCCCCGACGCCGCTGTCCGGCGGGGATGAATCGGCGCAACGGGGCAGGAGCCTCAGGTCCAGGGTCACGGCCGCGCCCGGATCGGGCAGGGGCAAGGAGGCGCAGTAGTGGCAAACCGGGCAGGCGGCAGGGCCGTCCGGGGACAGCGGTTCCCCCCCCACACCGGACGGGGCCGCGAAAACCGTGGCGGACGGGGCCCCATCGGCCGACCCAACCGGGTCCCCCAGAACCGCAGGCCCGTGCAGCAGAAGGATCCCCGCCACCAGCCATGCGATCCAGACCCACCGTGTCGCAACGGTTCTCGCCACCTCGGCCCTCCGCAGGGTGAACGGACCCGGCTACCGTAGGGAACCCTCTCGCGGCTGTCAAGTACCCGCCCCCCGACCACCGGGTGGCGCCGGAACCTCGACACGCCCCCCGCGGGCGGCGGGGTCAGCGGCCGGGGATGACATGCCCCCCGGGCCCCGGTAGCATGACATGCCACCGAAACCGAGTGCACACCGAACAGGAGCCCGGCCGGTGCGAATCGCCACCCGGTTGTTCCTCTACATCTTCACGCTCATCGTGCTCGCCGCCGCCGCCCTCGGTCACGTGTCGGTGCAGGACGAGAAGCACCACCTGATCGAGGCCACCCGGTCCAAGGCGTGGATCCTGGCCCGGGCCCTGGCCTCGGTGCTGCGTTACTACCACCCCGCCGACCCCACCGTGGACCTGGAGCAGATCCTGGCCGAGATCAGCCCGTTCGAGGGGCCTGCCGTGCCCGCCTTGCGGTTCTACGACCGGGACGGGAACCTGCTGAGCCTGGCCTGCCCCGAGTGCGGCGACCCGCCCCTGCCCCACCAACCCCTCGATCCCGACCGCGTCGGAACCGAGGGCCGGGAGCAGGTGCTGGAGGTGGGAACCGAACGGTACCTGAGCGTGGTGCAGCCGGTGCGGGATCCGGACGGTGCGTTCCTCGGCGCCGTGGAGGTGATCCTTCCCCTTCGGCACATCGGCGTGATCCTGTCGGGGGTGACGAGGCGGTTCCTCCTGTTCACCTCGGCCGTGGCCGCCCTGCTGGGGGTGGTGATCTTCCTCATCAGCCGGCTCAACATCTCCCTGCCGATCCGGCGGCTCAAGGAGGCCTCGCGGCGCCTGGGCGAAGGGGACCTGACCCTGCGCATCGACAAGACCGGCGTGGCCGACCTGGACGAGCTGGTGGACGAGTTCAACCGCATGGCCGCGCGGCTGGAGGAGCAGAGCCGACAGAGGGAGGCGTTCTACCGCGAGAAGCTGCGGCTGGAGCGGGGGCTGCGCCACGCCGAGCGGCTCGCCTCGGTCGGGCAGCTCACCTCGGGGCTGGCCCACGAGATCGGCACCCCCCTCAACGTGATCCAGGGCCGGGCCGAGCAGGTGCTGGCCCGGCTCGGCCCGGACGACCCCAACCGCAGGCCCCTGGAGGCCGTGGTCCGCCAGGTGCGGAGGATCACCGAGACCATCGACCGGCTGCTGGCGTTCTCCCGCAAGTCCGGCCGGGCGCTGGGGCAGGTTCGGCTAGGGGACGTGGCGGAGGAGGCGTTCTCCCTGTCGCGGCTGCGCGCGAAACGCAACCGCTCCGAGGTGCGGCTGGACGTCGCGGCCGCTTCGGACCGGCTCAGGGGGGACGAGACCGCCCTCCGCCAGATGTTCGTGAACCTGATGCTCAACTCCCTCCAGGCCATGCCCGGGGGCGGAACGATCCGGGTGGAGATCGGGGAGGACCCGGACGCCCCGGCCGAACGTCTCCGGGTCGTGTACGAGGACGAAGGTCCGGGCATCCCCCCCGAGATCCGGGAGAAGGTGTTCGATCCGTTCTTCACCACCAAGGACGTGGGCGAGGGCACCGGCCTGGGGCTGTTCATCGTGGCCAACGTGGTGGACGAGCACGGCGGCAGCATCCGGATCGAAGACGCCGCCGGAGGCGGGGCCCGGTTCGTGATCACGCTGGCCCGCACCGGCCCGGACGAAGGAGCACCGGCATGAGCCGCGACCCGCGCATCCGCATCCTCGTGGTGGAGGACCAGGACGACATGCGCGACTACCTCCACGACATCCTGGCCGAGCGGGGCTACCCGGTGGAGACGGCGGCCACGGGCCGGGAGGCCCTGGAGCGGCTGGAGCACGGAGCGTTCCACCTGGTGATCTCGGACATCCGCATGCCCGAGATGGACGGGGTGGCGCTCCTGGACGCGGTCAAGGCCCGACCGGGATTCAGCCCGTTCGTGATCCTGGTCACCGCCTTCGGCGACATCGAGGACACGGTGCGGCTGATCGACCGGGGGGCCTACGACTACATCATCAAGCCGTTTCGCATGGAGCAGATCCTCATCGCGGTGAAGCGGGCCGAGCGCGAGCTGCGCATGCGCCAGCGGGTGCGGGAATTGGAGGCACGCGTTGGGGCCGGCCCGGGGCCGGGGGGACTCCTCGGCCGAAGCGAGGCCATGCGCCGGGTGTTCGGCCTGATCGAGAAGGTGGCCCCGGCCGAAGGCAGCGTGCTCGTTCAAGGGGAGACCGGCACCGGCAAGGAGCTCGTAGCCCGGGCCGTGCACGAGGCCTCGCCCCGCCGCGACGGGCCGTTCGTGGCCGTGAACTGCGCCTCGATCCCCGAGGGCCTCCTGGAGAGCGAGCTCTTCGGCCACGAGCGCGGCGCGTTCACCGGCGCGGTACGCTCCCGGCGCGGCCTGTTCGTGGAGGCGGACGGCGGCACCCTGTTCCTGGACGAGATCGGGGAGATGCCCCCGGGCATCCAGGCCAAGCTCCTGCGTGCCCTGCAGGAGCGGCGGGTGCGGCCCGTGGGCGGCGCGACGTTCCACCGGTTCGACGTGCGGGTGGTCGCGGCCACGAACCGGAACCTCTTGGATGCGGTGAAGCAGGGCCGGTTCCGGGAGGACATCTACTACCGGATCGCCACCTTCCGGATCGACGTGCCGCCCCTTCGGGAACGGAGGGAGGACATCCCCCTGCTGGTGGAGGCGTTCCTGGCCCGGCACGCGGCCCTGGGCCGGGAGGTCTCGTTCACCCCCGAGGTGCTGCGGGCGTTCCTCGACTACTCCTGGCCGGGCAACGTGCGCGAGCTTGAGAATGCGGTGGAGCGGTGCGTGTACGTGTGCGAGGGCGGCCGGGTGCGGCTCGACGACCTGCCGGAGGAGATGCTCCGGGACCTGCGGCCGACCGAGCGGTTCGCGTGGCCCGAGGGCAAGCCCCTGGCCGAGGTCGAGCGCGAGTACATCCTGCACGTGCTGCGGCGCTGCCAGGGCAACAAGGTCCAGGCCGCCCGCATCCTGGGGATCAACCGCAAGACCATCCAGCGCAAGCTCGCGGGGGAGTGAAGAGAGGGGGTGTAGTGTGGTGTTCGCATATCGCGTCAGGGGGTGACCCCGGGGCCTCCTCCTCCGCTGCACGCCCTCGCAGGGGCCGCCACGGTTCGGTCCGCTGCGGCGCGTGAGGGCACGCGCCGCGGTCGCTCCCCTGCACCGGGCGGCCCTGGCTGCTCGGGCGTCGCGCTCCGTCGAAGGCCCCAGGTTCACCCGAGATGGGCGTATGCCTTGCTGCGGAACACGACCCAGCCTGCGACATTTTGTCCCATCTGCCCCTTTTTGGGGCAGAGAGGCGGGGAAGCTAGGAGGCTGGAAAGCCAAAAGCCAAATTCCCAGCTTGCGCCGTCAGCCCTCACCTCCCAGCGCCCAACGTCCTAGCCTTCCGCCTCCCAGCCTTCCAGCCTTCTAGCTTTCCCGCCGTCCCGCCCTCCCTGGCACGACTCCTGCTAAGCCCCTTCCCTTCGGTCGGCCGCCCCTCCGCCGGAGGGGACCGCCGAGCCGAGGCTGGCTGGCGAGCCTCCCAGCTTCCTAGCCTCCCAGCTTTCTATTCACCCGGCGGATAAACAGGCGCTATCGATCCCTGCTCGGAGGGGCAAGGGACCTGTCGGAGAGCCGGGCGCGGCCCCTTGGCTCGCCGCGCAGCGCCTCTGACGCTCGAACCGCGAAATGGGCCGGATTCCACCGAGTTGTCATGAAACCAGCTCTTCGGTCCTGTGCCTGCGCGGCGAATCTCATGCCCGGCTTCGCGCCCGGCCGGAGGCAGGTCCCTTGCCCCGCGCTCCGAGGTGATGTGCCTGTTTTGTCGCCGGGTTCATAGCTTTCTAGCCTTCCAGCCTGATCAGCCCGGAGGGTCCGCGGATGAAGAGGTCCACCCGCAAAGTCCTGGTGGGAATCCTCGTGGTGGCGCTCGGCGTGGGGTTCCTGATCTACCGGGGCATCTCCACCACCAGCGCCTACTACCTGACCGTGTCCGAGCTCAAGAACTCCCCGACGGGTCGGAAGCTCACCGACCAAGACTCCGTCCGGGTGGGGGGCGAGGTGGTGGGCGGCACGGTGCGCTACGACCAGAAGCGCCTGGTGCTGGAGTTCGCCGTGCGCGACGCCGAGTCCCCGGACGAGGTGATCAACGCCCGGTACGAGGGCCCCAAGCCCGACGCCTTCAAGCCCGACATCGAGGTGCTGCTCGAGGGTACCTACGCCCGGGCCCAGAACCTGTTCCGGGCCCAGAACCTGCTGGTGAAGTGCCCCTCCAAGTACCAGTCGGAAGGGGAATGATGCCCCCTGTCCTCTGTCCACAGTCATCTGACGCCTGACAAGGAGGAGATCGCCCTTGGTCACCTTCGGTAACCTCTCCCAGTTCGGGGCCCTCGCCTTCTCCCTGCTGGCCATGGTGCTCCTGGTCGCGGGGGTCGTGCGCAACGACCTGCGGTGGGTCCGCGCCGGAAAGCGCAGCCTGGTGGCCGTGGCCGTGCTGGCCACGGGTGCGGCGGTGGCGCTCGGCTACCTGTTCCTCACCGACGCGTTCCAGGTGGAGTACGTGGCCTCCTACTCCGACCGGGCCCTGCCCGTGTTCTACAAGGCCACCGCGTTCTGGGCCGGTCAGAAGGGCTCGCTCCTGTTCTGGGCCTGGGTCCTGAGCCTGTTCTCCGCCCTGGTCGTCCACAACAACCGCCGGGAGCCCGACTCCCGGGCCACCCCCTACGTGTACCTGGTGCTGGCCGGAACGCTCGCGTTCTTCCTGTTCCTGCTGTGCGCCGTCACCAACCCGTTCGAGACCCTCGGGTTCGTGCCCCGGGACGGCCAGGGGCTGAACCCCATGCTCCAGAACCCCGGCATGGTGTTCCACCCGCCCACCCTGTTCCTGGGGTACATCGGGTTCACCATCCCCTTCGCCTACGCGGTGGCCGCCATGGTCACCGGCACCACCGACGCCTCCTGGATCCGCAAGACCCGGGCTTGGAACGTGCTGTCGTGGATCTTCCTGACCGTGGGGATCATCCTGGGCGGGCAGTGGGCCTACGTGGAGCTCGGTTGGGGCGGGTACTGGGCCTGGGACCCGGTGGAGAACGCCTCGTTCATCCCATGGCTCACCTCCACGGCCTTCATCCACACCGCCATCATCCAGGAGCGGCGGGGCATCATGAAGGTCTGGAACATGTCGCTCATTCTCCTGACCTTCGTGCTGTGCATCTTCGGCACCTACCTGGTGCGCAGCGGGGTGCTCCAGTCGGTGCACGACTTCGGCGCCACCGGGCTGGGCGGGTACTTCCTGGCCTTCATCGTGATCACCCTGCTGGGCGGCATCTACCTGATCGCCGAGAGCTACGGCGAGCTCAAGACCCCGGGGGCCCTGGAGTCGTACCTGTCGAGGGAGAGCACGTTCCTGTTCAACAACGTGATCCTGCTGGCCCTGGCCTTCGCCACCTTCTTCGGCACGGTGTTCCCCCTGATCTCCGAGGCGGTCACCGGCAACAAGGTCACGGTGGGCCCGCCGTTCTTCAACCAGGTGAACACCCCCCTGTTCCTGGTGCTCCTCCTGATCACCGGTGTGTGCCCCCTGATCGGGTGGCGCAAGGCCTCCCCGGCCAACCTCCGGCGCAACTTCCTCCGGCCGGCCGTGGCGGCCCTGGTGGGCGGCGCGGTCCTGCTGGCCCTTGGCGTGCGGGAGCCCTACGCCTTGGTGGCCTTCACCCTGGCCGGGTTCGTTGCGGCCACCATCGTGCAGGAGTTCGTCACGGCCGTGGGCTCGCGCCGCAGGCTCACCGGGGAGTCCTCGATCACCGCCGGGTTTCGGGTGCTGTGGCGGATGAGGCGGCGCTACGGCGGGCACCTGGTGCACTTCGGTCTGGTCCTGATCGTGGTGGGCATCACCGGGTCGTCGGCCTACAAGCTGGAGACCCAGGCCACCCTGGCGAGGGGCGAGTCGGTGAAGATCGGCCGGTACGAGCTCAAGTACGAGGACTTCCAGACCTACCAGAAGTTCAACCGCACGGTGTACGCGGCGGTGCTGGGCGTGTACACCGGCGGCGAGCGCATCGGCCAGCTGAACGCCGAGCGCCGTTACTACGTGAACGCCCGGCAGCCCACCACCGAGGTGGCCCTGCGCTCCACCCTGCGCGAGGACCTGTACGTGACCATGCCCGGGATCGGCCGAACCGGTGAGATCACCCTCAAGGTGGCAGTGAACCCGCTGCTGATCTGGATCTGGATCGGCGGGGGGGTGATGGTGCTCGGAGGGATCCTGGCCATCATCCCCTCCCGAAGGAAGAGGAGGGCGCCATGACCCGCAACGTCGTGTGGCTCGCCGCTCTGTGGCTCCTGGCCGCCGCGATCGTGCCGGCCCGGCCGGCCCTGGCGCTGACCGAGACCGAGGTGGCCGAGGGGCTCCTGTGCTACGCGTGCCCGGGGGAACCCCTGACCGCCGACCGATGTCAGGGGGGCGACCAGATGCGGGCCGCCATCCGCCGCATGATCGCCGAGGGCAAGACCAAGCAGGAGATCCTGGACTACTTCGCCCGGGAGTTCGGGGAGGACATCCTGACCTACCCGCCCAAACGGGGCTTCAACCTGGTGGCCTACGTGGGACCGTTCGTGGGCCTTCTGCTCGGGGCGGCCGTCGCCGCCGTGGTGGTGCGGCGGTGGAGCTCGGCCGGCCGGCGCCGGTCCGGGCCCCGGGGCCCGGGTTCGGCGCCCCCCCGGCTCGACGAGAAGACCCGGCGTCGCATCGAGGAAGAGCTGTCCCACCTGGACGAGGAGGCGTGACCCATGGCCGTGGCGGTGTTCTGTGTTCTGGTGATCGGGCTCCTGGTGCTCACCGCGGCGCCCCTGTTCGGGCCCCGTGAGGTCTTGGTGGCCTCGGACGACGCCCGCCGGCAGCGCCTCGAGGCCCTGGAGCAGGAGAAGAAGGGCTATCTCAAGGCGATCAAGGACGTGGAGTTCGAGCGGGCCACCGGCAAGATCAGCGAGGAGGACTTCCAGGAGCTGCGGGAGTTCTACGCCCTCAAGGCGGCCGAGGCCATGGACGCCCTGGAACGGCTGGAGCAGGAGGAGCGGGGTGGCCGCAAGCGCGGGTGAGCCGTTCCTGACGGTGGAGGGCCTGCGCAAGGCCTTCGGGGGCGTCGAGGCCCTGCGAGGCGTGAGCTTCACCCTGGACGAGGGGGAGTTCCTGTGCCTGTTCGGGCCCAACGGCGCGGGCAAGTCCACCCTGCTCAAGATCCTGGCCACCCTGCTCCGACCCACCTCCGGCACGGTGCGGATCCGGGGCTTCGACCTGGAGGACGACCCCGAGGCGTTCCGGGCCCGGCTGGGGCTGGTGTCGCACCAGTCGTTCCTGTACGACGACCTCACGGCCCGGGAGAACCTGGAGTTCTACGCCGGCCTGTACGGGGTGGCCGACCCGGCCGGCCGGGCCGAGGAACTGCTCCGGCAGGTGGACCTGTACGACCGCAGGGACTCGCCCGTGGGGGCGTTCTCCCGGGGCATGCAGCAGCGGCTCACCATCGCCCGGGCCCTGGTGAACGACCCGGACCTGCTGCTCCTCGACGAGCCCTACACGGGCCTGGACGAGCACGCCGCCTCGGTGCTCCGGGAGCGGCTCCGGGCGCTCCACGACCGGCGGCGCACCATCGTCATGGTCACCCACAACCTCCGGCGGGGCATCGAGTCGGCCACCCGCTTGGGCATCCTGGCCCGGGGCCGGCTGGTGTTCCTGGCCGGCCGCGACGAGGTGGACGCCGACGGGTTCGAGGACACCTACTTCCGCTGCATGGAGGCGCCGTGAGCCGGGTGTGGTTCCTGTACCGCAAGGACCTGCGGATCGAGCTCCGGAAGAAGGAGTCCGTGGCGTCCATGACCTTCTTCGGGGCCCTGGTGCTGGTGATCCTGAACGTGGCCCAGGGGCCGGGCCGGCGGCTCACCCCCGAGACGGCGGCCGGGGTGCTATGGGTGGCGGTGATCTTCTCGGCCGTGCTGGGCCTCGGTCGGGTGTTCGCCCGCGAGCGGGAGAACGGGTGCATCTCGGCCCTGCTGGTGAGCCCGGCGTCGCCGGGCGCGGTGTTCGCGGCCAAGGCCTTGATGAACCTGACCCTGATGCTCCTCTCCCAGGCCGTGCTAGTGCCGGTGTTCTTCGTGCTGTTCGGGACCGGCCTGGCCGGCGGACCCCTGGCCCTGGTGCCGTCGCTCCTGCTGGTGGACGCGGGGTTCTCGGCCGCGGGCACCCTGCTGTCGGCCGTGTCGGCCGGCACCCGGCGAAACGAGGTGCTCCTGCCGATCCTCCTGTTTCCCTTGATCCTTCCCCTGGTGGCCCTGGCCGTGAAGGCCTCGGGCGGCGCCCTGGCCGGCCGGCCCCTGACGGAGCTGCTGCCCCTGTTGGAGCCCTTGGCCGCGTTCGGCCTGATCTACGCCGCCGCGGGCTACCTCCTGTTCCCGTTCGTCGTGCGAGAGGGGTGAGACCGTGACGTCCCGACGTGTTCCTCTCCTGCCCCTGCTCTCGGCCGTGCTGCTGCCGGCGGCCGTGGCCATGGTGTTCTTCTACGCGCCCACCGAGCGCACCATGGGGGTGGTGCAGAAGATCTTCTACTTCCACCTTTCGCTGGCGGCGGTCGCGTTCCTCTCGTTCTTCGTGGCGTGCGTGGCCGGGGTGCTGTACCTGGTACGGGGGAAACGGCGGTGGGACGCCTGGGGCGCGGCCGGGGTGGAGGTGGGGGTGGTGTTCACCACCCTGGTCCTGATCACCGGCTCCCTGTGGGGCCGGCCCATCTGGAACACATGGTGGACCTGGGACCCCCGGCTCACCACCTCGCTGATCCTGTGGTTCATCTACACCGCCTGCCTGATCCTGCGCTCGGCCGTGGAGAACGAGACCCGCCGGGCCACCTACGCCGCGGTCATGGCCGTGGCCGGGTTCGTGGACGTGCCCATCGTGTTCCTGTCGGCCCGGCTGTTCCGCAGCATCCACCCCACCGTGATCCGATCCGACTCGGTGGGCCTGGAGCCGTCCATGATCGTGACCCTGGTGGTGTGCATGGCGGCCATGCTCGTGTTCTGGGCGGGCCTGGTGCGGCTGCGCTACGGCCTGCACCTCCAGGAGGCCGAGCTGGTGGATCTGACAAAAAGGCTAGGAGGCTAGGAGGCTGGGAAGCTAGGAGGCTCGCAGCCAACGTCGGCACGGCCGACCCCTCTGGCCCCTGTCCTCTGAACTCTGAATCCTGATACGGAGAACGGACAATGACCAAGCAGACGTTCGTGGTGTTGGCGTACATGGCCATCTGGGGCGGGCTCGCCCTCTACGTCGCGGGGCTCGCCCGGCGGCAGGCACGGGTGGCCCGGCAGATCGAGGCCCTCAGGGAGCGGCTCGGCCGCGGGGAGGAGTAACCATGGAGGCCGTGCGCACCCGCAGAGAGGCCGTGACCCTGGGGTTCTTCGGGCTGGTGGTGGTGGCCGTGACCCTGATGACCGTGTACTACCTGGGGGGCGGGGCCCCCAAGGGCCGCGACGCCCACGTGCAGGACCAGACCACCGCCCTCCGGAACCAGGCGGCCCGCCTGGAGGCCTCCCTCCAGGCCAACCCCAACGACCTGGAGACCCTGGTGGCCCTGGGCGACACCTACCTGGAGCTTCGGCAGGGTCGCAAGGCCCTGGCCGTGTTCGAGAAGGCCGAGGCGCTCGCCCCGGACGACGTCCACGTGCTGAGCGACCTGGGCACCATCTACCAGCAGACCGGACGCTACGACGAGGCCCTGGCCAAGTTCGGCCGGGTCGTGGAGCTGGACCCGAACCAGCTCGGAGCCGTGCTCCACATGGGCATCATCTACCGCTACCGCAAGGGCGACAACGCCAAGGCCCTGGAGATGTTCAAGAAGGTCCTGGAGGGCATGCCCGATCCCCGGCTCGCGGAGATGGCCCGCCGGGAGATCGCCAAGATCGAAGGCGAGGGGGCTGGCAAGCCGTAGCTCTGCGGCTCCTCCGAAAGCGAGCGCCCCCGTCCCGTTCACCGGGGCGGGGGCGCTCGTGGTTTCGGGGTGGTCCGATCAGTTGGCGTTCAGAAAATCCGCCACCACCTGGATCTCGGCGTCGGTCAGGGTGTTGCCCATGTGGTTCGCGCCGCCGCCGAACTTGCTGGACACCAGGGCCCCCTTGCCGGAGAGATCCGGGGCGAACCCCATGGTGTCGTAGGATCCCAGCACGTGGCAACTGCTACAGATGCTGTCGAACACCGCCTGTCCGTCCGCCGTGGGCATCGGGGGCTGCGTGCCGGTGTCCGACGAAGGAGTCTGGGTTCCCGCGTCGGCGGGCGGAGTCTGGGAGCCGGTGTCCGTCGGTTGGGTCCCGGCGGCGGGCGAGCCGGCCTGGCCGCTTAGGAACGCCGCCAGATCCGCGGCATAGGGAACCAGATCGGGAAACGCCCGCATCCCCAACTCCTGCCCACCGTCGTCGGACTCCTCGCCGTCGTCGTCCCCCATGGCGCCTTCGTGCTCCTCGCCCTCGTCCTCACCCCGGAGGAGCACCTCGGCCAGCTCGTGGGCCGAGACGCCCCGGACCGACTCGCCCGACGTGCCGCCGGAGCCGTCGTCGCCGTGACAGGCGGCGCAGCCGTTGTCCGCGTACACCCCGGCGCCCACGGCCGCATCCCCAACCTGCCCCATGCTCCGGTCGTCGTCCACGCCGTCGTTGTCGTGGTCGTACCGCATCGCATCTTCCGTATCCGCCACGCCGTCGCCGTCGTCGTCCTCGTCGTCCCGGTCGACCACGCCGTCGTTGTCGTGGTCCTTGGAGGTGTCCACTCCGGCCACCTGATCCAGATCGTCGGGGATGCCGTCGTTGTCGTCGTCCCAGTCGGCAAAGTCCGGGATGTGGTCGCCGTCGTTATCCTCGGGCTTCTCCATGTGCTCGGCGGGCGCCAGAGGATCGCCGTCCCCCTCCATCTCGACCTCCCGGCGGTCGGGGTCCACGTCGAGGGTGCCCAGCACTAGGTGGGTCACCCCTGCCGGCACCTCGAAGTCGGCCCGCCCAGCAGCCGGGTCGTACACCGCCCCCCCCAGGGGACCCATGGCGTCGCCCACCACGATCACGTAGGTGTGCCCGGCCGGCACGCGCAGCTCGAACGAGTCGCCTGCCTGGAGCCCCTGGGCCGAGTCCTGCACGGTTCCGGTCTCGTCCACCGCCTCCACGTAGAAGTCCCCTGCCGTGGCCGCCACCGTCCGGGCCGCCACCCGCGCGGCCCCGCCGGTGCCCAGGGTGCCGGTGAGCGTGGCCGTGTCGGCCGAGGTCCCGCTCCCGCTTCCCCCACCGCAGGCGGCCAGCAGCAGGGCCAGGACCAATGCCGTTCCGATCCGAAGTCTGTTCATGGTACCCTCCTCGTGCGCGTTGTGCGGGCCCGATGGTGGCCCGCGGGTTGCGTTTGGCCCCGCCCGGCTCCGGCCAAGAACCCGGGCGGGGCCCCTTTGTCAGTCGTCTTCCCCACCCTGGATCTCCACCTCCCGGGCGATCACGATGCCGCTTTCCACGGTGCCCTCCACCTCGACCCGAAGGCCCGGCCGCAGGTCGGCCGCGGTGCCACCCTCGAACTTGGCGTCTGCCGCGTCCACCTCGGTGCCGTCCAGGGTGAACCAGGTGCCGCTTGCGAGGTTCACCACCCCGGAGATCTCGACCTCGTGCCCCTCGGGCAGGGGCGACTCTCCCCCCTCGATCGCCTCCGCCACGAGCACCCCGTTCTGCAGATGGCCTCGAACCTCGACCACCTCATTCTCCGCCGGCAGCGGCACCCCCGCGGGCGCGCGGACCGGCTGGTCCCCCACCCGGAACGTGCCGGCCTCCGGGTCCACGGTGTGGGCCGCGCCCTTCACCTTGACCTCGTCCGTTTCCGGATCGAACTCCCCGGAGCGTTTGATCACCCGGACGAAGGTGGCCCGCAGGCCGCCGTCGGGCTCGTCCAGACCGCTCACCTCCACGAAGTCGCCGAGTTCGGGCCGCTCGTCGTCCCCGAACCGGGTGGACCCGACGACCCGGACGGCCCGGCCCAACACCTCGAACGCGGACCCAGAGACCCAGGTCACAACACCGCGGATCGTGCTGTCGTAGCGCACCTCGTCGGCTTCGCCCGGCACGTACCCCGCCGTCGTCGTCTCCCCGGGCCGGTAGGTGCCGGTGATCCGCACCACCATGCCCTCACTGAGGTCCTGCTCGGCGGCCGGCACGCCGTCCACCAGCACGGTCGCGCCGTCGGGCAACTCGAACTCCACCCCGTTCACGATCACGCTGCCGAACCCCTGGATCGGCCCCTGGGCGGTCACGGCCACGCTGCCCGTGCCGCCGATGCCCCCGCCCGGCCCGCTGTCGAGCGCGGCCGTCCCACCCGCGCCCCCGCAGCCGGCCACAGCCAACGCCGCCCCGATCAGGGCGGACCACGTCACGATCCTCATGTGCCTTCTCCCACGCCTGGGCCGTCGCCGTCGGGCTCCTCGTACCAGAACACCCCCAAGCGGACCCGGCGCCGGGGCCCGGGGGCCGATTCCGAGATCCGCTCGGCAAGCACCCGGTCCAGCACCTCCAGGACCCGCTGCCCCTCCAGGCCGGCCAGATCCCGGACCGCCGGAACGGCCGAGGCCGGCACCCCCCGGTAGGCCACGTGCCGCTGGAACCACCGGTCCTGGGGCTCTGTCGTCAGGTTGTGGTCGATGGTGCGAATCAGCGCGCTCACGTCCTCGCCCAGCACCGCCAGCTTCTGGGGCTCGGCCCCCTGGGGCAGGTAGGCCCGGGTCCGGAGCCGCACCCGGCCCTCCGGCAGCCGCTCCACCGTGCCGGTGTGCACCAGCTCGTCCAGCACGGCCCGGGGCGGCACGTCCGCGCCGTAGCGGGCCACCAGCTCCGAGAAGCTCGGCCCCTCCCCCTCGAACGCCAACACGAGCGGCTCCCCCAGCTCGTTGCGGTACCGGGGCTCCCGGGTCCAGGCCGAGACGATCCGCGCGGCCCGGTGGAACCGCTCCACGTCCTCGGCCCGGGCCGGGGGGGGCGCTTCCTGGAGCCGCTGGACCTCTTTTCGGGACAGGCCGGTCAGCACGGAGACGCGCGAGCGGGTCTGTTTGCGGCCCGGCAGCCGAAACTCGCGGGTGGCCACGTCCACGTAGGCCCACCGGGCCAGCTCGGAGAACACCGGGTACGGCACGCCGTGGCGCAGCAGCACCCGGACCAGGGCCCGAAGAATCGCCAGGACGGCGGCAAGCAGTGCTCGGTTGGAGGAGGATCCGGTCTCGCTCATGTTTTGGGATTTTATTCCCAAAATTGTCCCGGGTCAACCCCTGACAACTTCGGTCGTTGGTCGTCGGTCTGGGGCCTTCGGGCTGCTGGGCGGTTGGTAGGCAGTCCTTGACGAAAGACGGTTCGGCAGCAAGAATTCTTTTGCTGGAGGGCCAAGAGGATCTCGAAGGGAGAAACAGCATGTCGTCCCTTGCAAGAGAACGAGCGTTGCTGGAGAAAATTCGCGCGCTTCCGCCCGAGAGGATGGCCGAGGTGGAAGACTTCGTGGACTTCCTTCATCAACGCCACCATGACCGGGAACTCAGCAAAGCCGTGACGGAACTGGCGGAGGAGGCCTTTCGGAAAGCATGGGACAACGAGGACGACGCTGAATATGACCGACTTTGAATTCGGCGACGTCGTCCTCGTCCCGTTCCCGTTTACCGACCAGAAGGCGATCAAGAAACGGCCGGCCGTGGTCGTCAGCTCGAGGGCCTATCACTTGGCGAGGGCGGACCTCATCATCCTGGCGGTGACGAGCCAGGTCCGCCCGAGCTCAACCGTGGGTGAGGCTCCCCTCGTCAAGTGGCGAGAAGCGGGCCTTCTGAAACCCTCCGTGTTCAAACCCCTGATCGCCACGATCGACAAACAGCTCGTTCTCAGGAAGCTGGGGCATCTCTCCGACTCTGACCAACGGCAGCTTAAAGCCGTTCTTCGCCACATCTTGGGGGCGTAGTCCCCCTTTTCCATATCACTTCCGCTAGGAGGCTGGGACGCTGGGAAGCTTGAGAACCTCCCGGATTCTCACACGTTCTAGGCATTACCATGCCTCTTCGCCTCCACCTCATGGTCCGGGGGGCATGGGGTCTGCTGGAGAGCCGCGCGCGGCTCCTTGGCTCGCCGCGCAGCGCCTCCAACGCTCGCATCGTGAGTTCGTTCGTGCCCCGCCGAACGGTCATGAAGCCACCGCCGGTGCCCCGTGCCTGCGCGGCGAATCTCCATGCCCGGCTTCGCGCGCGGCCGGAAGCAGACCCCATGCCCCGCCGCAGCTACCCGGTTCAGGGAAAGTTACTCTCCCCGTTGTAGGTCGCGCAGCAGCCGAAGGGGGATTTCCTGTCTCCTGTCCGCTGAATTCCGGTTCCTGAACCCCATGCCCTGCGGCCGCCAAGGCCCTCGGATCACGGAACGTCACCTTTCCTCGTTGCCCGGCTCCGCAGGGCCTGAGGGGGCGCCTCCCGCGGCGTTGACACCCTCCGAACCCCTCTGCTACTAAGGCGTTTCCCTGACCAGACCCAGCGGCCCCTCTTCTCGGAAACCATGGGGAAACCATGGCCGAACCCCTTTCCGACCGCGTACTTCGCCTGCTGCTCACGGCCGACCCCGGCGGCCTGTCGGGTCAGGAGCTGGCCCGACGGCTGGGGGTGACCCGGTCTGCGGTGTGGAAGGCGGTGGAGGAGCTGCGGGAAGCGGGGTACGAGGTCGAGAGCCGGGCCGGAAGGGGGTACCGTTTGCACCGGGCCTGGCGGGGTCTGCGCCCCCCCGAGGTCGAGGCATGCCTCGCCACCGCCCGGTTGGGCCGTCCGGTCCGTTACCTTGCCCGCACCGGCTCCACCAATGCCGAGGCGGACCGGTGGGCCGAGGAAGGGGCCCCCGAAGGGGCGCTGGTGGTGGCCGAGCATCAGGACCGGGGCCGGGGCCGCAGGGGCCGGTCCTGGGCCGACCTCCCCGGCCGAAGCCTCCTGTTCAGCCTGATCCTGCGGCCGCCCCTCCCGGCGGCGGCCGTGCCTCCCCTCACCTACGTGGCCTCGGCCGCCCTGGCCGAGGCCCTGGCCGCGTGGGCGCCTCGCCAGTCCATCGAGATCAAGTGGCCCAACGACGTGCTCCTCGGCGGCCGAAAGGTGGCGGGCATCCTCCTGGAGATGCGCGCCGAGGCCCAGGCCGCCCGGCACGTGGTCCTGGGCGTGGGGGTGAACGTGGGGGGCGCCCCGGACGACCTGCCCGAGGAGGTCCGGGCCCTGGCCACCACCTTGGCGGCCTGGGCCGCGCCCCCGCCTCCCGACCGCCTGGCGGTGCTTTGCGGCTTCCTTCAGGCCCTGGAACCTCTGTATGATCGATTCGTTTCCCACGGCTTCGGGGCGGTGCGGGAGGCGTGGACCCGGTGGTTCCGGGCCGCGGACCGGCGGGTTCGGGTCCACACGCCGTCCGGCCCGGTGGAGGGCACGGCCGTGGGGCTCGACGACGCCGGCGCCTTGCTCCTCGAGGCCCCCGACGGAACGACCCGCCGCATCCTGGCCGGCGATCTGCACTACGCGACCACGAGGGCTCCATGACCCAGCACACCGAGCTGCTCCTGGCGGTGGACGTGGGCAACACCCACACCGTGTTGGGGGTGTTCGCGGACCGGGAGCTCACCGCCCACTGGCGCATCGCCACCGACGCCCGAAAGACCCCCGAGGAACTCGGCGTGCTGCTGCGCAGCCTGTTCGACCTGTCGGGGATCGAGATCCGCCGGATCGAAGGGGTGGCGGTCTCGTCGGTGGTGCCGGCGTTCACCCCCACCGTGGCCGAGGCCTGCCGGGAGTTTCTGCATCGGGACCCGGTGGTCGTGGGCCCCGGCATCCGTACGGGCATGCCGATCCGGTACGAGGACCCCCGGGAGGTGGGGGCCGACCGGATCGTGAACGCGGTGGCTGGGTACGAGAAGTTTCGCCAGGCCCTGATCATCGTGGACTTCGGCACCGCCACCACCTTCGACTACGTGGACGAGGCCGGCGCCTACATGGGAGGGATGATCGCGCCGGGGCTCCAGATCAGCATGGAGGCCCTGTTCGCCCGGGCCAGCAAGCTGCCGAAGGTGGCGCTCGAGCGGCCGCCGCGGGTGCTGGGCCGCAACACGGTGCACTCCATCCAGTCGGGCATCGTGTTCGGGTACGCCAGCCTGGTGGATGGCTTGATCGAGCGGCTCCAGGCCGAGGTGGGCGGACCGCCCCTGGTGGTGGCCACCGGCGGGCTGGCCCCCCTGATCGCGAAGGAGAGCCGACACATCCAGAGAGTGGAGGAGTTCCTGACCCTGGAGGGACTTCGCATCCTGTACGAGCGCAACGCGGGTTGATCTCGACCGGCCGACACCCCCCGATTTCAGCGAGAAAGGAGCGGGCATGAAACGGTACGACGTGGACAAGATCCGCAACGTGGCCCTGGTGGGACACGGAGGCAGCGGCAAGACCAGCCTGGGTGAGGGGATGCTCTACTGCGCCGGCGTGACCACGCGGTTGTGTCGGGTGGACGACGGCACCTCGGTGCTCGACTTCGAGCCGGAGGAGAAGGGCCACAAGTTCTCGATCTCGGCCGCCCTGGCCTGGCTCGAGCACCGGAAGACCAAGGTGAACCTCCTCGACACCCCCGGCTACGACGTGTTCCTGTACGAGGCCCAGGCGGCGCTCCAGGCCGTGGACGCGGCCGTGGTGGTGGTGGGGCCGGAGTCCGAGATCAAGTTCGAGACCGAAAAGGTCTGGCAGACCGCCGACGAGCTGGGCCTGCCCAGGGCTGTGGTGGTGAACCGGTTGGACAAGGAGAACGCCCGGTTCGACACCGCCCTGGAGGCGCTCCGCTCGGCGTTCGACGCCTCGTTCGTGCCGATCCACCTGCCCATCGGGAAGGAGGCCGGGTTCCAGGGCTACGTGGACCTGCTCTCTGGCAAGGCCTTCACGTTCGCGGACGACTCGGGCAAGCCCCAGGAGGGCCCGGTTCCCGACGACATGGCCGACGCCGTGGCCTCGGCCCGGGAGCAACTGATCGAGCACCTGGTCGAGACCGACGACGAGCTGATGGAGAAGTACTTCGACGGCCAGGAGATCACGCCCGCCGAGCTGAGCCGGGCACTGAGGGCCGGGGTTGTGAGCCGCCAGTTCGTGCCGGTGCTCGTGGGGTGCGCCGCGAAGAACATCGGGTCGGCCGCCCTGATGGACCTGATCGTGGAGGCGTTCCCGAGCCCGGCGGACCGGGGCCCGGTGGAGGGCGAGGGGCCCGACGGCGAGCCGATCACCCGGCAGCCCTCGGACGACGAGCCCCTGTGTGCCCTGGTGTTCAAAACCCTCTCCGACCCCTTCGCCGGCCGGCTGACCCTGTTCCGGGTCTGGAGCGGCACCCTCTCTTCCGACTCCAACGTGTGGAACGCCAACCGCCAGACCGAGGAGCGGGTGGGGCAGATCCTGGCCCTGGTGGGCAAGGACTCCAAGCCCGCCGCCGTGGCCGGCACCGGCGACATCCTGGCCGTGGCCAAGCTCAAGGAGACCCGCACCGGCGACACCCTGTGCGACAAGGCCAATCCCGTCGTGCTGCCCTGGATCGGCGCGCCGGAGCCCCTCATGACCTACGCGGCCTACCCCAAGGCCCGGGGCGACGAGGAGAAGATGAACCAGGCCCTGCGGCGGATCCAGGACGAGGACCCCACCATCCAGGTCCGGCGCGAGGAGCAGACCCACGAGCTGCTGGTGTCGGGCATGGGGAAGCTCCACCTCGACATCGCGTGCGAGCGGATGAAGCGCAAGTTCGGGGCGGACATGGAGCTGCGCAAGCCCAAGATCCCCTACCGCGAGACCATCAAGAAGAGCACCAAGGTCCAGGGCCGCTACAAGAAGCAGACCGGCGGCCGGGGCCAGTTCGGTGACACCTGGCTCGAGATCAAGCCCCTGCCCCGGGGCGAGGGGTTCCGGTTCATCGACAAGATCGTGGGCGGGGCGATCCCCAAGCAGTACATTCCGGCCTGCGAGGACGGGGTCAAGGAGGCCATGGCCGGGGGCATCCTGGCCGGGTACCCCATGGTGGACGTGGAGGTGACCCTGTTCGACGGCAAGTACCACGAGGTGGACTCCTCGGAGATGGCCTTCAAGATCGCGGCCTCGCTGGGGTTCAAGAAGGGCGCGGCCGAGTGCAGCCCGGTGCTCCTGGAGCCCATCATGGAGGTCACGGTCCGGGTGCCCGACGCCTACATGGGTGACGTGATCGGCGACCTGAACTCGCGGCGGGGCCGGGTGCTCGGGGTGGACCCGGAGGACGGGGTCCAGGTGATCCGGGCCCACGTGCCCCTGGCCGAGATGCTCGAGTACGCACCGGATCTGCGGTCGATGACGGCGGGCCGGGGCATCTTCACCATGCGCTTCGACCACTACGAGGAGGTGCCGCCGAACATCGCGGAGAAGATCGTGGCCGAGGCCCGCAGCGAGGAGCAGGAATAGCCGGTGGCCGACACGCCGGAACCCCCCGAGCACGAGCAGCCCCAGGCCCCCTCTCCGGAAAGGGAGGGGGAACCCCCGGAGCCCGGCGCCTCCGCGGCCGAGGAAACGGCCGAGGCAGGGGCCGAAGCCCCGGCCGGCTCGCCGGGGACGTGGAGGCTGTGGGCGCTCCTCGTGCTCCTGCTGATCTTCGCGGGGGTGCAGGGGGCGGGGATCCTCCTGCGGGACCGGCTGGAGGGCCGCACGGCCCTCACGGCCAACCCTCGGCCCTTGCCGGCCGGGAAGGCCACGGCCCGCCCCGACGGATCGCGGTTCGGGCCGGAGGTCCACGAGGTGGACGTGGCGCCCCCTGCCGAGGGAGAACCGGCCCGGCCGAAGGAGCCGGGCCCGGCGGAGCCCCCGGCAGAGGCGCAGACCCAGCCCGGCGGGGGCCCGGCCACCGCGCCGGTCCCGCCCGAGCGGGCCGGGGAGCCAGCCCGGGCCCCGGCGCCGCCTGCCGAGCCGGCAGAGCAGCCCGCCCGTGCCCCGGCCGCTCCGGCCCCCCCACCCGAACCCGAGCGGCCGTTCGCCCTCCAGGCGGGCATGTTCCGGAGCCAGCGCTACCGCATGGAGACGGAGCAGCGGCTCCGCAAGCTGGGGTTCGCCACGTTTCTGCGCCAGACCCAGCGGGTCTCCAAGGGGTTCCGGCTCGTGCTCGGATCGGGTGACGGCAGCAAGGCCCGGCAGGCCTTGACCCGGCGCGGGTACCAGGTCGAGCCCCAGGGGCAGCTCCTCGCGTACTTCTTCTTGAAGGCCGAGGCCCTCCGGGCGGCCCGGCTGCTGAAGGAGAACGGCATCCGGGCCCGGGTGGAGCCCTACGAAGGCCCGTTTCCCGTGTGGACCGTGTACGCCGGGCCGTTCACCCGGGCCGAGGCCGAGGCGGCCCGGAAGCGGCTGGCCAAGGAGGGGATCGCCACGTATCTGCGGGAGCGCCCGTGACCGAGGTGGACCGCTGGACCTCGCCCGAGGTCCCCGAACCGGCACGGTTGGCGGCGGCCAAGGGCATCGTGCCCCTGCCCCCCCACGCGCTGGTGACGGTGGTCGCCCGGCTGCTGACCGACCCCTCACCGCGGGTGAGGGAGGCGGCGCAGGGGGCGTGGGCCGAGCTCCCCGCGAACGTGATCGGGGCGGCCCTGGAGAGCCGAGAGCTTCCCGCCGAGGCCCTGGAACGGCTGGCGGGGCGGAGCGACCTCCCCCGCCCCCTGGTCCTTAGGCTTCTGCAACACCCGGGGTTGACCCCGGAGGCGGCCTCGCGGTTCGCGGCCTCGCCCGATCCGGAGATCGCGGCCCAGCTGGCCCGGAACCACCGGCTTCTCGTTCGAGCCCCGGACCTGGCGCACCAGGTGCTCCGGAACCCCATCTTGCCCCCCGAGGAGCGAAGCCGCCTCGAGAGCCTGGCGGCCGAGCAACGGGGCGAGGAGCCGGGCCCGGAGGCCGCCGGGGCGGGGGAATCGGAGGAGAACGAGGCCGAGCTGCCCCCGGCCCTGCCGCCGGTGCTCGTGGACGACGAGGCCCCCCCGCCCGAGGCCGAGCCCGAGCGGGAGAACCTGTACCAGATGGTGCGGAGCCTCACGGTGGCCCAGAAGATCCGGCTCGCCATGCTGGGGTCCAAGGCGGCCCGGAGGCTCCTGGTGCGCGACACGAACAAGGCCGTGGTGCGGGCGGTGGTGCAGAGCCCCAAGATTCGGGAAGACGAGGTGCTGGCCATCGCCCAGGATCGGACCGTGGCGGAGGAGGTGATCCGGCTCATCCTCCAACGCCGGGACTGGGTGAAGAGCTACCCGATCCGTGTGGCCCTGTGCCAGAACCCCAAGACTCCGCTGCCCAAGGCCCTGCGGCTCCTGGAGACCCTTCAGGACCGGGACCTCCGGCAGATCGCCAAGAGCCGCAACGTGCCGAGTCCCGTTTCCTCCGGCGCCACCCGGGTGCTCGCACGGCGGCGCAAACTCTAACCCCCAACGACCGACGAGCCGACCATGCCTGAGATCGTATCCATCAACATCAGTCGCACCAAAGGGGTGAGGAAGACCCCCGTGCCGGAAGCCCGCATCGGGCCCGAGGGCCTGGAGGGCGACGCCCACGCCGGCGACTGGCACCGGATGGTCAGCCTGCTTGCCGAAGAGAGCGTGGACAAGATGCGGGCCGCAGGCCTCGAGGTGGGCCCGGGGGACTTCGCGGAGAACCTCACCACCCGCGGCGTGGACCTCCTGGCCCTGCCCCTCGGCACCCGGATCCGGGTGGGCGCAGAGGTGGTGCTGGAGCTCACCCAGCACGGCAAGGAGTGCCACAACCGCTGCGCCATCTACTACCAGGCCGGCGACTGCGTCATGCCCCGCGAGGGGGTGTTCGCCAAGGTGATCACCTGCGGCACGGTGCGGGTGGGCGACCCCCTGGAGGTGCTGCCCCGGGGGGCGGAGCCGTGAGCCGGGTCTGGCGGGTGGGCATCCTGACCCTCTCGGACCGGGGCGCCCGGGGCGAACGGGAGGACCTGTCGGGCCCGGCGATCCGGGAGGTCCTGGCCACGGGCCCCTACCGGGTGGAGCGGTACGACGTGATCCCGGACGAGCGGGACCGGATCGCCTCGACCCTGATCGCCTGGGCCGACAGCGGAGAGCTCGATCTCATCCTCACCACCGGCGGCACCGGCGTGGCGCCCCGGGACGTGGCCCCCGAGGCCACCCGGGACGTGATCGACCGGGAGGTGCCGGGCATGGCCGAGGCCATGCGCTGGGCGAGCCTCCAGAAGACCCCCCACGCCATGATCTCGCGGGCCGTGGTGGGCATCCGGGGAGCCGTGCTGGTGGTGAACCTGCCGGGGAGCCCCAAGGCCGCCCGGGAGAACCTGGAGGTGCTCCTGCCGGCCCTCCCCCACGCCATGGAGAAGATCCAGGGGGATCCCTCGGAATGCGGCCAAGGCTGATCCCCCTCGCCGTTGTGGGCCTGGCGCTGACCCTCTCGGCCTGCGCCACGATCCCGTGGCCCAGGCAGCCCCCGCCCCGGGTGCTCCACCCCCAGGTGAGCCGGGTCGAGGGGGAGGCCTGGCTCCGGCCGCGCCACGCCCGGCAGGCCCGACCGCTCACCGGCCCGGTGCTCCTCGAGCCGGACGACACCGTGTCCACGGGCCCCCGGGGCAAGGTGGAGATCCTTCTGCCCGAGGGCGCGATCCGGCTCTTCGGCGCGACCGAGGTCCGGGTGCCCTTCGCCTTCGAGGGCCGCACGCCGGTATGCCGGGAACTTCGCGTGGAGAAGGGGGAGGTACTCGTACGCCGCTGGGTCGAAGGCCCGTTTCAGGTGCACACCGACGCCCTGGAGATCGACCTGCCTCGGCCCGTGACCGTGCTGGTGGCCCGCCGGGGCGAGACCGAGGTCGTCGAAGGCCTCGAGGGCGAGGCCGAGGCCCGGAACGTCTCGGTCCGGGGCCAGACCGTGATCCGGCTCAAACCAGGCATCCACGCCGTCCTCGCCGTGCGCGAGGCCCGTCTCACGGTGGACACCCTGCGTCTTCCCAACCGCTGGCGCCAGTGGGAAAAACCAGGCGTTTTCACGGCCGAGGTGCTCCCACCTCCGCCCCCCGCCCCGCCTGCCGGCCCCGAGGCGACCCCTGCCCGGGGCCCGGGCGGTTGACCCCAGCCGCGCCGCCACTGCCCCGCCCGACCCGGGCAGCGCCACAGAGCTTGTGGATCACCGACCCATGACGTAGCCTTTCTCAAGAATATACGTCAGGAGGTCGGCATGCAGACGAAACTCACCCTCCGGATGGACGAAGCCGTCATCCGACGGGCCAAGCAGTGGGCCGCAAGACGGGGGGGCTCCCCCCCTTTCGAAGTCGGTCGAGGACTTCTTTGTGAGCGTCACAGAAGCGGAGCTGGAGCCGAGGGCTTTGAGCCCGTGGACCCGGACACCGCTCGGCGCAGAAAAGGGGGAGGAGGCCCCCCCCACCGACGAGCAGTTGGAAGCCGAGCTGGCGGCCCATTGGGAGAGGAAGTACCGGTGAAAGCGGTCCTGTTCGATCTCAACGTCGTGCTCGACGTGTTGCTCGACCGCCCGCCCTTCGCTCCCGCCTCTGCCGCAGCCTTTTGGATCTAGCGGCAACGGGCCGCGTCACCGGTTACCTCGCCGCCCACTGCGTGACGACCGTCTACTACCTCCTTCGCCGCCGGGTGGGCGCCGACCGGGCACCAACTCGCGCAGGTCCTTGACCATGCCGGCCCGATTTCCCTTCCAACTTTCGTTTTCGCCCCGCAAGCTGGCAGCCCCGTACTTGATATTACTCGAACCATTGAGTAAATTTACTCACTGTTATGAGCACTCTTTCGTTTCCTCCCTTTGAGCGCGGCCAGGCCAAGGTCCTCGCGGCCCGACTTGCGGAGCCGCGGCGCTTCATGCAGGTGGTCTCCGGCCCCCGCCAGGTGGGCAAGACGACGCTGGTGGGCCAGGTCCTGAGCCGACTCGACCTACCGAGTGTGTTCGTTTCCGCGGACGAACCAACTCCCGGCGACACCGCATGGATTGCCGCCCAATGGGAGCGAGGGCGGCTCGCCGCTGCTGACGCGGGCAAGGCCGGAGCCGTTCTGGCTCTCGACGAGATCCAGAAGATCCCCCGGTGGTCGGAGGCCGTAAAGCGACTTTGGGACGAAGACACCCGCGCCGGAAGACCGCTCAAGGTCGTCTTGCTCGGCTCTGCGCCGCTCCTCATGCAGCGTGGGCTCACAGAGAGCCTCGCAGGGCGATTCGAGGTGATCCACCTGCCCCACTGGTCCTACCCCGAGATGCGCACCGCGTTCGGGTTCTCGCCGGACGACTACCTCTACTTCGGCGGCTACCCGGGCGCTGCCCCGCTCGCCGGGGACCCGGTACGATGGCGACGCTATGTGCTGGACGCTCTCGTCGAGACGACCATTGCGCGTGACGTATTGATGATGACGCGGGTGGACAAACCCGCGTTGCTCCGGCGTGTGTTCGACCTGGGCTGCCGCTACTCGGGACAGGTTCTGTCCTACACCAAGATGTTGGGCCAGCTTCAAGATGCGGGAAACACGACCACCTTGGCCCACTACCTTGACCTGCTCAGCCGGGCCGGCATGCTCACCGGCCTTCAGAAATATGCCGCTCAACCCGTGCGGCGCAGAGGCTCGAGCCCGAAACTCCAGGTGTTGAACACAGCGCTGATGACCGCCATGGCGGGCCTCGGGCCGCAAGAGGCCTTGACCGACAGGGAGTTCCGCGGCCGTCTCGTGGAGTCGGCCGTGGGAGCGCATCTTGCCAACGCGTCGGCGGGAGGCGTGTGCCAGCTGTACTACTGGCGTGAACGGAACCGAGAGGTGGATTTCGTGCTCCGGGCCGACCGCCGACTCGTTGCGATCGAGGTCAAGAGCGGCCGCCCCCCCCACGCTCTGCCCGGACTGACCCACTTTGCCCGAGCCTTCGCGCCAACCCGCACCTTGCTCGTGGGGGGAGATGGAATTCCCCTGAAGGAGTTCCTCGAAAAGCCGGTAGAGCACTGGTTGGGCCCTTGACAAAGCTTGCGGATCAGCGGCTTCTGACGTCTTTTCCAAAATATACGTCAGGAGGTCGGCATGCAGACGAAACTCACCCTCCGGATGGACGAAGCCGTCATCCGACGGGCCAAGCAGTGGGCCGCAAGACGGGGGGTCTCCCTTTCGAAGTCGATCGAGGACTTCTTTGTGAGCGTCACAGAAGCGGAGCTGGAGCAGAGGGCTTTGAGCCCGTGGACCCGGACGCTGCTCGGCGCCGGAAAGGGGGAGGGGGCACCCCCCACCGACGAGCAGTTGGAAGCCGAGCTGGCGGCCCATTGAGAGGAAGTATCGGTGAAAGCGGTCCTGTTCGATCTCAACGTCGTGCTCGACGTGTTGCTCGACCGCCCGCCCTTCGCTCCCGCCTCTGCCGCAGCCTTTTGGATCTAGCGGCAACGGGCCGCGTCACCGGTTACCTCGCCGCCCACTGCGTGACGACCGTCTACTACCTCCTTCGCCGCCGGGTGGGCGCCGACCGGGCCCGGCAGCTGACGACCCACCTCCTGGAGCGCATCCGGGTGGCACCGGTGACGCAGGGGGTTGTCGAGGCGGCCCTGGCCAGCCGTTTCTCCGATCTGGAGGATGCCGTGTGTCACGCCGCCGCCGAGGCCGTGGGGGCGGAGCGGATCGTAACGCGGAACCCGAACGATTTCCGCAAGGGGCGAACCCCGGCGGTGCTCCCTGAACCCTTCGTGCATTGGGCCGAAGGAGCCGCGTCAAACCCTCGCAGGTAGACGCACCGAAGGACGGCGCATCCGTCAATCCCACGAGCCATCACGTGCTCAAGCACGCCGGGCACGACCGCCCTTGCGCTCCTCGGCATGGCACCATGCCTGCCCGCCTGCAGCCAGACCTCGCAACTTTCATTCTCGACCAGCGTCCCGGCCCCCGGCCCCGAGGCCACCCGGGACGTGATCGACCGGGAGGTGCCGGGCATGGCCGAGGCCATGCGCTGGGCGAGCCTCCAGAAGACCCCCCACGCCATGATCTCGCGGGCCGTGGTGGGCATCCGGGGAGCCGTGCTGGTGGTGAACCTGCCGGGGAGCCCCAAGGCCGCCCGGGAGAACCTGGAGGTGCTCCTGCCGGCCCTCCCCCACGCCATGGAGAAGATCCAGGGGGACCCGTCGGAATGCGCCCAGGGCGATTGAACCTCCTCTTCTTCCTCGTTTGGGCGTGCGCGGCCCTGGCCGGCTGCGTCCCCCCGCCGTGGCGGCCGGCCGCTCCCCCGAGGGGGCTCCACCCCCAGGTGGGCCGGGTGGAAGGCGAGGCGTGGCTTCGACCGCGCCACGCCCGGCAGGCCCGACCGCTGACCGGCCCGGTGCTCCTCGAGCCGGACGACACCGTGTCCACCGGTCCCCGGGGCAAGGTGGAGATCCTTCTGCCCGAGGGCGCGGTCCGACTCTTCGGCGCGACCGAGGTCCGGGTGCCCTTCGCCTTCGAGGGCCGCACGCCGGTATGCCGGGAACTTCGCGTGGAGAAGGGGGAGGTACTCGTACGCCGCTGGGTCGAAGGCCCGTTTCAGGTGCACACCGACGCCCTGGAGATCGACCTGCCTCGGCCCGTGACCGTGCTCGTGGCCCGCCGGGGCGAGACCGAGGTCGTCGAAGGCCTCGAGGGCGAGGCCGAGGCCCGGAACGTCTCGGTCCGGGGCCAGACCGTGATCCGGCTCAAACCCGGCATCCACGCCGTCCTCGCCGTGCGCGAGGCCCGCCTCACCGTGGACACCCTGCGCCTCCCCAACCGCTGGCGCCAGTGGGAAAAACCAGGCGTTTTCACGGCCGAGGTGCTCCCACCTCCGCCGCCCGCCCCGCCTGCCGGCCCCGAGGCGACCCCTGCCCGGGGCCCGGGCGGTTGACCCCAGCCGCGCCGCCACTGCCCCGCCCGCCGGGTTCTGCCGGAGCCCGTCGGCGCAGCCTATCCGCGCCTGGCAGCGCCATTGACATGGCTGCACCCGGTCCAAAACTTCAAAACTTGTCAGCGCGGCGGCGCCCCCACCCAACTTTAAAACTTGTCAACGGCGGCCCAAAGCGATCTGCCCTCCTCAACGAGGTTCCCTTTGGACCGAAGCCAGGCGTCGACTTGATCCAGCACCGCATCTATCTGGATCTCGGACGTAGGGGCGTCGAACGAATAGCTTGCGAGCTGCTTCATCTGCCGGTGGACCTCGATTTCATCTGCCGTCTAACGCCTGGCGTAACCGGACCCATAAAGCAGAGCAACGAAGGAGCGGCGCTTTATTGGTCCGAGTTTACGTCATTGTTAGATGAATTTCGGGCGAAGGACATCGACATCGTTCTTGTATTGTTCCAGCACCCTATTGTATTGATCAGTTAACCAATTTGTTACTTGCTTTGCTTTCTCTCTCGCCTGGTTATGGTCATCATGGAATGACGGATCTGCTTTTAAAAGGATTTCCTTGTAAAACCACGCCACAACTGGACAAAACCAATACCAAAGATCTATATGCTTTAGGCAGTAATCCAAAACTACTGCGAGATTTGGTACACCGATGGAGCCAAACACGAACTCGTTGCCTTCGCCTAGCCCCCTATAAGGGATGGTATCCCGATTTGGATGCGTCATATCACAAAAAAATCGATAGAGTTTTCGAAGTTCTTCCTCTGATTCACCTATGGGGTTATTTCCCAATGCCTTACGGATTTCTTCGTTTTTGATTTTCTTCCCAGCATTCCATTTTTCGGCTGCACTTTCCTTTAATACGCATACTTGTAGGAGAGTCAGCGACTCGTATGCGCGTCGAGCCAGCGGATAGGCGACGAGAGTTTGCCCCTTAACAATGAATGGCCGAACTTCATACAGGAAATCAAAAACATCTGCCATCAGATCTCTAATAACAGCATCCTGAACAGAAGTTGGAGGTCGTTTCCCAATGTGTTCACTCAGTCGGCAGATCAGCCGACCATACTGATCCGTTACGTCTAAGTATGGCTGCAACATCGGACGAATTTCCGACTCCCGACGCGCCGCGTATTCGTCAAGTTTGGCGTATTGGTCTTCGCTATCCATGACCACTCTATGATTCATCTAACACGTATATGGCCTCCTCCGGTCAAGGCGAAAACGGTCCCTGAACCGAGGTTTTTCTCGGTTTTGCGTAAGTGACGGGTCCCAGCGTCGGTGGTTTCGGTCTCTGACTTCGTTTGCTGGTTTTCGGGTTTGCAGACGTTCGTGTCTGCACCAAACACGTATCGACGGTCGTTTGGCTGAGGTCCTTGAAAAGCCGGGCCTCGCCGGTAGAAACAGCTTCGTGCCCTCGTGCCGGCCGACTCTTTGCGGTGGGGCTCAGGTGGTTGACCTGTCCAGTTCGTAGCGCGGCTCGGGGGAGGGGCAGAGCACGAACCCCGAAGACCGGGACGTCACACAAACCAGCGGGGCCCGGGGCATGGGTCCAATCAAAGCGACATGGGCTCGGGTCGAAGGGCCGAGGCACCCGGGGCACGCGCGCTCGGAGCGCAAACGGAGAGTTCTTCGGGTGCAACGCGCGGCTGAGACCCCATCGTCCCAGTTAGACGAAACGGCTCCCATGCCCCGGCCCATCAGGTGGTTGCAAAGAAGCGGTTTTCGTCAAAAGCCTCCCGCCGCTTGAGCATGAAGTAGAGCGCGCGGCCGAGCTTGTGGGCGAGAATCGAAAGGGCCTTGCCCTTGCCGTGCTTGCCGGCGAGGCGCTCGACATGGCGCTTGGCGCGCGAAGACTCGCGAAGGAGAAGAATGGCCGCCTCGGAGAACGCCCACTTGAGATGCGGGTTGCCGATCTTTCGTCCACCCGAGCCTTTTCGCTTACCGGCGGACTCGTGAGCAGGGGTTACAAGCCGGGCGTAGGAGCAGAAGTCCTGGACACGGGGGAAGCGGCGGATGTCGTGGATCTCGTAGAGGAAGGTCAGCGCGAGGATCTTGCCGACGCCTGGGATGGTGCGAAGGCAGTGGAAGGCATGGGGGTCGTGGATCTTGGCGGTGCGGACGAGATGGAGCTCGATCTCGGCGAGGAGCTGGTCGTAGACATCAACGAGGTCCACATCCATCTCGATCATGGTACGCACGCTGGGGTCTTCGAAGCGATCGGCCACATCGACGCGGTTGGCGGCATAAGCGAGCTTTTTGCGAAACGGGGGCAGATTGTACTGGGAGTTGGTGTTCTCGATGTGGGCCAGGAGCTCGGCGCGGCGGCGCATGAGGTAGTGGCGGCGCCGAAGGAGATCGCGAGTAGAGCGCATCTGGGCGGGGTAGACGTAGGCCTGGGGAAAGGTGCCACCCCGGAGGAGATGGGCGATCTTGAGGGAGTCGATGCGATCGTTCTTGGCCTTGGCGCCGTGGATGGCGCGCATGTAGAGGGCGTGACCGAGAACGAAGGGGAGGTTTTCTCGGGCGCACAGATCGCTGATCCAGTACCAGGCGAACATGCACTCCACGGCAACGGCCACGTCAGGGCGAAAGGGCTCGAGGACCCGCAAGAGGGCCTCCGGAGAAGCTGGGATCTTTCGGTGGAGGCGCACCTCACCGGCGTGGTCGAGGATGCAGACATAGAGACTCCGGGCATGGAGATCGATGCCGCAGTAGAAGTCATGTTGTCCCAGGTAGAAACGCATGGCCTCCTCCTTGGCGAGAGGGTTTGAGGACACCCTGGAGCGTAGCCGAGGTCGGCGGCTCCGAGGAGGAGGCCATCAACAGTATCCGAGGATTAGGCCGACGTCGGCCTAATCCGTTCGGGTTGTATTCGGCCTAACATGCTGTAGATTTCGTTTCGCAAGCGCGCCGGGGAGGCGCGTGGTGTGGGAAGGTGGGACATGGCCGGTTCGGACATCCGGACGGTTCAGGAGCTGCTCGGTCATGCGGCCGTGTCAACGACCATGATCTACACCCACGTGCTGAACCGTCTAGGGCTGGCCGTTCGGGGCCCGGCGGGTTCCGGCGCCAACCAAGAACCGTTCCAGCCGGGCCCCTGACGCAAGAAAGCCGCGACCACCTCGTCGGGTGTGCCGCGGCTGTTCCGATTCGGGGAATGGGGCGGGACGTCTCGGCATTGGCCTCCCCCTGATCCGCTCTCGCTCCCGCAAACGGCTTTTTGTATACCGTGGAGGTTCGGGCTCTGTCAACGCCCCGATGGGAACCGGTTTCGGAGGGCCTGGTAGCCCGGGTCCTCAGCGCCGGGGGCCCCGGCGGTAGCGGCGGGCCCGGGCGAGGTTCCGGCGATCCGGACCCTGGCGGTCGAAGCCGGGGGTCTCGATGACGAAGGGAACGGTGCGAAGGGTCGGATGGCGCACCCAACGGGCCAGGGACCGGCCGCCGATCTCGCCCCGGCCGAGGTTCTCGTGGCGGTCGCGGCCCGATCCGAAGGGGGTCTTGGAGTCGTTGAGGTGGACGAGCCCGACGGCGCCGGGCCCGAGCGCCGCCTCCACCGCCGAGAGCCACCCGTCGAGGCCGCGGGCGGTGTGGACCGGCAGGCCGGCCGCGAACAGGTGGGCGGTGTCGGCGCAGATCCGGGTGTGGTGGCCCAGCCCCCGCGCCAGGTCCACCAGGTCCTCTAGGTAGGAGCCCACCGAACCCTTTCCCCCCGCCCCGGTCTCGAGGAGATAGGGCACGATCCGCTCCGCCCGCTCCCGCGCCCTCTCCAGAGTGCCCCGCACTCGTTCCAGGGCCACCCCCCGGTCCACCCCCCTGCCGTGGCCCACATGCACCACGAGCCCCCGGGCCCCCAGACCGGCCGCGTACTCCAGGCTCCGGGCCAGGGCCTCTACCGATCTTCGCCGGACCTCGGGGTCGTCGGACGCCGGGTTCACCAGGTAGATGGCGTGCACGAACACCGGGATGCCCGAGCGCCGGAACGCCTCGCCGGCCTCGGCGAGCGCTTCTTCCCCGGGCCACGGGCTCTCCCACGACCGGGGGCTGCCGGGAAACACCTGGGCCGCCTCGGCCCCAAGCCGCACCGTACGCTCCCAGGCGGCCACGGGTCCGCCGGCCACCGACACGTGGGCCCCGATGGGAGGGCCGGGGGCCTGTCGTCCCACCCCACGCAGGCGTTCCAGCGTCTCTGCCCTCAGAACTGAATCAGGCTGTGGATCGGCACGTCCCGGAGCCTATCTCGACCCTTGAGGAAGGTGAGCTCCGCCAGGAACGCACACTCCACCACCTCGCCGCCCGTCTTGCGCACCAGGTCCACCACGGCTCGCACCGTGCCGCCGGTGGCCAGCACGTCGTCGGCGATGAGCACCCGCTGGCCCGACTCGATGGCGTCCTGGTGGATCTCGAGGGTGTCCGTGCCGTACTCCAGCTCGTAGCTCACCGAGTGGGTCTTGTAGGGGAGCTTGCCCGGCTTGCGCACCAGGATCACGCCCTTGTTGAGCTTGTAGGCCAGGGCCGCCCCCACCACGAACCCCCGGGCCTCGATGCCCACCACCAGGTCGATGGATTGGTCCAGGTAGCGGTGCCCCAGCAGGTCCACCGCCCGGTTGAAGCTCGAGGCGTCCCGCAGCAGGGTGGTGATGTCCTTGAACACGATGCCCGGCTTGGGGAAATCCTCGATGTCCCGGATCTTCTTCTTGAGTTCTTCCACCACGGCGCGCTCCTCGTTCAGGGGGTGGGCTCAGTACAGCTCGCCGAAGGGAACCCGGGCCCGGGCCGCCATCCGACGGAGCTTCTTGAGCGCATTCATCTCGATCTGCCGGATCCGCTCCCGGGTCACGCCGAACTCGCGTCCGATCTGCTCCAGGGTCTGGGGCGCCTCGTCGCCCAGGCCGTACCGGAGCTCCAGAACCCGGCGCTCCCGGGGGCGGAGGTCCTGGAGCCATCGCTCCAGGACCCGGAGCCGGTCGTCTTCGAGGACCATCTCCTCGGGATCTTGGGCCGAGGGGTCTTCGATCACGTCCTGGAGGGTGTAGTCCTCGTCGGTGCCCAGCGGCTGATCCAGGCTGAAGGTCCGGCGGGCCAGCCGCATCAGCCGCCGCACGTGCTCGAGGTCCCGGTCGATCTTCTGGGCCAGGGCCTCCTCGTCCGGCTCGGTGCCCTCTTTGCCCCGGATCTCCTCGGCGGCCCGGCGCAGGCGGTTGATCTCCTCTGCCACGTGCACCGGCAGCCGCACCGTGTCGGACTGGTTCACCAGGGCCCGCTCGATGGACTGACGGATCCACCAGGTGGCGTAGGTGGAGAACCGGCACCCCTTGTCGGGGCGGAACCGCTCCACGGCCCGGATGAGCCCCAGGTTCCCCTCCTCGATCAGGTCCAGGAGCGGCAGCCCTCGGTTCACGTACCGCTTGGCGATGGTGACCACCAGCCGCAGGTTGCACTCGATCATGCGCTGGCGGGCCCCCGGGTCGCCGGCCTGAACCCGGGCCGCCAGCTCCTTCTCCTCGTCGGGGGTGAGCAGACGGGTCTGCCGGATCTCCGAGAGGTAGATGGAGATCGTGCTGGGGGTGTAGCGCCTGGCCGCCTTCCTTCGGTCCGCACCGTCCCGACGATCGTGCATGGGGTCCTCGAACTGGGTCGCCAGAGGGGACGTTCGCCGCGCGCCGCCAGAGGCCGCCGCTCCATGGGGCCGGCTTCTTCCCATGGTAGCGGGAAATACACGAGCGGGGAAAGCCGGGCTCAGCGTCCCGAAACGAACCTCTGGGGGTCCACGGGCTCCTCGCCCCGGCGCACCTCGAAGTGGACGTGGGGGCCGAGCCCCCTCCGGGCCGGTCCCGACGTCCCCAGCACCCGCCCGCGCTCCACGGCCTCCCCGCGCCTCACCCCCACGGAGTCCAGGTTGCCGTACACGGTGTACACGCCCCCGGGGTGCCGGAGCACCACCACCCCGCCGTAGGCGGGCGCGGGAGTGCCCGCGTAGGCCACCTCTCCGGCCCGAACCGCCCGCACCGGGGTTCCCCGGGGCACGGCCAGGTCCACCCCCCGGCTCCCCCGCTCGGGGGCGAACCCGCGCACGACCTTCCCGTCCACCGGCCACCCGGCCCCGGTGCTCCGGGAACGGCGCTCCGGCGGGGGTGCGACCCGCCGGGGCGGCTCGGGGCGCGGGGGCTTCGCCGGCTTCTCCCGGGGGGCTTCGGCCGGGGGCGGCCCCCCGGCCGGGACGAACAGGACGTCCCCCGGCCGCACCCGGTCCTTGGGCGTCAGGTGGTTGAACCGCCGGATCTCCTCTTCGCTCACGCCGTACCGGGCCGCGACCGCGGCCAGGGTCTCTCCGGGCCCCACCCTGTGGCGCAGGGCGTAGGGGGTGCCGCAGGCCCCTACGGCCGCGGCCACCCCCAGGCACGCCACGAGGGTTACGATGCGCCTTCGTCCCATGGGCCTCGCGTCGGGACCGGCTCGGCACCGGCGGGGGTGCGTTCGTCAGGGCGTCGCCCCGCCAGAGACACGGCCAGCGCCACCGCCTCCTCCGGGCCCTCCGCCACCCGGACCCCTTCCAGGTGGCGCCACGCGCCCACCGCGACCACCGGCCGGCCGCACTTGCGCGCCAGGGCGATCTCGCTCAGGGTCCCCCAGGAGCCGGGAAGGGCGATCACCGCATCCCCGGACTGGACCACCACCACGTTGCGGGCGTGCCCGAGGCCGGTGGCCACCACCACCTCCGCCCAGGGGTTCGCCGCGGCCGGGTCCGGCCCCGGGATCACGGCCACGGTGCGCCCCCCGGCCTCGCGGGCGCCCCGGCACGCCGCCTCCATGACCCCGCCGAGCCCGCCGCACACCACCACCGCACCGGCCCGGGCCGCCGCCCGGCCGACCCGGGCGGCCAGGTCGCGGGTGGCCGAGTCGGCCGCCCCGGCCCCGACCACCGCCAGGTGCACCGGCCGGGTCAACGCCCCCCCATCCCTTCGCGAAGCGGAACGAACCGACATGGGTCCAGCTCCTGGAGCTCCCACTCCCCGCCGGCATGGAGCCAGCAGACGATCCGCTGGTCCTCTCCCTCCCCCACCGGCGCCACCAGCCGGCCGCCCGGCCGGACCTGCTCGAACAGCGAGCGGGGCACCCGGGCGGCCGCCGCCGTGACCAGCACCGCGTCGAACGGGGCCTGCTCGGGCCATCCGATCCGGCCGTCCCCCGGCCGGATCTCCACGTTTCGGATCCCCAACCGGTCCAGGCGGGTGCGGGCCCGCACCGCCAGGGCCGGGATCCGCTCCACCGTGAACACGGCGCCGGCGAGCAGGGCGAGCACCGCGGCTTGGTAGCCGGAGCCGGTGCCCACCTCCAGGATCCGCTCGCCGGGTCCGGGCCCGAGGGCCGCGGTCATCCGCGCCACGGTCGAGGGCTTCGAGATGGTCTGGCCGTGGCCGATGGGCAGGGCCTCGTCCCGGTACGCCCGGGGCCACAGGGCCTCGTCCACGAACCGGTGACGGGGCACCCGGACCAGGGCCTCGAGCACCCGGTCCGGGCACCCCGGCACCGCCCGGGCCACGGCCTGGACCATGCGCCGCCGGGCGGCCGCGAACCGGTCCGGGGTCACAGCCGCTCCAGGGCGGCCCGGGCCGCCCACACGCCCGAGGCGCTCGCCTGCATGAGCCCCCGGCTCACGCCCACCCCGTCCCCCGCCCCGTACAGGCCCTGGATGCGGGTCTCCAGGCGGTCGTCGAGCTCCAGCCGGTTCGAGTAGAACTTCACCTCCACGCCGTACAGCAGCGTGTCGGGCCCGGCCAGGCCGGGACAGAACGCGTCCAGGGCGTACAGGGTCTCGATCACGTCGGTCAGGTGGCGGTGGGGCAGGGCGAACGACAGGTCCCCCGGGGTGGCGTCGTGCAAGGTGGGCGGCACCGCCACCTTTGCGATCCGCTCGGGGGTGGACCGGCGGCCCGAAGTCAGGTCGGTGAGGCGCTGCACCAGGATCCCCCCGCCGATCAGGTTGGCCAGCCGGGCGATGTACCGGCCGTAGGCGATGGGGTCGTCGAAGGGCTCGGTGAACGCGGTCTTCACCAGCAGGGCGAAGTTCGTGGCCGGGCTGCGGGCCGAGGCGTAGGCGTGGCCGTTCACGGTGAGGCAGTCCTCGTACACCTCGTGCACCACCTCGCCCCGGGGGTTCATGCAGAAGGTGCGGACCTCGTCGCGGAAGGTGGGCGACTCGTAGTAGAGCTTGGCCTCGTACAGCACCGAGGTCACCGGGTCCATGACCTCGGCCGGGCACTCGACCCGCACCCCGATGTCCACCGGGTTCGGCACGGTTCGCAGCCCCAGATCCGCCGCAAGGTCCCGGATCCACCCGGCCCCCACCCGGCCGGGGGCCAGGATCACGACCGGCGCCCGTTCGAGCCCGGCCCCGGCCCACACCCCCCGGACCCGGTTCCCGTCCACCTCGACCCCGTCGCAGGGGGTGTGGAACCGGATCTCCACGGCTCCGGAGATCTCGTCATACAGGCTGGCCAGCACCTGCCGGCACACGTCGGTGCCCATGTGCCGCACGGGGTTCTCCACCAGGACCAGGCCGGCGGCCTCGGCCTGGTCCCGTAGGGCCTGCCACTCGGGCACCCGGGAGCCGTACACCTCGGGCGGGGCGCCGTGGGCCCGCCACACCCCGTCCACCTCGTCGAGCAGGGTCCGCAGGGCCGGCCGCGGAAGGAACTCGCCCAGGAATCCCCCCACCTGGGGCGACAGGCTCAGCTTGCCGTCACAGAACGCCCCTGCCCCGCCCCACCCGGACAGGAGCTGGCAGGGGATGCAACGGCGGCACCCCTTGCCGGTCTCCTTGCGGGGACACCGGCGCTCCCGGAGATCGCCCCCCTTCTCGAGGAGCAGAACCCGCTTGCCGGCCCGGGCCAGCTCCCGAGCCGCGAAAATGCCGGCCGCCCCCGCTCCCACCACCACGGCGTCCCAAGAACCCACGTCGACTCACCCCTTCGTCCAGGTCCAACCCCGCAGCTCCGTCAGAAACTCCCGGTCGGTCAGATCCGTGCGCACGGGGGTCACCGACACGAACCCCTCCTCGACCGCTTCCACGTCCGTGTCGCCCGTGCGCCGGGTCTCCCCGAGCTCCCGGACCCCGATCCAGAAGTACTCCTTGCCGCGGGGGTCCTTCTTGCGCACCACCCCGCTGCCGTAGACGCGCTTGCCTTGCCGGGTCACCCGAACCCCCTCGAGCTGGTCGAGCCGATCGCGGCTGGGCACGTTGACGTTCAGGAACGTGCCCGGCGGCAACCCCCGCTCGGCCACGGTCCGGGCGATGCGCACCGCTGCCTCTGCCGCCGCCCCGAACCGGAACTCGGTCTCGGCGGCCACCGACACCGCGAAGCTCGGCACCCCCATCAGGGTACCCTCCAGGGCCACCGCCACCGTGCCCGAGTACGTCAGATCGTCGGCGAGGTTGGCCCCCTGGTTGATGCCGGCCACCACCATGGTGGGAGGCTCGGCGAGCAGCCCGTGGATCCCCAGGTGGACGCAGTCGGTGGGCGTGCCGTCCACGGCGAACCAGTCGTCCCGGACCCGGGTCATGCGCAGGGGCCGGTGCAGGGTGAGGGCGTGCCCCACGGCGCTGCGTTCCCGGTCCGGTGCCACCACCACGACCCGGCCCAGGGCCGACAGCGCCCGGGTCAGGGCATCGAGCCCCGGGGAGTGGATCCCGTCGTCGTTGCTGACCAGGAAGAGCACGTCGTTTGTGTCCGCGGTACCTTGGCCGGCCGGCGCGCCCGATGGAGGAAGAGAGATTTACAGGACGTACGAAAAGGCTTTACCGTGACCCGGCACCCCGCGTCAACCGGAACCGCCCCCACGGACGAGACCATGGCGAACCCCGGACGAGGCCGCCGTCGCCCACCCGCCCCGACGAATCCCCCACCCACGCTCGTGGTGTACGGCCGCAACGCCTGCCGAGCCCTGTTCGAGCGCCGGCCCGGCGCCGTGGTGCGGGTGTTCCTCTGCGAGGACCGCGTCCCGGAGTTCTCGGAGCTGCTGCGCCACTGCGCCCGTCACCGCCTGCCGTACCGGATCGTCCCCCCGGAAGAGCTGGAACGGGTCTGCCGGAGCCGCCACCACGAGGGGATCTGCATCGTGAGCCGCCGGCCCCGGGCTGCGGACCTGGGCCGAATCCTCGGGCTTCCGGGGCCTGGCTGGGCTCTCGCGCTCCCCGGGGTGGGAAACCCCCACAACCTGGGGGCCATCGTGCGAACCGCGGCCCACTTCGGCGCCCGCTGCGTGCTGGCCGAGGGGCCCGAGGACCGCGTGCTCGCGCCCTCGGCCTGGCGCACCGCCGAGGGCGGGGCCGAGTGGGTGCCGGTGGTGTGGGCGCCCGACCTGGGGCAGACGCTGGGGGCGTTCCGGGAAGCCGGGTACGGCCTGGTGGCCACCTCGAGCCACCAGGGGGACGACCTGTTCCGCGCCCCCCTCCCCGACCGGTGCGTGCTGCTCCTGGGAGCCGAGGGATCCGGTCTCTCGGCCGCCGCAATCCGCCGGGCGGACCTGTGCGTGCGGATCCCGGGCACCGGCCGGGTGGAGAGCCTGAACGTGGCCACGGCGGCCGGGGTCCTGCTCGCCGAGCTGTGGCGCCGGCACGCGAACCCCGCAGGGTCTGACCCAGATCATGGCCCCGAGCCGGGGTGAGGGGGGAAGCTTCCCAGTAACTTCGGTCGTTGGTCGTCAGTCGTTGGTCGTCGGTCGAAAGCTCGTCTCGACATCGGAGTCGGGGGGCACGGGTTTCAGGCGCCAGAATTCAGCGGACCGAGGACAGGAAAAAGACCACGGGCACGCTCCTGCATCCGACGTTGCAGCCTGTCCTCTGAATTCTGTCTTCTGGCTCCTGAACCGCAGACCCCATGCCCCCGAGCCTTGGCGCGGTTCGAGAGCCGCCTAGTGTCCCGTTCCGCAAGAAAGCATATCGATTGCGGCGGTGGGGCTGGGGGCCCCGACGAAGCGCGACGGCCGAGCAGGCCGGGCCGCCCGGCGCAGGGGAGCGGCCGCGGCGCGTGCCCTCACGCGCCGCAGCGGACCGAGCCGAGGCGGCCCCTGCGAGGCCGTTCAGCGAAGGAGGGGCCCCCAGCCCCACCGCCTCGGGGAATGCACGAACTTGCGGAGCATGACATTAGCTGCCTAGCCGCCTGGCCGCCCAGCGGGCCGAAGGCCCCAGACCGGCGACCGTTGACCGTAGACCGAAGTCACATGGAGCGCCCCATGTCCCGTGCAACCCACCCCCGGCTTCGGAGGGAACGCCGAACCATCGAGGCCATGGTCCGGATCTACTGCCGCGACCACCACCCCGGGCCCGAGCGGCCCTGCCCCGAGTGCGCCGAGCTGCTGGCCTACGCGTTCGAGCGCCTGGACCGCTGCCCGTTCCAGGAGGGCAAGACCACCTGCGCCAAGTGCCCGGTGCACTGCTACAGGCCCAGCATGCGCGAACGGGTGCGCGAGGTGATGCGGTACGCGGGCCCCCGGATGCTCTGGCACCATCCGTGGATGGCCCTGGCCCACCTGTGGGACGGAAGGCGCCGGGAGCCCCAAAGAGAGAAAACGGAGCCCCCCGCGCCCGGACGCTGAGGATGAAACGAACTCCCCCGCCCCGTGCCTGCGCGGCGGATCTGAATGCCCGGCTTCGCGCCCGGCCGGAGGCAGGTCCCTTGCCCTGCCCCCCGAGGAAGCGCGCCTGATACCAAGTCGCATTCGAAGCCAGCGATTTGGGGGCCGTTGGCCCGGAGCGCTACGGTCGAGCCGTTCAAGCCGCTCGGCGCAGGGGAGCGCCCGCGGCGCGTGCTCTCACGCGCCACAGCGGACCGAGCCGTAGCGGCTTCGGCGAGGCCGTCTTTTCCGGCGGAGGACCGACGGCCCCCAAATCGCCCCCTATGAGCTCATCTTGATCGCAACTTGGTCTCAGGGTTCCGGCGCGGGAGAGTCGGGGGTGCAGGCCCGCCCCTTGATCTGGAACAGGAACCGCAACACCCCCTTGGTGCGGTCGCTGAACAGCTTCTCCGCGAAGTACGCGCCCGCGGCCCGCTTGGAGATCTCGGACAGGGTGGGGTACACGTGGATCGCCCCGGCCAGGGTGGCGAGCCGTACGCCCCCGGCCACGGCCACGACCCACTCGTGGATCAGCTCGCCGGCGTGAGCCCCGACGATCTGGCACCCCAGCACCTTCCCCTTGGGGCTCACCAGCACCTTGATCTTGCCCGCGGCCTCCCCCTCCGCCAGCGCCCGGTCGTTGTCGGCGAACGACGCCTCCAGCACCCGGTACTTCACCCCCTGCTCGCGGGCGCGCTTCTCGTTCAGCCCCACGCTCGCCACCTCGGGGTCGGTGTAGGTGCACCAGGGAACCTTGGCGTAGTCGGCCTTTCGGGGCAGCCGGAGGATCGCGTTGGACAGGGCCACACTGGCCTCGTACCCGGCCACGTGGGTGAACGGGAACACGCCGTTCACGTCGCCGCAGGCGTAGATGTGCCTCACGTTGGTCCGCAGGCGTGCGTCCGTGGGGATGCCCCTGGGCCCCACCTCCACGCCGGCCGCCTCGAGCCCCAGGTCCTCCACGTTGGGTCTGCGGCCGGTGGCCACCAGCAGGGCGTCGGCCTCCAGCACCCGGGCCTCCCCCGGCCCCGAAGAAGGCGCCACGGTGAGCCGCACCCCGGCCCCGTCGGGCTCCGCCCGCACGGCCCGGGTCGCCGTGAGGATCTCCATGCCCTCGGCTTCTAAGCGCTGCCGAAGGATCGCGGCCACGTCCGGGTCCTCGGGCCCCAGGATCTGATCCAGGAACTCCACCACGGTGACCCGGGACCCCAGGCGCTGAAACGCCTGGGCGAGCTCGACCCCGATGGGCCCGCCCCCCAGCACCAGGAGCCGCCCGGGCAGCCGGGTCTGTCCGAACACGGTCTCGTTGGTCCAGTGGGGGGTGTCGCTCAGGCCGTCCACCGGCGGCAGGGCCGGCCGGGAGCCGGTGGCCACGACCCAGGCGCGGGCGGAGATTCGCCGGCCGTCCAGGTCCACGGTGTGATCGTCCACGAACCGGGCGGAGCCGAACCGCACCTCGGCCCCCAAGCGACAGAACCGCTCCGGGGAGTCGTGCTCCTGGATCGCCTCGATCACGGACCGCACCCGCGCCATGACCGCGCCCAGGTCCACCTCCGGCAGCTCGAGGGCCGGCAACCCGAACTCCGGGGTCCTCCGGGCCAGGGCCCAGACCCCGGCCGTCCGGATCAGGGTCTTGGAGGGCACGCATCCGGTGTGAAGGCACTCGCCGCCGAGCCGACCGGTCTTCTCGACGAGCAGCACCTTGGCCCCGAACTGGGCCCCCCCGGCCGCCACCGTGAGCCCGGCCGCGCCCCCTCCCAGGATCCCCAAGTCATAGTCGTAGGTCGCCATGGAGTCCGTCCTTGTCACTTCGGTCGTTGGTTGTTGGTCGTTGGTCGTCGGTCGGGGGCCTCCGGCCCGCTAGGCGGCCGGGTGGCTCTCGAGCCGCGCCAAAGCTCGGGGGCATAGGGCCTGGTTCCGGCACCGAGAGAATGAACCATACCCCCGCCGCAGGGCTGGGCAAGGACGAAGGGGTTCGGAAAAAGGGGAGAAGGGAGACGGGAAGGAGAGGGAAGGCGGCGGGGCCGGGGGTCTGGTGGGGCGGGTCAGCCCTCCGCGTCCAGGGCGGTTCGGCGGTCGCCCCACCCCAGGACCACCCGGAAGGCGCCCGGGGCCCGCGCCGGATCGGCCAAGCATCCGTCCGCGGCCGGGGCCGGCATGGGGCCGGCCACCGATACGACCAGGAGGCCCGCGGCCCGGGCCAGGCGCAGGAGCTCCGCGCCCCCCACCCGCAGGGGCGCCCGGAACCAGGAGCCGTTTCCGAACCGGGCCCGTCCCAGATCGAAGGCCCGGACGGCGAACCCCTTGAGGCCCTCGCAGGCCTCGTCGCCGGGGCCCACCTGCTCCCACGCCTCGCCCACCACCTCCAGGTAGACCCCCAGTGGCTCGTCCGGGGGAACGGCGTCATCAGCGGGGGAGGGGGCCGGCACAGCGGCCGCCCCCTGGGCGAACGCCCGGTCGAGCAGACGGGCCAGGGCGTCGTGGATCCGGGCGTAGGTGTCGAACTCCATGCACCCGCTGAGGATCCCGGCCACCAAGCCGGCCGTGAGCTCCCGGGCCTCCTGGGGGGCCAGGGCCTCCTCGGCCGCGGCCAGGGCCACGGCCCGGCCCAGGCCCACGAAAGTTTCGACGTCTCGGGTCACCATGGCCCTTCTCATCGGCACGCCTCTTCCAAAACTAAAACCGGCCGAACCGGCGCAGTCGGATGTTCAGGAGCAGACCACAGATCACGAAGGTGGTGATCACCGACGAGCCGCCGTAGGAGAACAGCGGCAGGGGAACCCCCACCACGGGCAGAAGGCCCAGCACCATGCCCACGTTCACGAACACATGGAAGAACAGGATCGAGGTCAGCCCCACGGCCAGCAACCGGCCGAAGTCGTCCCGGGCGCGCGAGGCGATGTCGAGCCCCCACAGGATCCACACCCCGTAAAGCAGGAGCACGAAGGCCGCGCCCACGAACCCCCACTCCTCGGCCAGCACCGAGAAGATGAAGTCGGTGTGGCGCTCGGGCAGGAACCGCAGATGGGCCTGGGTCCCCTGGAGGAACCCCTTGCCCAGCAGCTGGCCGGAGCCCACCGCGATCTTGGACTGGATGATGTGGTATCCGGCCCCCAGCGGATCGCGCTCGGGGTCCAGGAAGGTGAGGATCCGCTGGCGCTGGTAGTCGTGGAGGAACCCCCACGCGACGGGAAGGCCCGCGGCCGCCGCCCCGCCGCAGGCCAAGAGCACCCCTTTGCGCACGCCCTGGAACAGGATCTGGGCGCCGGCCACCCCCACCAGGAGCACCGCCGTGCCCAGATCCGGCTGGAGGAGCACCGTGCCGGCGGCCAGCAACACGGCTCCGGCCGGCAGAAGAAGGGGGCGCACCCCGTAGGGCGGGTCGGCGGGCTCCCGGGCCAGCAGGTGGGCGGTCACGATGGCCATCGAGATCTTGGCGAACTCCGAGGGCTGGATTCGAAGCGGCCCCAGCGCGATCCACCGCTGGGCCCCCATGGTGGTGTGTCCCACCGCCAGCACCGCGCCCAGCAGCCCCAGGGTGCCCAGATAGATCCAGGGGGCCCAGGCCTCGATCTTCCGGTAGTCCACGGACACCGCCACACCGAGGGCCAGCACCCCCAAGGCCATCCAGCGGACCTGACGCAGGGGGTACGAGGCCACGCTGCCGTCGGGGCCGTGGCTCGCGCTCCACAGCACCGTCAACCCCGCGCCGCACAGCAGGGCGAGCAGGGCCAGGAAGCCCCAGTCGATCTGCCTCCACACCGCCCCGCGGCTCACCGGGGAGCCTCCTGGGCCGCCAGCCCGGACCGCACCAGGTCCCGGTACGCCTCCACCACCCGGGCGGCCACCGGACCCGCCGCCGACCCGCCGTGCCCGCCGTGCTCCACCAGCACCGCGAACGCGATCCGGGGATCGTCGGCCGGGGCGTAGCCCGTGAACCAGGCGTGGTCCCGGTGCTCCCAGGGGATCTGCTCGATGGGCAGGTTGCGCTCCGAGGGCAGCTTGACCACCTGGGCGGTGCCGGTCTTCCCGGCCACCGGGAACCCCTCCACGTCGGCCCGGCGGGCCGTGCCGTGGGCCCCCGCCACCACCTGTCGCAGCGCCTTTCGCACCAGCGAGAGCTGGGCCAGCGAGAACGGCAGGCGGCCCACCTCCTCGGGCGGCAGGGTATGGAGGACCCGGCCCGCCGGGTCCTCGATCCGGGTCACCAGCCTGGGCCGGAAACGGATCCCCTGGGGGTGGGCCACCGCGGCCATGGCCGCGGCCATCTGGAGCGGGGTGGTCAGCACGTACCCCTGGCCGATCGCCACCGACAGGGTCTCCCCCGCGTACCATGGCTTGCCCCGGGCCCGGCGTTTCCAGGCCCGGGTGGGCAGCAACCCCGGCCGCTCGCCCGGCAGGTCCACCCCGGTCTCCTTCCCCAGACCCAGCTCGGACGCCCATCGGGCGATCTGGTCCACCCCCAGGTCGAGGCCGAGCTGGTAGAAGTACACGTCGCAGGACTCGACGAGGGCCCGCTTCAGGTCGACCCAGCCGTGGCCGGCCTTTTTCCAGCACCGGTAGTCCCGGCCGGCGAACCGGTAGGCCCCCGAGCAGTAGACCCGGGTCCGGGGGGTGATCACCCCCTCGGCCAGGCCTGCCAGCGCCACCGCCACCTTGAACGTGCTGCCGGGCGGGTACTGCCCGGACACGGCCCGGTTCTGGAGGGGGTGGAGCGGATCGGACACGATCTCCTTCCACCGCTGCGCCGACACCCCCCGCACCAGCTCGTTGGGATCGAGGGACGGGGAGGTGACCAGCGCCAGGACGTCGCCCGTGCGCACGTCCACGACGGCCACCGCCCCCACCCGGTCGCCCAGGGCCTCGCGGGCCGCCTCCTGGAGCCGCCGGTCCAGCGCGAGGACCAGATTGCGGCCGGCCTTGGGGGGGCGCTCGGCCAGCACCCGCAGCTCCCGCCCCCTCACGTCCACCTCGACCTGTTGTCCGCCGGGGGTGCCCCGCAGGGTGGCCTCCCAGGTCCGCTCCACCCCCGCCCGCCCGATCACGTCGCCCGCCGCGTACTCGGCGAAGGCGTCACTCCCCAGCTCCCGGGCCGACACCTCCCCCACGTACCCCAACACCGGGCCGAACAGCGGCCCCTGGGGGTAGTGACGCACCGGCCGGGCCCGCACCAGCATGCCCGGGAGCTCCAGACGGTGGGCCTCGAGCCGGGCCATCTGGGCCCGGGTGATCCGGCTGAGGAATCGGGGCTCCCACCGGGCGGGGCGGTTCCCCTCGAGCACCCGGCGGATCTCCGCGGACGGCATCCCCAGGATCTCCGAGACCCGCTCCAGCCACGCACCGAGCTCGGTCTCCCCGGCCGGGACCTCCGAGGGCACCACCAGGGCCTCGAACGCGGCCCGAACGTCGGCCAGGATCTCGCCGTTGCGATCGAACATCATGCCCCGGGGCGCCGGGATCCGCTCCACCCGGATCCGGTTGTTCTCGCTGAGGTACCGGTAGCGGGCCCCCTGCCAGATCTGCAGGTAGGCCAGGCGCCCCAACAGCACGACGAACGCCGCCCCCACGATCGCCACGCACACCACGAGCCGCGGGCGCAGCCGGCTGCGGGAGAACCGGGGACGCAGCATCAGCGGGCCACCCCGAGCCGGGCCCGGCGGGCCGTGGCCATCTCCAGCGCCAGGAAGACGAACACCACCAGGAGCACGTCCCCCGGCACCTGCCGGAGGGCCACCCCCCACACGTCCGGCACGATCGACGCGTCAGGCACGGAGAAGTGGAACAGCACGGAAGCCCCCACCGCCTCCACCAGGGGGCCGGCGGCGGCCAGGGGAAGGAGCCACAGCGGCTGATGATCGAAGAACACCCCCCGCAGGGGACGGGCCACCCCGTACAGGAGCAGCCGCAGCGACGCCACGAATCCCAGGGGTCCGCCGGAGAGGAGGTCCACGGCCAGCCCGGACACAGCGGCCAGCGCCGCCCCGCCCCGGGGCACCCCGGTCAGCGCCAGCCACAGGGTCAGGAGCCGGGTGAGATCGGGCCTCCAGGGCTCGGGAATCACCAGGGGCAGAAGGGTCGTCTGGAGCCCCAGGGCACAGACCAGAAAACCGGTCCAGGCGAGAAATCCCCTCAAGGCGTCTCCGTCGCGGGGGCCAGGACGAGCACCTCCTCCAGCCGGCCCAGGTCCGCGCCGGGCCGCAGCTCCACCCGCTGGAACACCTCGCCGGGTTCCTGCCGCACCCGGACCACCTCCCCGAGGAGCAGCCCCTTGGGGAACACCCCGTCGAGGCCGGACGTGACCACCCGGTCCCCGGGCTCCACCTCCTCGCCCCGGGGCAGGTACAACACCCGGCAGGTGGCGCCGAGCCCCCCTTCCACCACCACCTGGGCCCGCGTGCGCTGGATGAGGGCGTCCACCGCGCTGTTGGGGTCGGTCAACAGGAGCACCCGGCTCGAGGAGGGGCCGACCTGGTAGACCCGGCCCACCACCCCTTCGGGCGTGAGCACCGGGGCGTCCAGACGGACTCCCTGCTCCTCCCCTTTGTCCAGGACCGCGGTGCGCAGCCAGGGGGTGGCGCTGCGGCCCACCACCCGTGCTGCCACGGCCGGTCCCTCCAGGGCGTCCCGGAACTCTAGGATCCTCCTGAGCCGTTCGTTCTCCTGGAACACCTCCTCGACCCGGGCGAGCTCCTGCCGCAGCTCGGCGGCCTCCCGCCGCAGGCGGGCGGCCTCGGTCTTCGCATCCACCAACCAGAGGTACCGGTCCACCACCCCGGCCACCCCCCCCACGAGCCCCCGCACGGCCGACTGGAGGGGCGTGGCCACCAGCCCCACCCGGCCGCCCCACACCCCTGCGCCGCCCCCGGCCGAGGCCAGCAGCCCCAGGGTCGCGGCCAGCACCCCCCCTCCCAGCAGGAGTCTACGGTGGCGGGCCAGAAAAGAGATCATGGGTTCGGGTCGGGGGTCAGGAGGTTACCTCCCGCAGGAGCTCGAGCTCGTCCAGGGCCATGCCCGCGCCTTGGGCCACGCACGACAGGGGATCGTCGGCCACCATGACGGGCAGGCCGGTCTCCTCCCGGAGCAGCACGTCCAGGTTCCTCAGGAGCGCCCCCCCGCCCGCCAGAACGATGCCCTTGTCGACGATGTCGGCCGCCAGCTCCGGCGGGGTCTTCTCGAGAGCGATCCGCACCGCCTGCACGATGGCGTTGATCGGCTCCCGCAGGCTCTCGCGGATTTCCTCGGTGTTCACCGAGATCGTCTTGGGGATGCCCGCCACCAGGTCCCGGCCCTTCACCTCCATGGCCTGGGGGTGGTCGCCGGCGTCCGGGTCGGGGTAGGCGGTGCCCACAGTCATCTTCACCTCTTCCGCCGTGCGCTCGCCGATCAACAGGTTATACTTGCGCTTGATGTACTGGACGATGGCCTCGTCCATCTTGTCCCCCGCCACCCGCACCGACTGGGAGTAGACGATGCCGGCCAGGCTGATCACCGCCACCTCGGTGGTGCCGCCGCCGATGTCCACGATCATGTTGCCCGACGGCTCGGTCACCGGAAGGCCCGCCCCGATGGCGGCGGCCATCGGCTCTTCGATCAGGTACACCTCGCGCGCGCCGGCCGACTCGGCCGACTCGCGCACGGCCCGGCGCTCCACCTGGGTGATCCCCGACGGCACCCCCACGATGACCCGGGGCCGCACCAGCTTGCGGCGGTTGTGCACCTTCTGGATGAAGTACCGGAGCATGGCCTCGCAGATGTCGAAGTCCGCGATCACCCCGTCCTTCATCGGACGGATCGCCACGATGGAGCCCGGCGTGCGGCCCAGCATGCGCTGGGCTTCCTTGCCCACGGCGAGGATCCGCCCCCCGCCCTGGCCGTTCTTCCGCACGGCCACCACGGAGGGTTCGCTGGCCACGATCCCCTTGCCCCGCACGTACACCAGGGTGTTGGCGGTGCCCAGATCGATGGCGAGATCGGTGGAGAAGAAACCGAGAATGGAGTCGAGCATGACGGCGCTGGCCTCGAAGATCGTCGAAGGGGAAGGGATGTCGGGAAAATCGGATTCTATCAGCGGGTTTCCGAGCGGTTCAAGGATCGTCGGGGCGGCCGTGACCTTTTGATCCTGCCCGCATCCAACGAGATGTCCGGATCGCAACCGGATCGGGGTTTTTTCCGCAAAGAAAAGGAGATGAGCCATGACCGTCAACGACAGCCTTCGCCTGGCAGCAGGGTTCTTCGTGCTCGTCAGCCTGGGGCTGGGGTACGTGCACAGCCCCTACTGGCACCTGTTCACGGCCTTCGTGGGCCTAAACCTGTTCCAGTCCGCGTTCACCAAGTGGTGCCCCTTGATGACCATTCTCCGGAAGCTCGGCGTGCCCGACCCGGAGTGCGAGGCCCGGAAGGCGTAGCCGTGGAGCGAGACGCCGCGGCCGGAACCGGAAAGGTGTTCCGGTGCCAGAAGAGCGACAAGGACGTCCCCCTGGACGCCCCCCGGTGCCTCAACCCCAGGGCCTACTGCCAATGGCGCACCGCATGCCCGATCCACCTGTTGGAAAAGGAGGAGGCCCGGGCCCGGCGTAGGGCGGCGGTGGGCTCGTAGCGCCGGACCTCCTCGACAGTCGCTGAGATTCGGGGCCTGGGGCGGCCCTCCGGGCCGGCCCCAGCGCCCGCCCGCCGCGGTTGCGGGCCGAGCACCCCCTCGCGTATGCTATGCCGGTTTTCCGGAGGAACCATGCGCGAAGCCGTTTCCCGGCACCGGTGGGTGCTCACCGTCGTGTTCTTGATCGCCGCCGCCCATCTGTCGGCCCGGATCGCGGGGGTGTGGATCGCCCGGACGCTGTGGTCCCCCCAGACCGGGACCCGGGCCCTGGCCGCCGCCACGGCCGAGGCCCGGGCCCGGGAGAGGCTCGCCGACTATCGGATCATCGAGCAGCGGAACCTCTTCAACGCCCACCCCACCCCCGAGCCGGCCGCCACGCCCGCCACGCCGGCACCGACCGAAACCCGTCCCGCCCCCGCTCCCGTCCCCTTGTCGCCCCTGAACCTGACGCTCCTCGGCACCGTGGTGGTGGATGGGGGCCGATCGTTCGCTGTGATCCAAGACGCGCAAAAGAACGTGAAGGTGGTCCGGGAGGGCGAGGAGGTCGCGGACGGCGCGACCCTGGCCGCCGTGCTCCGCGATCGCATCCGGATCCGCAGGGGCGACAAGCAAGAGGAGATCCTCCTGTTCCGGCCCAAGCCAAAGGAGGACCGGGCACGAACCTCGCGGCGGCCTCCGCAACGGGGGGGAACCGCCCGTTCGGAACCGGACGGGGACACGGTCCGCAAGGTGGCCCAGGACAAGTGGATCATCGACGCCCGGGAGATCGAACAGGCCCAGGCCAACATGAGCAAGCTGCTGACCCAGATCCGGGTGGTCCCCAACTTCACCAACGGCCAGCCCGACGGGTTCAAGGTGTTCGCCATCCGGCCCGGCAGCCTGTTCGCCAAGATCGGCCTCCAGAACGGCGACGTGATCAAACGGATCAACGGGATCGAGCTCCTGGGGCCGGAACAGGCCTTCGAGGCCTACCAGCGGCTCAAGGACGAGACCTCCATCCAGATCGACCTCGTGCGCAGGAACCAGAACCAAACCTTCACCTACGAGATCCGGTGACCGAATGCGACGAATCCTCGCCCCTGCCATCGCGCTTGTCCTCGCGGCCTGGGTCACGGCGGCGTCCGCCGCCCCCAAGGCGATCACCATGAACTTCAAGGACGCCGAGATCGAGGCGGTGGTCCAGTTCATCTCGGAGCTCACCGGAAGGAACTTCATCCTGGACGAAAAGGTCCGGGGCAAGATCACGGTGATCGCCCCGGGCAAGGTGACCCCCGAGGAGGCCTACCAGGTGTTTCAGGCTATCCTTAACGTGAAGGGGTTCACCATCGCGCCGGTCACGGACAAGGTGTACAAGATCGTGGCCACCCGCGAGGCGAAGCAGACGAGCATTGAGACGATGGAGGAGGGGGCCGAGCCCGGAGAGCGGTTCGTGACCCGGCTGCTGCCGCTCAAGTTCGTGCAGGCCGAGACCGTGGCGGGGATCCTCGCCCCCCTGGTGTCCAAGGACTCCTCGGTGGTGGCCTACGCCCCCACGAACACCCTGATCCTCACGGACTCCCTGTCCAACATCGAGCGGCTCGTGAAGATCATCGACGCCCTCGACGTGAAGACCGTGGACACGGTGTTCGAGGTGATCCCGATCCGATACGCCGCGGCCGAGACGCTGGCCAAGAACCTCAGCCAAGCCGTGACCCAGAAGGGGCGCACCGTGCGACGCAGGCCCACCCCCAGGGGCAAGGCGAACGTCCAGGTGCAGGCCGAGCAGGTCTCGGTCAAGATCATCCCCGACTCCCGCACGAACAGCCTGATCGTGATCGCCGACCCCCAAACCCTGGCCGAGATCAAGAAGATGATCCAGGCCCTGGACGTGGAGATCCCCCGGGGCTCGGGCAAGATCAACGTGTACTACCTCAAGTACGCCGACGCCGAGAACGTGGCCTCGGTGCTCACGGCCATCTCCAAGTCCGCCGGAACCAAGGCCAAACCCGGCCAGCCCCAGGTCAAGCGTCCCAAGGTGACCGAGGTGCCGGTGGAGTTCGAGGAGCCGGTGCAGATCACGGCGGACAAGGCCACCAACTCCCTGGTGATCATCGCGAGCCCCCGGGACTACGAGACCCTGACCGCGGTGATCGAGAAGCTCGACGTCCGCCGCCCCCAGGTCTTGGTGGAAGCGGCGATCCTGGAGATGAGCTACGAGAAGTCCCTGGAGCTCGGGGTTGAGTGGCGCACCGTCAACGACATCTCCCGGGATCAGCCCAACGTGTTCGGCGGCACCAACTTCGGCACCATCACCCCCCTCATGCAAAACCCCCTGAACGTGCCCACGGGCCTGTTCCTCGGGGCGGTGAAGGGCACGATCACGTTCAACAATCAGACGTTTCTGAACGTGGGGGCGCTGATCCGGGCCCTCCAAAAAAGCGGGGACGTGAACGTGCTTTCGACCCCCCACATCCTGACAACGGACAACGAGGAGGCCGAGATCGTGGTCTCCGACAACATCCCGTTCCAGACCAGCCAGAAGTTCGACACCAACGGCAACCCCATCTTCACCTTCGAGTACCGGGACGTGGGGCTGACCCTGCGGATCACCCCCCAGATCAACGACGATGACTACGTCAAGCTGAAGCTGTTCCAGGAGATCAGCCAGATCGTGAGCACCACCACCGGCACCTCCACCAACGCGCCCACCACCACCCGCCGGTCGGCCAAGACCACGGTGGTGGTCAAGGACCAGACCACGGTGGTGATCGGCGGGCTCATCAAGGACAACACCCAGGTCAACGTGTCGAGCGTGCCCTGCCTGGGGGACATCCCGTTCCTGGGCGCCCTGTTCCGCACCTCGTCCAACGCGAACCAGAAGACGAACCTGCTGATCTTCCTCACCCCCCACATCATCCGGACCATGGACCAGATCACCGAGATCACGCGGGAGAAGCGGGCCACCTTCGACCGTGGTGTGATGGAGCACAGCGGCGCCCCCCGCAAAACAGCGCCCGCCCCGGAGCCGACCCAGCCGTGAGCGGCCCGGACATCCTGCCCACCCTGGAGGCCCGGGGCCTGCTGACCCCGGACGAGGCCGCGCAGGTCCGCGAGGCGGCGGCCGAGCGGGGCGTGTCGGCGCTGGAGGCCCTGCGGGGCCTGGCCCTGGCGGACGACCGGGAGGTCTCCAGGGCCCTGGCCGAGGCCTACGGCCTCGAGTGGATCGGGGAGATCCGTACGACCGAGGTGCCCGCGGCCTGGGTGAGGCGGGTGCCCATCTCGTTCGCCCGGCGTCACCGGTGCCTTCCCGTGGAGGAGGACGGGGACCGGATCGTGGTGGCCGTGGCCGACCCCACGGACACCCGGGTGCTCCACGACCTGCGGGTGCTGTTCGGCCGGCCGCTCCGGGCGGCCGTGGCCCCGGCCGCGGCCCTGGAGCAGGCGGTCAACCGGGTGTACGAGGAGGGCTCGGACCGGGCCGAGGAGATCATGGAGGAGCTGGCCGAAGGGAGTCTCGAGGGCCTCGCCCAGGAGCTGGAGGAGCCCCGGGACCTGCTGGACGCGGCCGAGGAGGCCCCGGTGATCCGGCTGGTCAACGGCATCCTGTTCCAGGCGGTCAAGGATCGGGCCAGCGACATCCACATCGAGCCGTTCGAGCGGGAGCTCCAGATCCGGTACCGGATCGACGGGGTGCTCTACCCCGTGCTCACCCCGCCCAAGGCGCTGCAGGCGCCGATCACGAGCCGGGTCAAGGTGATGGCCGGCCTGGACATCGCCGAGAAGCGGCTGCCCCAGGACGGCCGGATCCGGATCAAGATCGCGGGCAAGGACATCGACATCCGGGTCTCGGTGCTGCCCACGGCCCACGGGGAGCGGGTGGTGCTGCGGCTGCTCGACAAATCGGCCGTGCTGCTGGACCTGGAGCAACTGGGGCTCGAGGGGGAGCGGCTCGAGGCGTTCAAGAGCCTGATCCGCAAGCCCCACGGGATCCTCCTGGTCACCGGCCCCACCGGCTCGGGGAAGACCACCACCCTGTACGCGGCCCTGTCGCGGATCAACTCCCGGGACGTGAACATCATCACGGTCGAGGACCCCATCGAGTATCAGCTCCAGGGGATCGGGCAGATCCAGGTCAACCCCAAGATCGACCTGACCTTTGCCGCGGGCCTCCGGTCGATCCTTCGCCAGGATCCCGACGTGATCATGGTGGGGGAGATCCGGGACGCGGAGACCGCGGAGATCGCGATCCAGGCCAGCCTGACCGGACACCTGGTGTTCTCGACCCTGCACACCAACGATGCGGCCGGGGCCATGACCCGGTTGGTGGAGATGGGGGTGGAGCCGTTCCTCGTGGCCTCGTCGATCCTGGCGGTGCTGGCCCAGCGGCTGGTGCGGGTGCTGTGCCCCGCCTGCCGCGAGGCCTACGACCCCCCGCCGGGGGCCCTGGAGGAGCTGGGGCTCGACCCCTCGTTCGCCGGGCCGCTCTACCGGCCGGTGGGGTGCCCGGAGTGCCGCCACACCGGGTACCGCGGCAGGACCGGGATCTACGAGCTGTTGTCGGTGGACGACGCCGTCCGGCAGCTGGTCATGCAGCGGGCCAACTCGGTGTCCATCAAGGAGGCCGGCCGCCGGGGCGGCATGATCACCCTGCGCGAGGACGGGGCCCGCAAGGTGGCGGCGGGCATCACCAGCGCCGAAGAGGTGTTGCGGGTCACCCAGGACGAGGTGCTCTAGGGAGCCGCCATGCCGGTGTTCGAGTACGAGGGCCTCAACGCCCGGGGGAAACCGGTTCGCGGCGTGGTGGACGCCGAAGGTCCCCGGGCGGCCCGGCAGGCCCTCAGACGTCAGGGGGTGTTCGCCAGCCGGGTCAGCCCCGTGGCGCGGGCCGAGCGCGAGCCCCAGCGCAGGCCGCGGTTCTTCCCCGGGCGGGGCATCTCGCCGGTGGAGCTCGCCCTGCTCACCCGGCAGCTGGCCACCCTGCTGGACGCGGGCCTGCCCCTGGTGGGCGCCCTCACCGGTCTGCTGGAGCAGACCGAGAACCAGCGCACCCGCCGGGTGCTGAGCCAGATCCGGGCCGGCGTGAACGAGGGCAAGGCGTTCCACGAGGTGCTGGGGGAGCACCCCTCCTCGTTCCCCCCCATCTATCGGAACATGGTGCGCTCGGGTGAGGCCAGCGGGACCCTGCCGGTGGTGCTGGGACGCCTGGCCGACTTCCTGGAGGACTCGGTGGCGTTCCGGCGACGCCTTCAGTCGGCCCTGGTGTACCCCCTGCTCATGGGGTTCCTGGGCACGGGGATCCTGTGGTTCCTGCTCTCCTACGTGGTGCCCCGGGTCACCCGGATCTTCGAGGACCTGCACCAGGCGCTGCCCCTGCCCACCCGCCTCCTGCTCGCCACCAGCGCATGGTTCCGGGCCTACTGGTGGGTGGGCGTGGCCCTGGCGCTGGGCGGGTGGCTGCTGCTGCGGCGGTACGGCCGCACCCCCCGGGGCCGCCGCACCCTGCACCGGCTGTGGCTGCGCACCCCGGCCATCGGCCGGTTCCTCAGCACCGTGGCCGTGAGCCGGTTCGCACGCACCCTGGGCACCCTGCTCGCGAGCGGCGTGGAGTTGCTCACGGCGCTCGAGATCTCCAAGTCGGTGCTGGGCAACGCGGTGCTGGAGGAGGCGGTGGAGCGAGCCCGCGACGAGGTGCGCGAGGGCCGCAGCCTGAGCCAGGCCCTGCGGGCCACCGGGGAGTTCTCGCCGGTGGTGTGCCAGATGGTGGCCGTGGGGGAGGAGAGCGGGGCGCTGGACACCCTTTTGTTGAAGGTTTCCGATGCGTTCGAGGCCCGGGTGGAGGCGGCCGTGGCCACGTTGACTTCCCTGATCGAGCCCATTATGATCCTGGCGCTTGGGGCGGCGGTGGGGTTCGTCGTCCTCTCGATCCTCCTGCCCATCTTCGAGATGAGCCAATTGGTGGGCTGACGCTCCCGGAGACCCGATGCAGACCCGACGACGCCGACCCGACGCCGGCTTCACCCTGATCGAGCTCCTGGTGGTCCTGGTGATCCTCGGGCTCCTGGCCGGCATCGTGATGCCCCGGCTGTTCGGCCGGGGCGAGGAGGCCAAGCGCACGGCCGCCAAGGTCCAGATCCGGGTGCTCGAGGACGCCCTGCACCAGTTCGAGGTGGACAACGGGTTCTACCCCACCACCGAGCAGGGGTTGGAGGCCCTGGTGCGCAAGCCCACGGTGGGCCGGATTCCCCAGAACTGGCGCGAGGGCGGCTACCTGGAGAAGGGGACCATCCCCAAGGACCCGTGGGGCAACCCCTACATGTACATCTCGCCCGGGAACCACGGCGACTTCGACCTGTTCTCCTACGGCGCCGACGGGGAGCCCGGCGGAGAGGGCAAGTACGCCGACATCACCAACTGGGAGGACGAGTGAGCCGCTCCTGCCGGGGGTTCACCCTCATCGAGCTCGCGGTCGTCCTGTTCCTTCTCGCCCTTCTGACGGCGGTGCTGCTGCCCCGCCTCCCCCGCCCCGCCGGGCTCCGAGCCAAAGAGGCCCTGAGGCGCCTGGCCGCCTCGGTCCAGGTTCTCCACGAAGAGTCCGCATTCAAAAAAAAAGCCTGGCTCTGATCTACGACCTGGAGGAGCAGTCGTACCGGGCCGGGGAGTTCGACCCGGAGACCGGGGACTACGTGGACACCCCTGGGCTTCCGATCAAGCCCACCCGCCTCCCCGAGGGCGTGCGGTTCCGCGACGTGCAAACCGCCCTCGAGGGCACGGTCTCGAGCGGCCGGGCCCTCACCCGCTTCCTTCCCCAGGGCTACGCCACGCCCACGTGGATTCACCTCGAGATCGGGGACGACCAGGAGATGACCGTGGTGGTCCACCCCCTGCTCGGCCGCGCCGAGATCCTGGAGGGCCGGGTTGAGGGGCCGTAGGGGGTTCACGTTCCTGGAACTGCTGGTGGCGCTGGCCGTGCTGGGCGCCAGCTTCACGGCGCTGCTGGTGGCCCACGCGTCGGCCCTGAAGCAGGAGGCCCGCGCCCGGCGGCTCATGACCGCCACCCTCCTGGCCCGGGACATCCTGACCCGCACCGAGGTGGACGGGCTCCCCCCCCTGGGGTCCGACCAGGGGGAGTTCGAGGAGTTCCCGGGGTTCACCTGGGAACGGCAGTCCGAGACCACCGAGTTCGACAACGTCCGCCTGGTGCGCATCACGGTGTCCTGGCCCGAGGGGAACCGTCGGGACTCCATGGAGCTGGTGTACTACGCCTGGGCAGAGGAGGAGGAGCCCTGAACCGGGGATTCACGCTGATCGAGGTGGTGGTCACCCTGGCCCTGCTGGCCCTGGTCCTCTCCCTGGTGCAGGGCACCTACTCCGGGGCCGTGCGCAGCCGGGACCGCTCGTCGCAGGCCACGGCCGAGGTGCACCAGGCGGCCCTGGTCCTCGACCGGATGGCCACGGAGATCTCCGGGGCCCTGGTGTCCGCCAGCCGCGCGACCGCCACCGGGTTCGTGGTGGAGCCGGACGCCGACGGGAACGCGACCCTGACCTTCACCACCCGCCTCGCGCCGATCCCGGGCCTGCGCCCCGGGGGGCCCGTGGAGCTTCGGTACAACCTGGAGGCCGACGACGACGGGGTGCTGCGGCTGGTGCGGCGGGAGGAGGCCGACCCCGACGAGGACCCCGAGGAGGGGGGGCTCGCCTACCCCGTGCTGGAGAACGTGCTGCGCTTCCAGGTGCTGTGCTACGACGGCACGGAGTGGGCCGAGTCGTGGGACAGCCGCATCCGGGAGGAGGAGCCGTTCCTGCCCGAGGCGGTGTCGCTGGAGATCGCATGGGGACCCGACGAGAACCACGAACGGGTGCTGCGCACCGCCACCCCCCTGTACTCCCGACGGAGGCTGCCGTGAACCGCCAGAGGGGCGCCGCCCTCCTGCTCGTGCTGCTGCTGGTCAGCCTTCTTTCCATCGTGGTGGTGGAGTTCCTCCGGGAAGCCCGGGTGGAGGCCCGCACCGCGGCGAACCTCCGTGACGCCCTCCAGGCCCATGCCCTGCTGCGCTCGGGCGTCGCGGTGGGCTCGGCCCTGCTGCGGGCCGACGCCCGGGACAACCAGGTGGACCACCGGGGCGAGCCCTGGGCCGACGTGATCCCTCCGATCCCGCTGGGGGACGGGGTGCTCGCAGTATCGGTGCACGACCTGTACGGCCGGTTTCCGCTGGGAGCGGTGCTGAACGATCGCGGCGAGCCCCTGGCGTCGCGCGTGGAGGCGCTGCGGCGGCTGTTCGAGGCCGCGGCGCCGGCGGACGCGGACCCGGACGGCCTGGTGGAGGCGCTGGTGGATTGGATCGACGCCAACACCGACGGCCTGTACGAGGACAATCCCGAGCACCCGGTTCCCAACCGGCCGCTGACGGACGTGGACGAGCTGGCCAAGATCGAGGGGTTCACCCCCGAAGTGGTGGCGGCGGTGCGGCCCTACCTGGACGTGAGGGCGGACCCCAAGGTCAACGTGAACACCGCGCCGGTGCCGGTGCTCCACGCCCTGCACCCGGATCTGGGCCTGGAGCGGGCCCAGGAACTCTACGACGACCTCACCGAGAACCCCCTGGACCGGGCCACCCAACTGAAGAACCGCTCGGCCATGGCCGGGCTCGCCGTGACCCGGCTCGTGTTCGAGGTGGTGGTGGAGAGCCCCCGGTTCCTGGTGGACCTGGCCGCGGACGTGCGGGGCGTGAACCGGCAGGCCCGGGTGATCCTGGAACGAAGCCGGGCCGAGGACAAGGTGTGGGTGGCTTCCTGGCGGGAGGAGTAGATGCGGGACTGGAGGCATCTCACCGGCGAGCCGGTGATCGTGGTGGCCGCAGGGGTGGAGCACCGGGGGATCGCGGTGGAGATGGGCGAACGGGGCATCCTGCTGCGGACGCCCTCCGGGTTCCGGGAGATCCCGTGGGACCGGATCACCGCGATCAGGCCCGAGCGACCCGGCAGCGGCGGGACGGGGCCCGGGCGATCGGGGCTTTGATCCGACGCCTCTCGGGGCGCCGATGGGGCCTGGGCTCCAACGGCTGAGAACAAAAAGGCTTTCTCGGCGTTCTAGCTTCCCAGCAACTTCGGCTAGAAGGCTGGGAGGCTGGGAAGCTAGGAGGCCAAAAACCTCTTTGCCCCTAGCAAGCTCGGGTCCTCGGCCCGCTAGCCGGCTCCCCAGCCGACGCCAAGGTCTCGGTGGGTATGGGGCCTGCAGGAGCGCCGGGAGCGGCTTCTATGCTCGCCGCATCGGGCCCGCCCCAGCGCCACCGCAAAGGGATCTTGGGTCTTTCTAGTCTCCAGTTTCCAGTCTCTAGTCTCTGAAAGGCCCCGCAGGGGACTGAGGTGACTTCCGGCCGACGTCACCGGTACGGGCCGGGCCGCGTCTCGAACTCGGCCGGGTCGAGTTCCAGGAACCGCACCAGTGTGTCCCAGGTTCGGTTGACCACCTGCTCCGGCCGCACGCCGGCGGCCGAGGCCACCCGCCAGGCCTCGGAGACCTCCCCCACCTGCTGGGCCACGTGGGCGTCGGACGAAAGGCACACCATGGCGCCCATCCGGGCTGCCTCGGCCGCGATGGCGTGGCAGGTCTCGAGGCTCCCCTTCCGGGCGTTCACGAACGAGGCGTTGTTGATCTCCAGGGCCACCCCCCGGTCCCGGGCCGCCGCCACCAGGGCCCCCACGTCCACGGGGAACGCCGGATTGCCGGGATGCCCGAGGATCCGGACCCGGGGGTGGGCCATGGCCGCGATCAGCACCCGGGTGTTCTTCCGCGGGTTCGAGGCCTTGAGGCCGCACCCCTCGTGGAACCCCACGATGGCGAAGTCGAGCCGAGCCAGCAGGGGATCCGGCAGGTCCAGGTCCCCCCGGGCGTTCACCGGGTTCGCCTCCACCCCCCGGAGGATCCGCACCCCGTCCATCACCCGGGGCAGGAACCGCAGGGCCGAGAAGTGATACAGATGGGGCCCGCCGGGCAGGGCCGGGCCGTGGTCCGCGAGCCCCACGGCCCGCAGGCCCCTCGAGCGGGCCTCGCGGGCGATCTCGGCCACGGTGGAGAAGGCGTGGCCGCTGGCGACGGTGTGGACGTGAAGGTCGGCTTGGATGCGCATGGGACGCGGATTGTAGTATAGACCGCCCCGCGAGGGTAGATCGGCCGAGGCCGTCCGCCCCCGCCGTGGCGTTCCCCCAAGTTCACGGGCCGGAGGCAGCCCCCTGGAATCCCGCATGACTCTCGACGAACTGTTCTCCTCCCAAGGCCCTTTGGCCCGGCTCCTGCCCGGGTACCAGCCCCGGCCCGCCCAGGTGGAGATGGCCCGGGCGGTGGCCGAGGCCCTGGGCCGGGGCGGCGTGCTCCTGGCCGAGGCCGGCACCGGCACCGGCAAGACCCTGGCCTATCTCGCGCCGGCCGTGCTCTCCGGCAAGCGGGTGGTCGTGAGCACGGCCACCAAGACCCTGCAGGCCCAGATCCTCGAACGGGACGTCCCCCTGCTCGCCCAGGCCCTGGGCCGCCCGGTGGCCGCGGTGCTGCTCAAGGGCCGCCAGAACTACCTTTGCCTTCGCCGGTTCGAGGCGTTCCGGGCCCAGCCCCTGTTCCGGTTCCCGGAGGAGGCCCGCCTGTACGAGCGGTTCGAGCGGTGGGCGGGCGCGACCTCCACCGGCGATCGGGCCGAGTGGGCCGACCTGCCCGACGACTTCGGTCCCTGGAAGGACGTCTGCTCCACCCGGGAGACCTGCTGGGGCGGCCGGTGTCCCCGGGAGGAGGACTGTTTCTTCCTGCGCCGTCGCCGCGCAGCCCAGCGGGCCCAGGTGGTGCTGGTCAACCACCACCTGCTGTGCGCCGACCTGGCCGTGCGGGCCACCTCGGCCGGGGAGGTCCTGCCGCGCTACGAGGCCCTGGTGCTGGACGAGGCCCACCACCTCGAAGCCGTGGCCACGGACCACTTCGGCACCCAGGTGAGCAGCTACCGGCTGGCGGAATTCCTCCGGGACGCCCGGGCCGCGTTCACCGCGGGCGGCAGCCTGCCGGCCCCGCTGCACCGGGCCCTGGAGGCCGTGGCCGGGGCCTCGTCCGCCTTCTGGCGGTCCCTGCCCAGGGCGGGCACGGCCCGCCGCATCCGGGGCACGCTCCCGCCCCCGGCGGACCGGCACCTCAACGCCCTCCGGTCGGCCCTGGACGCCTGGGCCGACCGGATCGGCGGCAAGGAGACCCAGTCGGCCGAGGCCGAGGCCCTGGTGCGGCGCACCCAGCAACTCCGGGAGGATCTGGGCCGGTTCGCCTCGGCCCCGGAGGCCGGGGAGGTGCGATGGCTCGAGACCCGAGGCCGGGGGGTGTTCCTGCGGGCGGCGCCCGTGGAGATCGGCCCCACCCTGGCTGCCTCGCTGTTCTCCCGAGGCATGCCCGTGGTGCTCACGTCGGCCACCCTGCGGGTGGGGGGGTCGTTCGAGTACCTGCGGGAGCGGGTCGGGGTGCCGGAGTCGGCGGCCGAGCTCGTGACCGAGAGCCCCTTCGACCACCGCAGCCAGGGCCTGCTCTACGTGCCGCCCGCCCTGCCCGAGCCCAACGCCCCGGGGTTTGCCGAAGCGGTGGCCGAGGAGGTGCGGGAGCTCCTGCGGATCACCCGCGGCCGGGCCTTCTGCCTGTTCACATCCCACCGGAACCTGCGGGCCGTGGCGGACCGGCTCCGGGGGCGGGTGGATTTTCCCCTGCTGGTCCAGGGGGAAGGGCCCCGGGAGGTGCTGCTCGCCCGGTTCCAGGAGGACGTGCACTCCGTGCTCCTGGGCGCCCTGTCGTTCTGGGAGGGGGTGGACGTGCCGGGTCACGCCCTGAGCGCGGTGATCATCGACCGCATCCCCTTCGCCAGCCCAGAGGATCCCTTGGTCCAGGCCCGGATCGAGCGGATCCGGGCCGAGGGCCGGTCACCGTTTGCGGCCTACCAGCTTCCGGCCGCGGCCATGACCCTGACCCAGGGGGTGGGCCGCCTGCTCCGGCGGGGGGACGACCGGGGCCTCGTGGCGATCCTCGACCGGCGGATCGTGCAGAAGGGGTACGGCCGGTTCCTGTTGCAGAGCCTGCCCCCGTTCCCCTTGGTCCGGAATCGGGAACGGGTGGCCCGATTCTTCGCCGATCGCGGGCTTTCTTGACGGTCTCCGGAGCCGTGACTATGATCCCGCGGCACCGCCCGCCACGGCAGGCCCATCGAGGCAACCATGCGAAACCCACCCCGTGACCTCCTGGAGCGACTCCGCTACTTCGAAAAGCAGGTGGAAGACCTGTTCCGCCGGCTGTTCGAGGACCAGCTGGCGCCCACGGCGCTGGCGAACCCGGGGGCGTTCCCGGCGGTGGACGTGATCGAGGAGGAGGGGAGCATCTGGGTGCGGGCCGACGTGCCGGGGGTGGACCGTTCCTCCCTTGAGCTGTTCGCCGGCCCCCAGTTCCTGGTGCTTCGCGGCACGAAGCCCGCCCCGGAGACCCGATGGAGCTATCTGCGGGTGGAACGAAGCTACGGACCGTTCCAGCGCATGGTGCTGCTGCCCGCTGCGGGGGACCCCTCTGCCATTCGGGCCGGGCTGGACCGGGGGGTGCTGGAGATCCAGATTCCCAAGATGGAGGAGCGACGGCGCGGCTACCGCCGGATTCCCATCGAGTGACGAGGCGATCCATGTCGCACAGCGAAGAACTGCCCACCGTGGTGGACAACAGCGAGACTCAGGGGATCGAGATCCCCGAGGTGCTGCCCATGCTCCCGGTGCGGGACGTGGTGGTGTTCCCGTTCATGATCCTGCCCCTGTTCGTGGGGCGGGAGAAGTCGGTGGCGGCCGTGGAGGAGGCCCTCCAGGGCAACCGCATGCTCTACCTCGCCACCCAGAAGGAGGTGGCCACCGAGGACCCCGGCCCGGACGAGATCTACGAGATGGGCACCGTGGGCATGATCATGCGCATGCTCAAGCTCCCCGACGGCCGGATCAAGATCCTGGTTCAGGGTCTCAGCCGGGCCCGACGGGTGGAGATCCTCTCCACCGACCCGTGCTTCCGGGTGCGGGTCGATGCCGTGCCCGAGCCGGGGGCGGCCGAGCCCGACTACGAGGCCGAGGCGCTGATGCGCTCGGTGCGGGAGAAGCTCGAAGAGATCGTCAACATGGGCAAGGGGATCTCCACCGAGATCATGATGATCCTCGAGAACGTGGAGGACCCGGGCCGGCTCGCCGACATCGTGGCCGCCAACGTGAACCTCAAGGTGGCCGACGCGATCCAGGTGCTGGAGGCCGTGGACCCCAAGGAGCGGATCACCCGGGTCCACAGCCTGCTGGAGCGGGAGCTCCAGGTGCTCATGGTCCAGGCCAAGATCAAGTCCGCCGCCAAGGAGGAGATGAACAAGAGCCAGCGGGAGTACTTCCTGCGCCAGCAGCTCAAGGCGATCCAGGAGGAGCTGGGCATCACCGACGAGCGCGGCGAAGAGATCGAGAACCTGCGCCAGAAGATCGACAAGGCCAAGATGCCCAAGGAGGCCCGGGCCGAGGCGGAGCGGGAGCTCAAGCGGCTCAAGGACATGCCCCCTTCGTCCGCCGAGGCGGCGGTGATCCGCACCTACATCGAGTGGCTCACCGAGATGCCGTGGCGCAAGCGCACCCGCGACAACATCGACATCCCCCGGGCCCAGAAGATCCTGGACGAGGACCACTACGACCTGGAGAAGGTGAAGGAGCGGATCCTCGAGCACCTGGCCGTCAAGAAGCTCAAGCCCGACACCAAGGGCCCCATCCTGTGCTTCGTGGGCCCGCCCGGGGTCGGGAAGACCAGCCTGGGCCAGTCCATCGCCCGGGCCATGGGCCGCAAGTTCGTGCGCATCAGCCTGGGCGGGGTGAAGGACGAGGCCGAGATCCGGGGCCACCGCCGGACCTACGTGGGCGCCATGCCCGGCCGGATCGTCCAGGGCATCCGCAAGGCCGGGTCCCGCAATCCCGTGTTCATGCTCGACGAGGTGGACAAAATCGGCCAGGACTTCCGGGGAGACCCCGCCTCGGCCCTGCTCGAGGTGCTGGATCCCGCCCAGAACGCCACCTTCGAGGACCACTACCTGAACGTGGCCTTCGACCTGTCGGAGGTGATGTTCATCTGCACCGCGAACCTGACCGACCCGATCCCGCCGGCCCTCCTGGACCGGATGGAGGTGATCCGGCTGTCCGGGTACACCCGGGAGGAGAAGCTCGAGATCGCCCGGCGCCACCTGATTCCCCGACAGACGGCCGAGCACGGTCTCGGCGAGGGCCTGTTCGAGATCTCCACCGAGGCCCTGGGCGTGCTGATCGACCAGTACACCCGGGAGGCCGGCCTGCGGAACCTGGAGCGGGAGATCGCGAACCTCTGCCGCAAGGTAGCCCGGCGGGTGGCCGAGGGCCAGAACCGCAAGCACCGCATCACCCGCCAGAACCTGCACCGGTTCCTGGGCCCCCCGCGGTTCCTGCCCGAGGCAGAGGTGGAGGAGGACCTGGTGGGGGTGGCCACCGGCCTGGCCTGGACCCAAGCCGGCGGCGACATTCTCCACATCGAGGTCACCACCATGAAGGGCCCCTCCAAGCTGATCCTGACCGGGCAGCTCGGCGACGTGATGAAGGAGTCGGCCCAGGCCGCCCTGTCGTACGTGCGGAGCAAGGCGGCGGACCTGGGGGTGCCGGAGGACTTCTTCGAGCAGCGGGAGGTCCACATCCACGTGCCGGCCGGCGCGATCCCAAAGGACGGCCCCTCGGCCGGGGTGACCATGGCCGTGGCGCTGTTGAGCATCATGACCGGCCGGCCGGTGGACCACACCCTGGGCATGACCGGCGAGATCACCCTGCGGGGCCGGGTCCTCCCCGTGGGCGGCATCAAGGAGAAGTGCCTGGCGGCCATGCGGGCCGGGTTGAAGGCCGTGATCCTTCCGGAACGCAACGGGAAGGACCTGGACGACCTTCCCCCCAAGGTCCGCCGGGCCCTCGAGTTCCACCTGGTGAAGACCATGGACGAGGTGATCCGGCTGGCGTTGAAACCCGCTCCGGCCGCCCACGCCTCGGACGCCCAAGGGGTTGCCGCTTCGTGAACCTGTCCGAGGTCGGCGAGTTCGGCCTTCTGCGCCGGCTCGGCCTGCTGGAGCAGTCTCCGCCGCCCGGCCCGGTCGTGGGGCCAGGCGACGACACGGCCGTCCTTCCGCTGGAGGGCGGCTTTCTGCTGTGCACGGCCGACGCGCTGGTGGAGGGGGTCCACTTCCAGCGGGGCTGGGGACGGCCCGAGGATCTGGGGTTCAAGGCCCTGGCCGTCAACGTCAGCGACGTGGCGGCCATGGGCGGCACCCCCTGGGCGTTCACGTTGACCCTTTCGGCTCCCCCCGACCTGCCGGTCGACTGGATCGAGGGCCTGTACCGGGGTCTGCACGAGGCCTGCCGGGCCTTCGGCTGCCGGCTGGTCGGGGGCGACACCACCTCGGCGCGGGACGTCACCCTTTCGCTCGCCCTCCTGGGCCGGACGGACCGGCCCGTGCTCCGGCGCGGGGCGAGGCCCGGCCACGACGTGTACGTGAGCGGGGCTCCCGGCGAGAGCGCCGCCGGCCTGGCCCTTCTCCGGTCCGGCCGGCCCGAGCGGTTCCCGGGCCTGGTGCGACGCCACCTCCGGCCCGAGCCCCGCCTGGCCCTGGGGCGGAGCCTCGGCGAGACCGGCGCGGCCACGGCCATGATCGACGTGTCGGACGGGCTCTTGCAGGACCTGGGCCACCTCCTTCGGGCCAGCAGGGCCGGCGCGGAGCTGTGGCTCGAACGGATCCCGCTGGCCGCGCCCCTCGAGCGTGCGGCCCGGGAGCTTGGGTGTGAGGCCCTGGACTGGGTGCTGGGGGGTGGGGAGGACTACGAGCTCCTGTTCACCTGTCCGGCCACGGCACGCCGGCGGGTGGAGGCCCTGGCCCGCGCCGCGGCGGTGCCGGTCTGGCGGATCGGCCGCGTCGTCGACGGCCCGGACGTCCGCCTGCTCCACCGGGGCCGTCCCTGGCAAGGGGCGGTCGCCGGCTACGATCACTTCCGGAAGCCCGGGTCGTGAGCCCCGGCCGTCGTTTCCCCCACCCCTGGGACGAACTCCCCTGGTTCACCACCCTGGCCGACGCCGTGGCCCGGGCGGGCGGGCTGGACCTGCGGGCCTACAAGGAGAGCGCGGTGGTGCGGCGGGTCCGGGCCCGGGCCAAGGCCCTGGGGGAGGCGGACGCCGAGGCCTACGCCCGACGGGTGGCGCACGACCCGGCCGAGGCCCGGCGGTTCGCCCGCAGCCTCAGCGTGGCGGTCTCGGGTTTCTTCCGGGACCCCGCGGTGTTCCAGGCGCTGGGGAGGCTGCTGCCGGAGCTGGCAGCCCAGAGGGAGGGCCCCCGGGGGCTGCGCCTGTGGAGCGTGGGATGCTCCAAGGGGCAGGAGGCCTACTCCCTGGCCGCGACGATGCTCCAGGCCCGGCCCGAACCGCCCCCGTTCCGGGTGCTCGGCACCGACCGGGACGAGCGGGCCCTGGCGCGGGCCCGCGAGGGGGTGTACGGCGATCGGGACGTGGAGGGGCTTCCGACGGACCTGCGGGCCCGGGTGCTGGAGCGGGCCGGCGCCGGCCGGTGGCGGGTCCGTGCCGAGGTGAGGGAACGGGTGGAGTTCCGCACCGCCGACCTCCTCGACCCGGCCTCGTACCCCGAGCGCGTGGACCTGATCGCCTGTCGCAACGTGCTCATCTACCTGCGCCGGCCGGTGCAGGTCTGGGTGCTCGAACACCTGGCCTCCGCGCTGGCCCCCGGCGGGGCGCTGGTGCTGGGCACCAGCGAGACGCTCCTGGGGCTGCGGCCCGAGCTGTTCGTGCCGTGGGATGCGAGGCTGAGGATCTACCGGAAGAGGGGCTGACACACCGGGTTGCGTTCAAACCGAGAGCCCTCGGAAGTCTCCTCAGGCCCCTGCGGGGCCCTACTGTAGCGTTTCCGAAATACCGTGGTTTTCTCGGGGGGGTGGGGCTGGGGGCCCCTCCTTCGCTGAACGGCCTCGCAGGGGCCGCCTCGGCGCGGTCCGCTGCGGCGCGTGAGAGCACGCGCCGCGGCCGCTCCCCTGGCGCCGGGCGGCCCAAGCTGCTCGGCCGTCGCGCTTCGTCGGAGCCCCCAGCCCCACCGACGCAATCCGCATACGTTTTTGCGAAACGGAACACTACAACGGGAAGGGCAACTTTCGTTGGTCCGGGCCCAGCGCCGGCGGTGGGGCATGGGGCCTGCATTTCAGGAATCAGGAGTCGGTGGACAGAAGACAGGGGAAGACCGCTCCGGCAGTTCTCCTGTCTACTGTCCTCTGAATTCTGGCCCCTGATGCGGCCGCGCCCGGCGCTCCGACAGGTCCCTTGCTCTGGTCAGGGGCCCAATGGCTTTGACCGCGACTTGGCATGCCCCCCGCTCAGGGGCCGGCGGGGCGGTACCCGCCCGACGGCAGGCTCTCGGGGTTCTTGAAGAGGAACTCCACCCGCCGGTTCTTGGCCCTGCCCTCGGGGGTGTCGTTGGGCGCCACCGGGCGGCTGTCGGCGAACCCCACCGCCACCAGCCGGGTCGGGTCCGCCCCCTTCTCCACCAGGTACCGCAGCGCGGCCGTGGCCCGGGCCGCGCTCAGCTCCCAGTTCGAGGGAAACCGCTCCGTGTGGATCGGCACGGAGTCGGTGTGGCCCAGAATGTAGAGATCGAAGGTGTACTTGTTCATGAGGGCCGCGATCCGGTCCATCACGGCGGCGGCCTCGGGCCGGAGGTCGGCCGAGCCGGACGGGAACAGGAGCTTGCCCTCGACCCGGACCGTGACCCCCTGGTCGTCCATGTACACCTCGGCCGCCCCCCCGAGGTCCTGGAACAGGGCCTGGACGATGCTCATGAACTGCTGCATCGACGCGCCCTGTTCCTGATCTTGGCCCTCGCTCTGGGCCTGGTCCTGCATGGCCTGCTCGAGCATCTGTTCGATCGGGGTCTGGGACCGGGCCATGTAGTCGCCCCAGGTCTCCTTCTGCACCCCGAACGCGTCCTTGACGCTGCCGAGCATCTCCCGGAACTTCTGGACGTCCATATTCGCGAAGGACAGGAGCAGAACGAAGAAGGTCAGCAGAAGGGTGGACAGGTCGGCAAAGGTCGCCATCCACGCCGGGGCACCCTCCTCGGCCTCCTCCTGGGGGCCCTGGTTCAGGAGATCGTCCATACCCATCTAGGCCGCCTCCCCCGCGGCTTCCCCGCCCGAACCGCCGTCGCGCTTCTCCTTGCGCATGCCGGGCGCCACGAACGCCTCCAGCTTGTCTTTGAGCACCTTGGGGTTCGCGCCCTGCATGATCGAGATGATCCCCTCGGTGATCACCTGCTTCGCTAGCGCCTCCTCCCTGCTCCGGTACTCCAGCTTGTTGGCGATCGGCAGGCAGACCAGGTTGGCGATCAGGGCTCCGTACAGGGTGGTCAGGAGGGCCACGGCCATGGACGGCCCGATCGAGGACGGGTCGTCCAGGCTCCGGAGCATCTGCACGAGCCCGATCAGGGTCCCGATCATGCCGAACGCCGGGCCCATCGCCCCCATCTGTTTGAACACCTTCTGCCCGATGGCGTGGCGCTGCTGGGTGAAGCTCACGTCCGTGGCCATGATGAACCGGATGAGCTCCTCCTCGTTGCCGTCCACGGCCAGTTGGATTCCCTTCTTCAGGAACGGGTTCGTGATCTCCTTTTCGGCGTCCTCCAGCGCCAGGATGCCGTTCGTGCGGGCCAACCGCGACAGGCTCACCATCTGGTCGATGATCTCGTCCAGGTTCCAGGTGTCTTCCTTGAACGCCTTCACGGCCACTTTCACGGCACCCATCACGGTGCGCATGGGGAACATGATGAAGGTCACCGCGGTCACGCCGCCCACCACGATCAGCACCGACGGGATGTCCACGAACGCCAGCGGCGCCCCACCGATGACGATGGACGAGAGGATCAGGATGACCCCTGCCGCAAGCCCGATGATCGTTGCCAGGTCCATGAAAGCTTTCTCCCCGCACGTCGGAGGTTCAGACCTTCTCCCTCTTCGGCCCGACCCCGCAAAACTTGAGATCGCCCCGAGGTTCTGCGGGTACGGATCCCGACGAAAACATCGCCAGATTCGTGACGCTTTCCCTCGGAAGGAAACCAGCACCGACCCGAGCCCGCCGTTTCGGCGGCAGGGCATGGGGTCTGCGGTTCAGGAACCAGGGTCCAAAGGACAGAGGGCAGAAGTGTAGGGCGCCTCCTATGATGTGCGAAGCTCTTACTAATACCAACGGAACTATTGTCAGATCCCCGGCGTTCACAAGGGAACCAGCGGGTGGGGGGCTGGTGGAGAGCCGGGCGCGGCCCCTTACGTCGCCGCGCCCTCACCCGGCTTGGATCGCTTTGGAAGTTCAGGAACTTCCGCCACCGGCGCCCCGGCCTACCGGGCTGACAACGGCATGCGAAGGCGCGGCGAAAAGGGTGCCGCACTCGCGCCCGGCCGGAGCCAGTCCCCCACCCGCGTCCGGCAATACCTTCGTAGGCCTTAGTAATTCTACTTTGTCAGATTCGCCGAGGCCTTGGCAAAGAGCGGGTCCGGAAGTATAGTAGCTCTGGGATTCATCGTAACACTTTGAAATAAAAGGAGGATTAGAATGATTACTAAATCGGAACTGACTAGGTAATAATTCTTCTAATCTAGCCAGCTCCCCTCACCCCCTCGCGGAGTTGGAGCACGACCTGGATCGGTTCACAGCACGCTACCGATCGCATTTCACCTCTCGTACCCGCTCGTGCGTGAAGGCCGCCGAGGCGTATTTTGCCGGCTTGGCGCAAGCCCGGAAGCGAAACATGGAGCGCATCGCAGAAGTCGTTCCGGACGCCGACGACCAACGCCTGCAGCATTTTGTGTCGTACTCCCCGTGGGATCACCGCGAGGTGATCGACCATGTGGCCCGTGACGCCGACCGGTTGTTGGGAGGCTCCCCCAACACGTGTCTGATCGTGGACGAAAGTGGGTTCCCCAAGAAGGGCGACCGATCGGTTGGCGTTGCGCGCCAGTGGTGTGGGCGCCTGGGCAAGGTGGAGAACTGCCAGGTGGGCGTGTTTGCCGCCCTGGCCCGCGACGGGGAGGTGACGCTCACCGATGCACGGCTGTACCTGCCGAAGGCGTGGGCCGAGGATTCGGCCCGGTGCAAGCGGGCGAAGGTTCCGGAAGCCGAGCGGGGGTATCGCACCAAACCGGAACTGGCCTTGGAGATGGTTCGGCACGCCCGGCGCCTGGGGGTGGAGTTCGCCTGGGTGGGGGCAGATTCGTTCTACGGGGCCGACCCGAAGTTCCTGCGGGGGTTGGACGCCGACGGGGAAGTGTTCGTGGTGGATGTGAAGGCGTCCCAGCGGATCTACCTGGAGGATCCTCGGCCCCAGGTACCCCCGCGGCGCAGTGCGCGTGGGAGAGCGCCCCAACGGCCTCGGGCGCAGGGGCCGGAACCGATCCGGGTGGATGCGTGGGTGCGCAACCAACCGGGGGAGGCCTGGCGGCGTTTGTCGTATCGGGACTCCACGAAGGGCCCACTGTGGGTGGAGGTGCTTCACCGCAGAGTGTGGGTGTGGGACGGGCGGGAGTCCAAGGCCCACTGCTGGCACCTGATTGTGCGGCGCTCGGTGCGCAACCCGGGGGAGATCAAGTACACGCTGAGCAACGCGCCGGAGCAGACGTCGGTGCGGCGATTGGCGTACATGCAGGGGCAGCGCTATTGGGTGGAGCGAAGCCTGCAGGAGGCCAAGAGCGAAGTGGGCATGGCCGAGTATCAGGTGCGGTTGTGGCAGGGGTGGCATCACCACATGGCGATGGTGCTGATGGCGTTGTTGTTCTTGTTGGAGGCACGCCGAAAGCATCGTGGTGCGTTCCCCTTGTTGAGCGCGCGCGACGTGCGGGAAGTGCTCAGCGTTTTGCTGCCGCGCGCGAACGCGACACTGGAAGACGCCTTGGCGCAGATGGCCCGACGTCACCGGCGAAGGGCATCCGCGATGGCATCGCACACCAGAAAAGCCAATCAAAGCCAAGCGTTATGAAAATCTGACAAAGTAGAATTAGTAATGAGGCGGAAGGCTTTCCCCTGTCTACCGTCCTCTGAATTCTGACACCTGGTATGGCCGCACGCGGATCTCCAGCAGACCCCATGCCCCCCAGGCTTTGGGGCGGTCCGAGAGCCGCCCGGCCGCCTAGCCACCTAGCGGGCCGAAGGCCCCATACCGGCGACCGTTGACCGTAGACCGACGACCGAAGTTGCATGGAAGGGTTCGTAACGCTGGCCGGGCGACGGCCAGATGTGGTACCTATCCCCCCAATCCCGGCACCCTGGAGAACGCCATGCGACGCCTCCTGTTCCTCGGGCCCCTCCTGTGCGCCCCGCGCGCGGCCTGGGCCGTCCAGCGCCACACGGGCGAGGGGCTGGTGGCCCACGTGATCGCCCACCTGGCCCTGGCCGGGGCGTTCGGGTTCCTGGGCTGGAGGGTGCTCCGGGACCGGGAGGCCAGGGAACGGCCCCTGGGCTGGGGAGCCGCCCTGTTCGCCCTCTGGAGCCTGTGGGCCCTGGCCAGCCATCTGCGGCCGGGCTCGTGGCTGCTGGAGCGGGATCATCTGGTGCTCGTGCCGGCCCTGTGGCTCGTGTGGGTGGGACTTCGGCGCATGGCCCGGGGGGAAGCACGGTGACGGAGCTGTTCGCCCTGGCGGTGGATCGGGGAGGGGCGGTCGCGGCCCTGGTGCTGGCCGTGCTGATCCAAAGGGAGGCCTTGGCCCTTCCCCGGTCGGTCAGCGGCGTGTACTTCCGGTGGCTGGGGGGGTTGATCCTGGCGTTCGCGGCCGCTCGGGCCGTGTCCCACTTGGTGCTGCCGTCGGTCGCCGGTCATTGGGCCGGGGCCGGAAAGCTGTTCCAGGTGACCGGCGCCTTCAACACCGTGCTGTTCGCCGGGCTCGCCGTGGCCACCGGGTTCCACCGGCAGACGAGCCATCTGCAGCAGGTGGTGGTGGACGAGCGGGAACGGCTGCGCGCCGAGCTGGCCGAGGCCCAGGCCCGGCTCCAGGCCCATCGGGACCGGCTGGTCGAGGCCGTGGCCACCGCCCGCACCGTGCTCCGGCAGGTGGTGGAGCACGCGGACTACTCCCAGCGGTTCCCCAACCCGGCCGCCCCGCTGTGCTGGAAGCGGGTGGAGTGCCCCGAACCGGACTGCCCCGCCCGGGGGAACACGGAAGAACGGTGCTGGCGCGTGCGGGGGGGCGCCGAAGCCGACCGGCCGTGCCGGTTCGAGTCGTGCCCGGACTGCCCGGTGTACCGGGAGGCCACGGCCGACGAGATCGGCGCCCTGGCCGAGACCGTGAACGACCTGCTGTACCTGCTGGAGCGCAGCGCCGGCGAGCGCCGGCTCTATCTGTCGGCCCTCAGCCACGACATCCGGGGGCAGCTCGGTTCGGTGCGGGGGTTTCTGGAACTCCTGGCCGACCCGCAGACCCCAGCGGACCCCCAGGAGCTCGTGTCGCTGGCCCGGTTCTCCCTGGAGCGGGTCACCCATCTGGCCGAGACGTTGGTGCTGGACGGCCGGGCGAAGGCGGGGATGCTCGAGCCCCAACCCCGGCCCCTGGGGAGCAGGCCCCTGCTGGAGAAGGTGCTCGCGGCCTTCTCTCCCCACGCGGAGATGCGCGGGGTGCACACCCGCATCGTGGTGGAGCCCGGCTGCCCGGACCGTTTCCGGGCCGATCCGCTGATGCTGGAGCGGGCCCTGGCGAACCTCGTGGACAATGCCCTCAAGCACTCGCCCCAGGGCACCGCGGTCACGCTGCGGGCCACCGCCGGGGAGCGGGGGGGGATCCGGCTCGCGGTGGAGGACCAAGGGCCCGGCATTCCGGCCGAGCGGCGCCCCGAGGTGTTCCGGCCGTTCTGCAGCTGGGACGAGGGGGGCACCGGGCTGGGGCTGTTCGTGGTGGCCGCCGTGGCCCGGGCGCACGGGGGCCGGGCGTGGGTCGAGGACGGCCCCGGCGGCCGGGGGACCCGGTTCTGGATCGAGATCCCAAGGGGCGAACCGAGCGAGGGGCAGGCATGAGCGACGGGACCAAGGGCGGCCTGGCCTTCTTCGGCCTGTGGCTCCTGCTGCACGAAAAGGCCGACGACTGGATCCGGGAGGCCCTGCGCCGGGCCCGGGAGACGCCCGAGGATCTGCGGGACGAGTACGAGCGGTTCCTCCTGTCGGTGGAGGAGGAGAAGGAGCGCCTCAAGACCGTGGTGGAACGCATGGCGGCGAACCAGATCCGGGCGTTGGGGTTCCTGGGGCCGGACGAGGCCCAGGACCTGCGGGACGAGATCCGGGAACTCCGAGAGCGGCTGCGGGCGGTGGAGGATCGGCTCGACCGCCGGGACGATGGCGCCGCCTGAGCCGGCCCGCCGGCGGCGATGGGCCAGGGCCGTTCGGCTGTTCCTCGAACGGGCCGGCCCGGGGTTCGTGAAGCTGGGCCAGGTGCTGTCGGTCCGGCCCGATCTCGTGCCCGAACCGCTGCGCCGAGAGCTCGAGGCCTTGCAGGACCGGGCCGCTCCGGTACCCTGGGCCCGGGTCCGCCACACCCTGGAACAGGCCCTCGGCGCCGACCTCCGGGAGACGTTTCGGGCCCTGGACCCCCGACCCGTGGCGAGCGCGTCGATCGCTCAGGTGCACCGGGCCCTCCTGCCGTCGGGTCGGGCGGTCGCGCTCAAGGTGCTCCGACCCGGGGTGGAGCGGGAGATGGCCCGCAACCTGCGCCTCGCAAGACGGCTGTCTCCCGTGCTGGGGCTGTGGCCGTCCCTGCGGGGCCGGGTGGACGCCCGCTCCCTGTGGGACGAGATCGAACGGGCCGCCCGCGACGAGCTGCACCTGCGGGGCGAGGGCGAGACCGCGGCCGAGTTGGGCCGGAGGTTCCGGGGGGATCCGTGGATCCGGGTGCCCCGGGTGTTCTGGGGCCATACGGCCCGCAGGGTGCTCACCACCGAGTGGGTCGAGGGCCACAAGATCTCGGCCCCGGAGGCCCGGGGGCATCCGTCGTACCCGGCCCTGGCCGAGGCGGGCGCGCGGGCGTTCTTCCGGCAGGTGCTCGAGTTCGGCCTGTTCCACGCCGACCTGCACCCGGCCAACCTGCTCGTGACCCGGGACGGCCGGATCGCGTACGTCGATTTCGGCATCCGGGGGCGGCTCGACCCCGGCGAGCGCCACGCGGTGCTGGGCACCCTGGCCGGGATGCTCAGCCGGGACCCGGCGCTGGCGCTCCGGCACCTGGAGCGGCTGGGGGTTCGGGTTCCCGAGGCCCATAGGTCTGCCTTCGTACAAGAGGTGGGCCGTGCCCTCGACGCGGGGCTGGGGCCCTGTCTGGGAGAGGTTCCGGTGGCATCCATCGGAATGGGGCTGCTGCGGGCGGCACGGCGGCACGGGGTCCGGTTTCCCCACCGCCACGCGGTGCTGGTCAAGGCCCTGCTGTCCATCGAGGGAACGGCCCGCATGCTGCACCCCGGCTTCTCGCTGGAGCGGTGCGCCCGGGGCTACCTGCGGGAGCTGGCCCTTCGGCGCGTGGATTTCGCAACGGTTGCCGAGGCCCTCTGGCGCGGCACTGCTTTGATGGGGCTGGGCGGGTTGGTCGCCAGCCAAACGGCGCGGCGATCCCCCCGCAAGGTGTTCTCCCTGGCCCCTGACGGCTGAACTCTGTGGACGGATACGAGGAGACCCATGAGTCGGAAACGAGCCCCTGCGGCCGCGGCCGCCCCTCCCAAGGAAAACCCCATCACCGTGTACGAGGCCTGGTGCAAGAAGTGCGGCATCTGCATCGCGTTCTGCCCGAAGAACGTGCTGGAGCGGGGGCCCGACGGCCACCCGGCGCCGGTGCGGCCGGAGGACTGCATCCGGTGCCACATGTGCGAGCTGCGCTGCCCCGACTTCGCGATCACCGTCAAGGACGAGGAGGACCAGACATGAGGCCCCAGGGATCCCGGGAGCTCCTGCTCCAAGGCAACGAGGCCGTGGTGGAAGGAGCCCTTGCCGTGGGATGTTCGTTCTACGCCGGCTACCCCATCACGCCCTCCACCGAGATCGCCGAGGGGCTGGCGGCCCGGCTGCCCGCCGTGGGCGGCACGTTCCTGCAGATGGAGGACGAGATCGGGAGCCTGGCGGCGTGTCTGGGCGCGAGCCTGGCCGGGGCCAAGGCCATGACGGCCACCTCGGGGCCGGGGTTCAGCCTGATGCAGGAGCTCATCGGCTACGGGTGCGTGGCGGAGATCCCGGTGGTGATCGTGAACGTGATGCGGGGCGGGCCGTCCACGGGGCTTCCCACCAGCCCGTCCCAGGGGGACGTGATGCAGGCCCGGTGGGGCACCCACGGCGACCACCCGATCATCGTGCTCACGGCCTCCTCGGTGCGGGAGGCGTTCGACATGACGGTGCGGGCGTTCAACCTGAGCGAGAAGTACCGCAACCCGGTGATCCTGCTCCTGGACGAGGTGGTGGGGCACATGCGCGAGAAGGTGCGGCTGCCGGCCCGGGGGGCGGTGGGCCGGGTGGACCGGATCCGGCCCAGCATGCCCCCCGAGTGGTACGCGCCCTACGACGAGACGAACACGGGCGTGCCGCCCATGGCGGCGTTCGGGGACGGGTACCGGTACCACGTGACGGGGCTGGTGCACGACCGGATGGGGTTTCCCACCCAGCAGAAGACCGAGATCGTCCAGGGGGTGAACCGGCTGTTCCGGAAGATCGAGAGGGGGTTCCGGGAGATCTGCCTCACCGAGGAGGCCAACACCGACGATGCCGAAGCGGTGGTGGTGGCCTACGGGTCGGTGGCGCGAAGCGCCCGGGAGGCGGTGGAGGAGCTGCGGGCCCAGGGGAAGAAGGCGGGGCTGCTGCGGCTCCAGACCCTGTGGCCGTTTCCGCGCGCCGCGTTCGAGCGGATCCTGGGGCAGGGCAGCGTCCGGTCGTTCCTGGTGTGCGAGATGAACCGGGGGCAGGTGTACCGGGAGGTGCTCCGGGTCGTCCGGGGCCGGAGCGACGTGCACAAACTCACCCGAAACGACGGCGAGCTCATCACCCCGGCCGAGATCGCCAAGGCCCTGCGGGAGTGGCTGTGATGGAACGGTCGAACCGACAGATCATCCAAAGGTATCTTCGCCACAACAAGAAGTTCCCCCACATCTGGTGTCCGGGCTGCGGCAACGGGGTGGTGCTGGGGTGCCTGCTGCGGGCCATCGACCGGATCGGGTGGATCAAGGACGACGTGGTGCTGGTCAGCGGGATCGGGTGCTCGAGCCGGGCGCCGGTGTACGTGGACTTCAACACCCTGCACACGGTGCACGGCCGGGCCCTGGCCTTTGCCACGGGGGTGAAGCTGGCCCGTCCCCACCTGCACGTGGTGACCCTGATGGGCGACGGAGACTCCGTGGGGATCGGGGGGAACCACTTCGTGCACGCCTGCCGCCGCAACATCGACATGACCGCGGTGATCATCAACAACCAGATCTACGGCATGACCGGCGGCCAGGTGAGCCCGGCCACGCCCCAGGGGGCCCTGTCGACGACCACGGTGTACGGCAACCTGGACCAGCCGTTCGACATCTCGCGGCTGGCCGAGGCGGCCGGGGCGACCTTCGTGGCCCGGTCCACCACCTACCACGTGAAGGAGCTGGAAAAGGTGCTGGGGCAGGCGTTTCGCCACGTGGGGTTCTCGGTGGTGGAGGTGGTGGCGGGGTGTCCCACCACCTACGGCCGGCGCAACAAGCTGGGGGGGCCGGTGGAGATGATGCGCTGGCAGAAGGAGAAGGCGGTGTCGGTGAAGAAGGCCCGGGAGATGGCGCCGGAGGAGCTGGCCGGCAGGATCGTCACGGGGGTGCTGGTGGACCGCGACGCCCCCGAGTACACCCGGGAGTACGAGAAGATCCGGGAGGCGGCCCGGGCCGCCCAGCCGGAGCCCACCGTGGAGGAGGACAAGGTCGACCGCACCGGCGCCGAGCCCTAACTACCAGGGTGCCGTCTCCCGCACCACACGGATCGAGTAGGGCTCGTGCCTCTTTCCTCGGGAAGAAGGAGGAGGGCGGGCCAAGGGGCCTGCCTCCGGCCGGGCGCGAAGCCGGGCGTTGAGATTCGCCGCGCAGGCACGAGGCACGGGAGTTGGCTTCATCACAATTGCGTGGAATCGGTACGATTTCGCGGTCCGAGCGGCAGGCGGCACTGCGCGGCGAGCGAAGGGGCCGCGCCCGGCGCTCCGGCAGGCCCCTTGCCCCCCGAACCGGGAGGGGAGCGCGCCCGTTTTGCTGCCGCCCCCCCCAAGGAGGAAACCATGCGGATCGAAGTACGGCTGGCCGGCTCCGGCGGACAGGGCCTGATCACGGCCGGCATCATCCTGGCGGAGGCCGCCGGCCTCCACGAAGGCAAGAACGTGGTCCAGACCCAGTCCTACGGCCCGGAGGCCCGGGGCGGGGCCAGCAAGGCCGAGGTGGTCATCGCGGACGGCCCCATCCACTACCCCAAGGCCCAGCGCCTCGACATCCTGCTGGCCATGACCCAGGAGGCGTGCGACCGGTACTTCCACGACCTCCAGCACGAGGGGGCCCTGCTCGTGGACGCGGACCTGGTGCCCACCCCGCCCAGCTCCTCGGCCCTGTCGGTGCCGATCGTGCGCAAGGTGCGCGAGGAGCTGGGCCGGGAGCTGTTCGCCAACATCGCGGCCCTGGGCGTGCTGGCGGGGGCGACCGGGGTGGTGGGGCTTCCGGCCCTCGAGGCCGCGGTGCTGGCCCGGGTGCCGGCCGGCACCGAGGAGCCCAACCGCAAGGCCCTGGAGCTGGGGTTCGGCCTCGGCCGCGACGCCGCGGCGAACCCCAGGGAGTCCGAACCCTACGAGGCCGACGAGTAACTTCGGGCCTTCGGTTTGGGGCCTCCGGCCCGCTAGGCTGCCAGGCGGCCGGGCGGCTGGGCCGCCTGGCGGCTCCCGAGCCGCTGCGCGGCGAGCTAAGGGGCCGCACCCGACTCTCCGGCAGGTCCCTTGCCCCCCGATCAGGGGAGTGGGGCGCCCATTTGTCCACCGACTCAACGGCACAGAACGAGGAGGGAGCCATGGCCCCGCCGTTTCGGCATCGCCAGAAGATCCGGTTCCGCGACACCGACTGCCAGGGGCACGTGTTCAACGCGAACTACTTCGCCTACTTCGACGACGCGGTCACCGACTTCCTGGAGGTCCGGGGTGTGCCCTACCCCTTGGTGACCGAGCGGGGCCACGACATGGTGCTGGTGAGGGCGGAGTGCGATTTCCGCTCGTCCGCGGTGTTGGGGGAGGAGCTGGAGATCCGGGTCCGGGTGGAGCGGTTCGGGCGCACCTCCATGACCTTCGTTCTCGAGGCCACCGAGGTCGGATCCGGCCGCACCGTGGCCGAGGGCCGGGAGGTGTACGTGGTGCTCGACCGCACCACGGGCCGCTCGTGTCCGGTGCCCGAGTACCTGAAGGACGCCCTGGCCGCAGACCGGCCCGCCTGACGACGCTTCCGCCCCACCGGAAAGGGCGCCAGAGGCCGGCCTCCCCCCCTGGCGCCCCCCTGGACCTCCCAGCTTCCCAGCTTCCTAGCCTCCTAGCCTCAAAAATACCCCTCCCGCATCATGAAGCGGTTGTCCGAGCCGTGAGGCAGGTGGCAGGCCAGGCAGTCGTTTCGCACCTCGCTCATCTTCGCCCGGAACCGCGGGGGCACGTGGTCGGGGGCGGTGTCGTGGCACAACGCGCACACCCGACTGCCCCGGGCCCGCAGGAACCGGTCGCCCTGCCGGTCGTGCCGGTGCTCGAGCTCGTGGCAAGCCGTGCAGTTCCTGGCCCCAACCGGCCCGTGAACGTAGCGGAAGGGCGTTCCGTCCTCCCCGGCCAACACCCCGGAATGGCAGTTCGAGCACAGCTCGTCGCGACTGCCCTTGAGGAGCTTCTCGGTGTTCGTCCCGTGGGGGTTGTGGCAGCCGGTGCACCGCCCCTTCCGCAGCGCCCCGTGCAGCATGCGTTGCTCCGACACCTTCTCCGGCAGGATGCCCGTGTGGCAGCTCGTGCACAGGGTCTTCTCCGGCCGCTTCAGCAGGGGCCGGAAGTCACTGATGTGGGGCAAGTGGCAGGTGTAGCAGTTGCCCTTTTCGAACACGCCGTGCACGTTCTTCACGCCCCGCAGCAGGATGCCGTGGCACCAGCCGCACAGGGTCACCGGCTCCTCCAGCAGGAACTTGTCCCGGACCCCCAGGTGGGGGTTGTGGCAGGCGATGCAGTCGATCTGGTAGACCGGCTTGTGGACCTTGTCGGTCTCGATGATCTCCGAGGTGCCGGTGATCTGGCCGTGGCACCGGGTGCAGTTCTTGCTGCCCTCGTACCGCAACTCCAGCTTCCCCTTGCGTACCTCGTGGCAGGCACTGCACCCTCCGTTCTGCAACGGGTAGTGCAGCTTGCCCCGCAGGAGCCCCGGATAGTCGGAGGCGTGGGGATCGTGGCAGAACGTACACTGGCGCACGTCGTCCATGGGCAGCCGGCCGTGGGCCGCCCGAAACCCCTCCTTGCGGAGGTTGTGGCACTGGCCGCAGACCCGATCGGCGGCCTTCAGCCCCTTGGGGTCGTGGGGGTTGTGACACGTCACACAGCCGTTCTTCAGCGCGGGGTGGCGGTTCTTGCCCTTGGCCGGATCCCCGTGGCAGTCCACGCACGCCTCCGACACCCCTTGCTTCAGCAGAACGGGCCGGTCCGACAGGTGGGGTTCGTGGCACAGGCGGCACTCCTCGAGCTCCCCGCCGTGCACCTCCGCCTTGGCCTCGTCGTGGCACCGGGCGCACAACCCCGGCGCCACGTCCTTGAGCAGCGAGGGGTACGTGCCCGCGTGGGGCTGGTGGCAGACGAAGCAGTTCCCGTCGTCCACCGGCCGGTGGTAGGAGCGGGGGTACCGGTCGGGGTCGGCCACGTCCTCGTGGCACCGGCGGCATAGGGCCAGGGCGTCGCCCCGAAGCATCGAGGGATACGCCGAGGCATGGGGGTCGTGGCATGCGCCGCAGGCCGAGTCGCCCACGTCCCCGTGGAGCGACGGCCTGGCCTGGGCGGCGTGGCAGGCCGAGCATCCCCCCCGGCCCTTGCGGAGCAGGGCCGGATCGAACGACACGTGGGGGTCGTGGCATCGCAAGCAGTCGGGGGTGATCTCCCGAGTGTGGCGATTCTTCTTGATCACCGCCCGCAGGGACTCGGTACCCACCTTGTGACATTGGAGGCACAGGTCGGGCACCCGGTCCTTGAGGGTGAGGCTGCCCCGCGAGAACCCATGGCACGGGTTGCACGACTCGATGCCTCCGGCGTGGGCCCGGGGCCGGCGGAATCCGTCCTCCGCGTCTCCCTCGAAACCGGGGCGGTACAGGAGCGGGATCACGGTGTCCCCCACCACCACGTTGTTCCGACCGGGGTTGAGGTCCAGGGACCCGGAGAACACCTTCCCTTTGAACAGATACAGGTCGAACCGGCCCGGCTCGGTCCGCCGCCCTTCGGACACCACCCGGGCCGTGAGCGCGTCCACCGGTTCGCCCAACACGTATCCAAGAACCGGCACGGGCGACTCCGTGATCAGGGAATTGGGGGGGGGATAGACGAACAGAACCTCCGCAGCCCCGGCCCGAAGGGCGGTGGCCAGGAGCAAAGCAGCGGCCGAGGCGGCCACGATCCACCGGCGCCGTCGAGCCTCGGGCATGGGAGCCTCCGTGCGGGGCAGAGATTGTTTCCGGGTTCACAAGGGCGGCCCCGTCGCCAGGGCCGCCCTACTCTACCCAAACGGAGGTTGCCGGTTCAAGAAACCCCGGTCAAAGCCCCAAAAGCTCCAGAAAGCATCCCCCTCCGCCCCCGCCACCGCCGGAGACGGTCGGGCCCGGCGGGGGATCGTTCTCCACGAACGAGACCACCCGGGCCGCCGGGGTCGCTGTGGGCGCGGTGGCCTCGGTCACGGAGACCGGAGCGTTCGTCTCCGGCCCCAGGTTGCCGGTGCCGTCGTACGCGGCCACGGACACCGTGTAGTCGCCCACGGGGAGCTCCCGGACGGCCACGGTGGTCACCGGCCCGTACAGGGTTCGGTTGCCCGTGCCCCAAGAGACGACATAGCCGGCTACGTCCGGATCCTGCGGGGCGTCCCATGCCAGGTCGAATCCGCCGCTGGTCTCGGTGACCCTCAGGTTGGAGGCCGCCCCAGGGGCAACCGTGTCGCCCGACGGTGAGGACGAAGACACCAGGGTCCATCCTTGAGCACTCAGGTCGGGGTCCAGATAGGCCACCCCCGCCCAGATGGACACGTTCGGCTCGCCCACGGCCAAGGGCACCGAGGTTCCTCCCGACCCGATGCTGCCGAGCAGCAACGGGCTCCCCCCGAAGGGCAGCTTCACAACCGCCAGGCCCCAGGCCGCTGCGTCCGGAACCCCGGAAAGGGTCAGCGTCGCGTCTTCGCCCGCGGTTCCACCCGAGTACACCGCTCCCAAATAGGCGGGGAGCCCCGCAGACAACGAGCTCTGGGATGCAAGCCCGTCGGCCCACTGCACCGACCCATAGTTCTCCCCCTCCTCGTAGTCCATGACCGCGGTGGCCCCCACGAACCCCAGGAACAGGTCCGGCAGCCCTTGAAACCCGTTCGAGGTGGCGAACGCGTCCAACGCCGGCAGGATCCTGAGGCCGTCCAGGCGGATGCGCTGCCACACGTCGAACAGGGCCGGCCGGCCCCCCACGTGCTCGGACAGATACTTGGCGAAGATCACGGACCCGTAGGCCCGGGTCACGTAGCTCAGGTCGTTGGAGCGCACGGGCAGGCCGTTCTCCAGGTAGTACGTCCACCCCGGCCGGCCTCCGCTCTGTTGGAAATACTGGTAGTAGTCGTTCACCGCGTCGAACACCTCATCCTCCATCCAGGTGGAGGAGCACTCGAACCACCAGTCGTCCTCGTTGGGGATCCAGGCCTGGGGCTCGTACAGGAAGTGGAACACGTGGAACAGCTCGTGGGCGGCGGTGATCTTCATGGCGCCGTGGATCTTCGCCGGTGCCGACGCCCCCTCCCCGTTCGGGGGCACGAAGCTCAGGTCGTTGTTCACCACGATATAGGGCACCCCGTCGGGCTGGGTGAAGGCGTAGGTTCCGCTCCCGATGTTTTCGATGGGGGTGCTGGGGTCGGAGTTCCCGATGTACACCGGGATCAGGTTCCCCTCGACCACGGGATGCGTGTACCCCATGTCGCCCACCTCGACCCGAAAGGCCGCCTCGAAGTAGGCCGCCCAGCGCTCCACCACGTCCGGGATGCCGTTGCCCCCGACGGCGGGGTCGTCCGCGTCCACCGGGCCATCGTCCGCAGGCGGCGTGGTGCCGTCCTCGTTGGTGAGATCTGGCCCCCATTCGATGGAGAAGTTGTCGGTGACCAGGCGGTTGGCGAGCACGGCCGTGCCCGTTTTGCCGGCGGCGGTCCGGAACGCGGCCCGGCCGGCCGGGGGCCGGTCGTCGAGCAGGTCCGCGGCCTCGGCCCGCAGTTCCGGGGGCATCCGGCCGAGCGCCGCCCGGACCCTCCGAAGGATCGGGGTGCCGCACCGGACCACCCACGGCTCGGCCTCCGGCCCGGACGAAAGGGCCCGCAGCCCTCGGCCCGAGGCCGTTTCCATCCGGAGTTCGGCGGGCAGGCGCTCCGGCGCCCGCACCGCGTACAGCCGGTACAGCTCCGCCCGCCCCTCACTCATCTCGCCCCGGGCCTCCATGCCCCGGAGCCGGGCCTCGAAATCCGCCGCCGGCGCCGGACCGGCCCAGGCCGGCGGCCCGAGGGTCAGGAGCAGGGCCGCAACGGCCCCCAGCCGCCACCATGGCACGCTCATCGTTTCTCCTTCGGAAACAGGTAGGGGCGCAGGGCTTCCTGCACGTCGGGCCGAAGCCGAGGAAACCGGCTGCGGGCCTCCCGCAGCACGGGGGTCCCGTCGCGGATGGGAACGTCGCCCCGGAACCGCTGGGGCAGCCGCTCGTCCCCCACCACGGCGAACACCCGGTATAGGGTTGCCGTGTCCGGGTCGATCTCCCCCGCGCTCACGGCCCGGGCGATCAGGTCCAGCGACGTCGCCCCCTCGGGCGGGGCCGGCGCCCGGCCCATGGCCATGGCACCGCACGCCCACAGTCCCACCACCGCCAGCAGAAGCCCCCGGATCCGCATGGTTCCTCTCCTTTCGTCCCCTCATTCTTTTCGGCGGCCGGGCCGATCAGGGTTAGATGCAGCGACCGGCGGAGACGCACCGTGGCGAGACTGCTCGACCAACTATTTAGACGCGAAAGCCGGGCCCGGGCTTACACCCCCACGCCCCTGGCCCAGAAGGCCGCGTTCCGCGAGGAGCGGGCCCGGGCCCACCTGCGCCGTCGGCTCATGCGCCTGCGCGCCCAGGCGGGCCGAAAGACCCAGGAAGCCCTCCAACTGCTCCCCCTGCTCCTCCACGTGAACCGGCCCGGGCTGCCGGGCTTTGTCGACGACCCGGCCTGTCCGGTGGGCATCGCCGACTACGCCCCCTCCAACGACGCGATCCGGCTGGCCCGCCGGCTGTTCCCCGAGGCCCGGATCAAGCGTTCCGCGTTCTACCGCCCCGCGGTGGACCTGGTGGCCGTGATGGGAAGCGCCGGCTCGATCGGATTCACGGGCGAATCGGACCTGGACGTGTGGGTCTGCCACAGCCCCCACCTCTCCGACGCCGCGGTGGATGCGTACGGCGCCAAGGTACGGGCCGTGGAGCAGTGGCTGAACCGTCACGCAGACGTGGAGTTTCACCTCTTCCTCCAGTCCACGGCCGACATCCGGGTGAACGACTTCGGCCAAACCGACCTGGAGGGCTGCGGCTCCGCCATGGGCGCCCTCCTCAAGGAGGAGTTCTACCGCACCCACATCCTGCTGGGCGGAAAGCTTCCCGTGTGGTGGGTGCTCCCCCAGGGCCTCCCGCCCCCCGCCTATGCGGAGCACCTGGAGCGGCTCCTCGCGGACCCCACCCTGGTGACCGACAGCTACGTGGACCTGGGCCCTGTGGCCACGGTGCCGGTGGGGGAGCTGTTCGGCGCCGCGGTGTGGCAGATCGCGAAGGGGGAGAAGGCGCCCTTCAAGTCGGCCCTCAAGCTGGGGCTCCTGGAGAAGACCCTGTGCTCCAACGAGCCCCCACCCCCCCTGTGCGAGGAGGTGAAGCGCCGCGTCCACGCCGGGGAGACCCCCGACCCGTACTGCGTGCTGTTCGATGCCGTGGTGGAACACTACCGCAGCCGGGGGGACCCGGCCACCGAGGATCTGCTGGCCCGGTGCTTCTATCTGAAGACAGGGGTCCACGTCGACCCCGACCGGATCGAGGCCTGTCTCGAGGACTCCGGCGACCTGGGGGTGATGGCCCGGTACACCCGGGAGTGGGGGTGGGGTCCCCGCCGGATCCGGCACCTGAACGAGTTCCGGCGCTGGAAGTTCGAGCGGGTCCGCGAGCTCGCCGAGGAGCTCGACCGGTACTTTCTGCGCACCTACCAGCGCATCCGCGCCCGGCTGGACCACGCCGGAGAGACCCAGCGGATCACGGCCCGGGACCTGACCGTGCTGGGCAGGAAGCTTCAGATCCGCTACCGCAAGGCCCCCCACAAGGTCGAGACCCTCCGGTTCGTCACGCCGGGGGTGGGCGAGCCGCACCTGACCCTGTACCGGGAGACCCTGCCCGGCGGCGATGCACCCTGGCGCCTCTACCGGGGGCACGTGAGCCCCTCGAACGTGGAGCACAAGGCCAACGACCTGCTCCGGGAGGCCGAGGATCCGCTCGAGCCGCTGGTATGGGCCGCCCACAACGGCATCCTCGGCCCCCGCAGCCAGCTGGGGTGTTGGGACACCGATCGCCGGGTGTCCGGCGCCGACCTCGAGCCGATCGCCCGGGTCCTCTCGCGGATGCTCGGCCAGGTCCGGGGCCACAGCCCCGACGCCCCCACCCTTCTGCGTCCGCCGCGCACGGAGCACCTGGCCGTGCTCGGGCAGCCGGGGCTGGGGGGCGGATTCGCCGTGGTATGGGCCACGAGCTGGGGCGAGGTGTTCTACCGGTCGTGGACCGGGCCCGGGGCCTACGCCCGGCTGGTGGAGGACACCCTGCTGCCGTTCCTGACCCAGCCCCCTCCCCGGGGCCGGCTGTGGGTGCACGCCCCGTCCCCCAAACTGGGCAGCCACCGCATCGCTCTGCCCCTGGACCGGCGGCTGCCCGAGATCGTCGAGTGGATCGGCCCCGATCTCCCGAAGGGGACCCGGCGCCGGTACGTGTGCGGCGTGGAGGGAGGGATCTCGGTGCTCGACCAGACCGCCCCGGACCGATGCACCCACCGGATGGCGTTCGACCGGGAGGACCTGCTCCGGCTCCTCGGGGCGGTGGGCCCCTACCAGCGGGTGGAGACCCGGGTGGAGCGCCAGGCCGGCGACCTGGCGCTGTTGGCCACGTTGGTGGAGGAGTCCCAACCGGGGCTGCTGGACCTGTTCGTCCTCCGGGACGGAGACCGGGACTGGGTGTTCGTGGTGGACGAGGTGGGCAACCTGAGCCACTGGACCGGACCGGCAGACCCCCAGCCCTACGTATTGGCCCGGCTTCTCCACTTCCTGGAGAACGTGTTCCCGGACGTGGCGGCCCAGCCCCGCAGCGTGGTGGCCGGGAAGGATCTCATGGACGTGCTGCGCATCCACACCGTGTTGTTCGAGGGCACCTGTCGGGCCTTCACCGCCACCCAGGACCACCTGAGCAGGGTTCGCAGCCTGGGGCTCCACCCCGTGGGCCTGGTGATCGAGCGGGTCGCCTCCCCGGCGGCCGACTCCCCCCCCGGTTACCGCATCACCTGGGGGATGCAGGTCATCGACAGCACCCGCTACGCCAACCCCCTGGCCGAGGTGCGGCGCCGGATCCTCGAGGCCCGGCTCTCGGGCCTGGAGTACGAGGTGTTCATCACCCGCCTGTTCCTGGACGAGGGGTTCCGGAGGGAGCACTGCGGCGAGGTGGCCGCCACGGGGCACTACCTGTTCTACAAGAAGGCGATCGAGCAACGGCTCGCGGGTTGACCGCGGGTTTTGGGCCGTGGGCCACCGGATCAACCGCCGACAGACGAGCAGATCCATTCCAGGGCCAGGCGGGGCGCCGCGCGCCAGGCCGTGCGCAGGGCCTCGGTCTCGGCCGGGGTCTTCTCGGTCCACAGGGGGCTGCGCAGGGGCAGGTCGCTCACGTAGGTGAGGGCGGCGCCGTCCAGGCCCAGGGCCTGGCACGCGGCGTAGAAGGCCGACAGCTCCATCTCCAGGGCGTCGTACCCCCGGGCCTTCAGAAACCGCAGGTTCTCCTCCGACTCGAACGACACCGGCCCCACGGTGAACACCCGGCCGGTGTGCACCCGCTCGTCCCTCTCCTTGAGGAACCGGCGCAGGTCGTCGGGCACCCTCACCGCGAACGGGTGCGCCCCGTCCACCACCCTGCGGAACCCCTCGCGCACGTATCGGGTGTACCCCTCGCCGTCGGCCACCGCCTCGGGAAGAAACCAGTCTCCCAGCTCCAGGGGGTCGGCTAGCCCCCCCACCGCGCCCACGAACAGCGCCTTTCGGGCGGGGGTGAGGGCCAGGGCCGCCAGGCAGTCGCCGATCCGGCTCGGGCCCACGCCCGTGTGCACCACGGTCACGGGCTCCCCCTGGAACACGGCGGTGAACCCTTGGAAGAAGAACCGGGGGTTCAGGTCGGCCGTCACGTCCTCGACGTGGCGGCGAAACGACGAGAGCGGAACGAACGGGGTCACCACCACCCGGGGAGCCACCTCGTCGGGCCGGCACCCGAGCACCGTGGCCACCACCCGGCCGGGGTCGCCCAGGGCCTCGACCGGCGGGCGGATCATGCCCCGATCCCCAGCCGCTTGATCTGGTAGCGCAGGGTGCCCCGGTCCATGTCGAGCAGCCGGGCCGCCTGGGCCTTGTTCCCCCCTGCCAGCCGCAGGGCCTCGCCGATCAGGTATCGGGCCACCTCGTCCATGACCCGGTCGAACGACACCCCCCGCAGGATCTCCACCTCCTGGGGGATCCACACCCCCCCCTCCTCCGCCGGGCGGCCCCGGAGGATCTCGGGCGGCAGGTGCTCGGGCCGGATCCAGTCGGTCTCCTCCAGGATCAGGATCCGCTCGATGGTGTTCTTGAGCTCCCGCACGTTGCCGGGCCACCGGTAGCCCAGGAGGAAGTCCTCGGCCTCGGGCGAGAACCCCTGCACGTTCTTGTGGAACCTGCGGTTGGCGTCCTGGATGAAGTGCTGGGCCAGGGGCAGGATGTCGGCCTTGCGCTCCCGCAGGGGCGGGATGTCGATGTGGATGATCTTCAGCCGGTAGTACAGGTCCTCGCGGAACCGGCCGGTCTTTCGCTTCTCGTCCAGGTCCTGGTTGGTGGCTGCCAGGATCCGCACGTCCACCGCCAGCTCGTCGAGCCCCCCCACCCGCCGGATCTTGCGCTCTTCGAGCACGCGCAGCAGCTTGGCCTGGAGCCCCACGTCCATGTCCCCGATCTCGTCCAGGAACAGGGTGCCGCCCTGGGCCCGCTCGATCAGGCCGATCTTCCGGGCCTTGGCGTCGGTGAACGCCCCCTTCTCGTACCCGAACAGCTCGCTCTCCAGCAGGTTGCCGGGGATGGCCGCGCAGTTGATGCCCACGAACGGCTTGTCGGCCCGGGGGCTCTCGGCGTGCACGGCCCGGGCGATCATCTCCTTGCCGGTACCGCTCTCCCCCTGGATCAGCACCGTGACGTCGGGGTTCTGGGCCACCTTGCGCACCATGTCCAGGACCTTGAGCATGGCCGGGTCCCGGGCCACGATGTTCCCCAGGTCCGTGGCCCCCAGGGCCTCCTCCCGCAGCTCCTTGACCTCGCGCTTCAGGTGCCGGGCCTCCAGGGCCAGGCGGACGATCACCTCGATCTCCCGGGACTTGAACGGCTTGTTCACGTAGTCGTAGGCCCCGAGCCGCATCGCCTCGACCGCGGTCTCCACGCTGCCGTAGGCGGTCATCATGATCACCAGCAGGTCGGGCTGGGCCGCCTTGAACTCCCGAAGCAGGTCGATGCCCGAGGCGTCGGGAAGCCGCAGGTCCAGCAGGGCCAGGGCGAACTCCCCGGCCGTGAACACTTTGCGGGCCTCGGCCGCGCTGGCCGCGGTGACCACGTCATACCCCTTGTGGCCGAGCATCTGGCCCAGGGATTTGCGGATGAGGGCTTCGTCGTCCACGATCAGGATCCGATCGGCCATGGAACGCTCCGTGGGATAGGCTGGAAGGCCAATAGGCTAGAAAGCTGGGAGGCTAGGAGGCTGGAACGCCTCCCGGCCCTCGCCGTTTCACTGAGCACACACCGGATCTGCCTCCATCTAACCGCCCAGCCGTTTACCCATGGGCCGGGAGCTCCACCGTGAACCGGGTGCCCCGGCCGGGCTCCGACTCCACGTCGATCCGGCCGCCGTGCTGCTCCACGATGCTGTGGGCGATCGACAGCCCCAGCCCCGTGCCCTCGTTCTTCGTGGTGAAGAACGGGTCGAACGCGTGGGCCAGGGTCTCGGGGTCCATCCCCGGACCCGTGTCCTCCACGACGATCCGCACCCACCCGTCCTCGGCCGAGGACACCCGAACCCGGATCTCGCCGCCCTCGGGCGTGACCTCCAGGGCGTTGATCGCCAGGTTCAGGAAGAGCTGCTTGAGCTTCTCCGGGTCCCCCTCGATCTTGGGGTTGGGGCCGAGGTCCAGGCAGAAGGCCACGCCCTTCCGGCCGCACTGCTTCTCGAAGGTGCGGTGCCACTCCAGGGCCTTGGCCATCCGCATGGGCCGGGCCTCCACCGGCTGGGGCCGGGCGAAGTCCAAGAGCCCCCGGATCAGGGCCTCGAGCCGGTCGATCTCGGCGTGCATGTCGGCCACCAGGCTTCGCCCCCCCTCGGACAGGCCCCCTTCCTCTGCGAGCACGTCCAGGCTGATGGCCATGCCGGTCAGGGGGTTGCGGATCTCGTGGGCGATGCCCGCGGCCAGCTGCCCGATGGACGCCAGCCGGGCCATTCGCTGCACCCGCTCGTCCAGCCGGCGGCGCTCGGTGAAGTCCTGGACGATCACCGTGGCCCCCCGGGGCGATCCCTCGCCCATGGGCACCAGGCTCACCAGCAGGTTGCGCAGGGCCGGCCCGCTGCCCAGGTCGATCTGGATCTGCTCCAGGGGCGAGTCGCCGGCCATGACCCGGCGCAAGGCCTCCAGGAACTCGGGCCGCCCCAGGTACCGCTCCATGGGGTTTCCCTCGGGGGTCTCGCGCACGTCCAGAAGCCGCCGGGCTGCCGGGTTCATGAGCACCACCCGGCGCTGGGGGTCCAGGGCTACCACCCCGTTGGGGGTGACCGACAGGATCGCGTCCCGGAGGTCCCGCTCCTCCCGGATCTGGCGGAAGAACTGGGTGGCCTCGATGGCCTTGGCCGCCTGGGCCGCGAAGATCGCCAGGATCTCCTCGTGGGTGCTGGTGAACGGGGCGGTCCCCCGGGATTCGAGGGCCAGCACGCCCAGGGTCTCGCCCTCGCTCAGCAGCGGCACGGCCAGGTGGTTGCGGCGCTCGGCATAGGGTGCGTCGGCCCGGCCCCGGTCGGCCACCCGCAGGGGCCGGCCCTGGCGGGCCACCCACCCCGGGATGCCGTACCCCACCTCCACCTCGTCGCGAGCCGGCCGCCGGCCCGCCCAGGCGGCCAAGAGGAGACGGTCCCCTCCGGGGTCCCGGAGGTACACCGCCCCTGCGTCGGCAGCGGTGAGGCCCACCGCCTCGTCCACCACCATGCGCAGCAGCCGGTCCAGGTCCAGGGTGGACGACATCTCCCGGCCCACCCTCTGCAGGGCCAGGAGCTGACGCACCCGGGCCTCGTTGGCGTCGTGAAGGAGCTCGTTCTCGAAGGCCAGGGCCACGCAGTCGGCCGCGATCCGCGCCGCAGGCTCCAAACCATCCGGGTCGGCCGCGTCCGCCGACACCAGGCCCACGGCCCGGTCGTGGCTCTGGGCCGGCACGTGGAGGCGCCACACCCCGTCGGCCCGCCGCTCCCGGACCGTTCGGCGGGCCATCACCGCCTCGGCCTCCGGCCCACCGGCGCGCAGGTCCAGGGCCGGAGGTGGGGGCACGCCCTCGGGCCAGGCCACCGGCTCGGCAAGGGTGGTGCCCGGCCCCATGCGGTACACGCACGCCATCCCGAACCCCGCGGCCCCAAGCACCTCCACGGCCCGACGGGCCACCTCCTCGCCCGACCGGGCCGAGGCCAGGGCCGAGGTCAGGGGGATCAGCTTGTCCAAAGGGTTCTCGGGGGCGGGTGCGGGGCGGCTCATGGGATCCTGGGCGACGGATGGTGAAAATTCACTCTACCACGGCCGAGCCGAGCCGGGGAATAGGGGTCACAGGCCGGCTTCCACCTCGGCCAGGATCTGGTCGTCCCGGTGGTGGCCCAGGACCGCGGCGTGGGAGGGGCACACGGCCGCGCAGGCCCCGCACCCCCGGCAGGCCCCCGGCTCCACCCGCCGGGCCGCCAGGCCGCCCCCCGGCCGGATCGCGCCGGCCGGGCACGCGGCCTCGCACAGGCCGCAGGCGGCGCACCGGTCCGGGTCCACCCGGGCGACCCGCGGGTTCAGGGGCAGGCGGCCCCGCAGCAGCAGGGCCAGGGCCCGGGCCGCGGCCGCCCGACCCGAGGTGACGGCCTCGTCCAGGGTGCGGGGCCCCAGGCACGCCCCGGCCAGGAGCACCCCGGCCGACGCGGCCTCCACCGGCCGGAGCTTCGGGTGGGCCTCCAGGAAGAACCCGTCCGGCCCCCGGCCGAGGCCCAGGGCCCGGGCCACCTCCGACGCGTCGGGGCGGGGACGGGCCCCGCAGGCCAGCACCACCAGGTCGGCCGGCGCCTCCTCGACCCGGCCCACGAGGGTGTCCTCGAACCGCACCACCGCCCGCCCCTCCCGTGCGAACACCTCGGACACCCCGCCCCGCCGGAACTCCACCCCCTCTCGACCGGCGGCCTCGTAGTCCTCCTCCGCCCCCCGGGAGTAGGCCCGCAGGTCCATGTAGAGCACCCGAACCCGGGCACCCGGGTTGCGGGCCCGCAGCTCCCGGGCCTGGCGCACGCTGACCATGCAGCACACGCGCGAGCAGTGGAACGCACCGGCCGTGCGGTCGCGGGAGCCCACGCACTGCACGAACACGACCCCTTCCACCGGCCGGCCGCCCACCGCCACCGGGCCCTCGCCGGAGCGGAGCCGCTCCTCGAGCTCGGCCTGGGTGACCACCCCGGGCACCGTTCCGTACCCGAGCTCGGGCCGGCCCTCCCGGGGAGAGTCGGGGGCGTACAGGCCGTATCCCGTGGCCACCACCAGCGCCCCCACGGTCTCCTCGGCCCGGCCGTCCGGCGAGGCGATCCCCACCCGGAACGCGCCCGGGACCCCCTCCACCCCGACCACCCGGGCCCCGGTCCGCACGGAGACCGCGGGCCGGCCGGTCACCCGGCCCACCAGGGCTTCGAGCCAGGGGCCCACCGGCTCGCCCCCCGGGAAGGCCCGGCCGAGGTCCCGGGCCCTCCCGCCCAGCCGCTCGGCCCGCTCGACCAGAACCACCTCGATGCCGGCCCCGGCCAGGGTGTCGGCCGCGGTCAGGCCGGCCGGGCCGCCGCCCACCACCAGGCACCGCCGCTCCACCGCGGCCTCGCCGGCCTCCAGGGGCTCGTGGCGGAGCACCCGGGCCACTCCCATGGCCACCAGCGCCCGGGCCTTGGCCGTGGCCACCGCGGGCTCCGGATGGACCCAGGCGCACTGCTCCCGCACGTTCACGTGCTGGAGCAGGTGGGGGTTCCGACCCGCCTCGGCCAGAACCCTGCGGAACGTCTCCTCGTGCATCCGGGGCGAGCAGGCCGCCACCACAACCCGGTCGGCCCAACCGGCCTCCACGTCGGCCCGGATCAGATCCTGGCCGGGCTTGGAGCACAGGTACGGGTAGTCCCGCACCAACACCACCCCGGCCTCGCCGGCCAGGCGCTCGGCCACGGCCCGCACGTCCACCGTGGCCGCGATGTTGCGGCCGCAGTGGCACAGGTACACCGCCACCCGCCGGCTCACCGGCCCGCCCCCCGGGCCAGGTGGGCGAGCGCGGCGCCGGCCGCGGCCGATCCCGAGGCCACCGCGTCGGGGATGTCCATGGGGCCCAGGCAGGTCCCGGCCAGGAACACCCCGGGCCGGCCCGACACGGCCGGGTCGCGCCGGTCCGCCGGCTCCAGGAAGCCGTCCGGGCCCAGCCCCACGCCCACGGTGCGGGCGAGTTCGGTCAGGCCTTCGGCGGGCCGCAGCCCCGCCGCCAGCACCACCAGATCGGCCGGCAGCTCCTCGACCCGGCCGAGCAGGGTGTCCTCGAACCGCACCGCCACCCGGTCGGCCCGGCGGTACACCTCGGCCGGGTTCCCCCGCCGCACCACCACGCCCGCGCGCTGGGCCCGCTCCAGGAACTCCTCGTACCCCTTGCCGAAGCAACGAAGGTCCATGTAGAGCACCGTGACCGCCGCGTCCGGCAGCTTCTCCCGGAGCACCAGGGCCTGCTTCATGCTCGCCATGCAGCACACCCGGGAGCAGTGGGCCGCGCCAACCGTGCGGTCGCGGGAGCCCACGCACTGGAGGAACACGATCCGCGAGGGGGTCCGATCCCCGACCCGCACCTCGCCGCCGGTGGGGCCCGAGGCCGACAGGAGCCGCTCCATCTGGAGGTTGGTCACCACCTGGGGATACCGGCCGAACCCCAGCTCGGGCCGGCCCTCGGCCGGGTCGCCGGGCCGGTACAGACGGTACCCGGCGGCCACCACCACGGCGTCCACCCGCACCTGCTCGCGCCGCTCGGCCTCGTCCAACCGGATCGCGCCCACGTCGCAGGCCGCCACGCACCGGGGCCCGTCGCGGCCGCACCGGCCCCGGGTGAGCTGCAGGCACCTGGCGGGGTCCACGGCGTAGGCCGCGGGCACGGCCTGGGGGAACGCGAGGTCGATGGCCGCGCCCTTGGAGAGCCCCAGGTCGAACCCCCGCGGCACCCGTCCGGCCAGCCGGCACGCCTCGGCGCACCGGCCGCACGCCACGCACGCCTCCGGGTCCACGTACCGGGGCCGCACCCGGAGCCGCACCCGGAACCCGGTGCCCTCGGCCGCCACCCCCTCCACCTCGGTGCGGGTGAGCAGCCGCACCCGGGGGTGGCGGCCCACCTCCGAGGTGCGGGGGGTCAGGGTGCACGAGGAGCAGTCCAGGGTGGGGAAGGTCTTGTCGAGGCGGGCCATGTTCCCCCCCACGTACTCCGCCCGCTCCACGAGCACCACCTCCACCCCGGCTTCGGCCAGGTCCAGCGCGGCCTGGATGCCGGCGATGCCGGCGCCGACGACGAGGGCACGGCGCAACGATCAGGCTCCCTGCGGGCCCTGGGAAACGGAGAGCACGGGCCTCAGCCCCGGGCCTCGCGCACCGCCTTGGTGAGCTCGGGCACCACCTTGAACAGGTCCCCCACGATGCCGTAGTGGGCCACCCGGAAGATCGGGGCCTTGGGGTCCTTGTTCACGGCCAGGATCAAGCCCGCGTCCTTCATGGCGGTCACGTGCTGAAACGCGCCGGAGATGCCCAGGGCGATGTAGACCTTGGGCTTCACCGTCTTGCCCGAGATGCCCACCTGGCGCTCCTTGGGCAACCAGCCCAGGTCCACCACGGGCCGCGAGCACGACAGGGTGGCGCCCAGCGCCTCGGCCAGCTCCCGGGCCACGTCCAGATCCTCGGGGTCTCCGATGCCCCGGCCCACGCTGACCAGCACGTCGGCCTGGGTGATGTCCACCTCTCCTGCGGCCTCCTGGATCCACTCCACGAACCTCCGGCCCACCTCGGCCGGCACCTCGGCGGCCTCGGTCTCGGCCGGCACCTCGGCCGACCCCGGCGCCGCCTCCGCGGCGCCGGGCCGGAGGGTCACCACCACGGTGGGCGCCTGGGCCAGCCGCACCCGGGCCTGGAGCTTGCCGGCGTACACCGTGCGAACCGCCAGGAATCCGCTGTCGTCCCGTTGCAGGGAGAGCACGTCGGTGGCCACCGGCGCACCCAGCCCCGCGGCCAGGGCCGGGGCCCAGTCCATGCCGGCGGCCGAGTGGGCGCCCAGGACCACGGCCGGCCGCTCCCGGGTCGCCATCCGTTCGAGGGCCGCGGCCACGGCCACCCCGTTGAACCCGGCCAGGCTCTCGTGCTCCACCCGGACCACCCGGTCGATCCCGGCCGGCAGGCCCGCGGCCGGGGCTTCGGTCTCGCCGGGGCCGCCCAGTACCACCGCGGTGACCGGCCCCGCGCCCAGCGCCCGGGCCGTGGCCACCAGCTCGCCGGTCACCTCCCGGAGCTCGCCGTTGCGGTGCTCCGCGATCACCCACACGCTCACAGCACACCTCCCTTCTCCCGCAGCACGGCCACGGCCTTCCGGGCCACCTCGGCCGGGCTCCCCTCCAGCATCTCGGCCTCGCGGCCGGGGGGGGGCGGCTCCAGCGCCTCCAGCATGGTCAACGCCCCCAGCCGGCCGATCTCGTCCGGATCGACGCCCAGGTCGGCCAGGCCTCGGACCTCCAGGGGCTTGGACCGGGCCTTGCGGATGCCCAGGATCGAGACGTACCGGGGTTCGTTGATGCCGGTCTGGACGGTCACCAACGCCGGCAGCTCCAGCTCCACCCGCTCGAACCACCCCGCCTCCAGCTCCCGATCGCACACGATCCGGCCGTCCTGCAGCTCCAACCGGCACACCAGCGCGGCCCAGGGCACCCCCAGGAGCACCGCGAGGGTCGGCCCCACCACGGCATACCCGTCGTCCGCCGCCTGGGCCCCGCACAGGTACAGGTCGAACCGCTCCTCCCCGACCGCAGCGGCCAGGGCCCGGGCCACGGCCGCCGGCCCCAGGGCGGGAAACGACTCGTCCCAGACCCGCACGGCCCGGTCGGCGCCCACGGCCAGGCACCTCCTCAAGCTGTCCTCGTGCTCGCCCGGGCCGATCAGGAACGCGGTCAGGGAGCCGCCCGTGGCCTCCTTGAGGCGGGCCGCCTCCTCCAGGGCGAACCGGTCCCACTCGTTCATCTGAAACGGCAGGTCCTCGGCGCGCACCGACCGGCCGTCGGGGCCGATCCGGAGATCCGCCTCGGCCGCGTCGGGCACGTGCTTCACAAACACCGCTAGGTTCATCGCACCTCTCCTTTGTCTTGGGCCTTCGGCCCGCTAGGCGGCTGGGCAGCTGGTGTAGCGTTTCCGGAATCTAGTGGTATTCCCAGGGGGTGGTGGGGCTGGGGGCTCCTCCTTCGCTGAACGGCCTCGCAGGGGCCGCCTCGGCGCGGTCCGCTGCGCCGCGTGAGAGCACGCGCCGCGGCCGCTCCCCTGGCGCCGGGCGGCCCAGGCTGCTCGGCCGTCGCGCTTCGTCGGATCCCCCAGCCCCACCACCGCAATCCGCATACTTTTTGCGAAGCGAAACGCTAGTTCCTGGCCTCTAGTTTCTAGTCTCTAGCCCGCAGGGGTCTGGGAGATCTTCCACCCCCCTCCACACGAGCTCGGCCAAGTCCACGATCTCCAGGGCGTCCTCCAGCCCCGCGGTCTTGCGGGCGTCCTCCAGCGTGAGCAGGCAGAACGGGCAGGCCGTGACCACGGCGTCCACCCCCATGTCAGCGGCGGTGCGAACCCGCTGCTGGGCGTTTCGCTCGCCCTCGCCGAGCCCCTCGAGCCACATGCGTCCGCCCCCACCCTCGCAGCACAGGCTGCGCTCGCGCGAGCGGTCGAACTCCACCAGCTCCACCCCGGGCACGGCCGCGATCGCCGCCCGGGGCTCCTCGTACACCCCGTTCTGCTTGCCCAGGTAGCAGGGATCGTGAAAGGCGACCCGCAGCGGCACCTCCCGCCGGAACGGAATCCGGCCCTCGCCCGCCAGGCGGGCCAGCACCTGGGAGAAGTGCAGGGCGGACACCGCCGGGTCGTAGTCGGTGCGCAGCGCGTTCATGCAGTGGGGCGAGGTGGTCAGCACCGTCTCCGGGGCCACCTCGTCCAGCAGCGCTTGGTTCGCCTCGGCCAACTCCTCGAACAGCCCCAGCTCCCCCAGCCGCAGCATCTCGCTGCCGCAGCACGACTCCTCGTTGCCCAGGGTGGTGAACGGGTACCCGGCGGCCCGCAGAATCCCGGCCAGGGCCCGGGCCGCCTCCTGGCACCGGGGGTCGTAGGCCGGGGTGCACCCCACGAACCACAGGTTCGGCGCCTCGTCCCCCTCCTCCAGGGTCGGCACCCCCAGGCCGTCGGCCCAGGCGAAGCGCTTCCGGCGGGAACGGCCCCAGGGGTTCCCGTGCTTGAGGGCGGACTCCAGCGCGTCCATCACGGTCTGGGGGATCCGGCCCTCCTCGATCTTGAGGGTCCGGATCTCCCGGATCACGGCCACGGGCTCCAGGCCCCGGGGGCACCGGTCGGCGCAGGTGCGGCACGCCGTGCAGTCCCACACCTCCTCGCGCTCCACCAGCACCTCGCCGTCCTCCCGGATCAACGCCTCGTACAGGAGCCGCCGGGAGTTCAAGGGGGAGCGCAGCCCCACCGGGCACCCCCCGGTGCAGCGGCCGCACTGGAGGCACGCCGCGAGCTCGTACCGCTCGGCCAGGGGAACCCCTTCGATGTCCCGCAACTTGCCCACGAACCACCTCTTTTGGGCCTTCGCCCGCTGGAAGGCTAAAAGGCTAGGAGGCTGGGAGGCGAAAAAACCATCAACCCGGCCGCCCGATCACCCCCCGAGCCACGATCTGCTTCTCCACCTCTTTCGTGCCCTCGTAGATCTCGACGATCTTGGCGTCGCGGTAGAACCGCTCCACGTCGTTCTCGGCCAGGTACCCGTACCCGCCGTGGAGCTGCAGGGCCTCGTCGGTGACCCGGACCCCGGTCTCGCCAGCCAGCCACTTGGCCATGGCGATCAGCCGGTGGTCCACCGTGCCCGCGTCCACCAGGGCCGCCGCCCGGTACAGCAGGCTGCGGGCCGCCTCCACCCGGGTGGCCATCTCGGCGATCTTGAACTGCACCCCCTGGAACGAGGCCAGCGGCCGACCGAACTGCTCGCGCTGGCGCACGTGGCGCACCGCCTTGTCCAGGGCGCCCTGGGCCACGCCGATGCCCTGGGCGGCCACGTGGAGCCGGGTGCGGTTGAAGAACTCCATGAACTGCCGGAACCCCTCGCCCCGGGTCCCGATCAGGTTCGTGGCCGGCACCCGTACCTCGTCCAGCACCACCTCGGCCGTGTCCGAGGCCCGGATGCCCATCTTTCCCTTGAGCTTGGTGGCCTGGAACCCCGGCCGATCGGTCTCGACCAGGATGCAGGAGTGGCGGCCGTGGCGGCCGGGGGCCTCCGGATCGGTCAGGCAGTACACGATCAGGAAGTTGGCGATGGTCCCGTTGGTGATGAAGATCTTGGTTCCCGAGATCACCCACTCGTCGCCGTCGAGCACGGCCGTGGTGCGGGCCGCCGAGATGTCGCTGCCGGCGTCGGGCTCGGTGATCGCGGCGCCCATGATCGCCTCGCCCGTGGTCAACGGCGGCAGATACCTCTGCTTCTGCTCCTCGGTGCCGTAGAGCAGGATCAGGTCCGACCCGAACACCACCGACCCGAGGGCCTGGCCCAGCCCGGGGTCGGCCCGCCAGAACTCCTCGACCACCAGGCAGAACTCCAGGTAGCCCAAGCCGGCCCCGCCGTACTCCTCGGGGAAGAACAGGCCCTGGAACCCGAGCTCAGCCGCCTGGCGGTACAGCTTCCTGGGGCACTCCTCCGCCTCGTCCGCCTCCCGGGCGTACTTGGGGAACTCCCCTTGGGCGAACTCCCGGGCCGCCTGTTGGATGTCGCGCTGTTCCGGGGTCAGGGCGAACTGGGTCATGGAACGCTCCTTTGAAAGGCTGGAAGGCTGGAAAGCTAGAAGGCTGGAAGGCCGGAAGGCCAGAATGCCCGAAAACCTCCCTGATCTCCGACGTCACCACACGTCCGGGCGGCATAGGATCCGTCCGGAGCGCCGGATGCGGCCGGATCGGGGGCCAGAATTCAGATGACAGTGGACAGAGAGGGGGATTACTCCAGCCAATCAGAAGGAGCGCCATTTCGAGATGTCCTGTCCCCTGTCGGCTTCCAACTGGCTTTCGACCCGGCGGTCAAAGCTCGGGGAGCATGGGGTCTGCCGGAGAGCCGGGCGCGGCCCCTATGCTCGCCGCGCAGCGCCTCCAGCGTTCGGACCGCGAAAGGGTCCCCTTGCGCGCACCCGTGATGAAACCAACTCCCGTGTCTTGTGCCTGCGCGGCGAATCTCAACGCTCGGCTTCGCGCCCGGCCGGAGGTAGGCCCCATGCCCCGCACGCACCGCTCGGACCGAGACGCACATAAAGTCTGCACCTCGCGAACAGGCTGCCTCGCGGCCTACGGAGCTGAAATCTGTCCTTTGAACCCCTAGCCCCACCCGCTGGAAAAACCACGAAAGTTCCAAAACACGACACTAGTTGCCGCCGGGTTCAACCCGGCTCACCCCGTAGACGAAGATCCGGTAGAAGTGGTCGGCCAGGGCCTCCGGGGCCACGGGGCCGGCCGGTCGGTACCACTGAAAGATCCAGTTCATCATGCCCAGTAGGGCGAACGCGCTCACCGTGTCGTCTAGCCCCGAGCCGGGCGCCTTGATTGCCGCCACGAGGCGCCGGGCCATGTCCAGGTACCTGCGTTGGCGCGCCTTCAGGCGCTCGCGCCGGTCGGGCCCCAGGGAGTCGATGGCCGTGGAGAGCAGGGTGAGCTCGTGGGGGTGTGCCGTGAAGAACCTCACGTAGCGGCGGATCCACTCCCGCACCCGCTCCTCGGGCGGGGCGTCCAGGCACAGCGCGGCCTTGATGTCGTCGGTGACCCGGTCCATGGAGAACGACAGGATCTCGAACAGCAGCTCCTCCTTGGACCGGTAGTAGTAGTAGAAGGCGGGCTTCGTCACCCCCAGGGCGTCGGCCACGTCCTGCAAGCTCGTGCGCTCGTACCCCTTCTCGGCGAACAGTCGGGCTCCTGCCGCGAAGATCTGCTCCCGCCGGTCCTCCCGCACGGGCGATGGTTGGGCCACGGTCGCCTCCTGGATCGGTTTACTTACCGGGCAGTAAAATCCCAGAACCAGCCCCCCGTGTCAAGGGGAGAGCCCCATCAGGCCCCCGCGGGGCCCGGCAACGGGGAGGGGTAGCTTTTGTTACCTGCAAACGTATTGCCAGGGTGCGGGGTGGGGGCCTGGTTCCGGCCGGGCGCGAGTGCGGCATCCGATCGCCGCGCCTTCTCATGCCGCCGCTTGCGCGTCGATCCAGGCCACCGCAACGAAACCCTTGGGATCCGGCGGCGGTTCAGACGTTCGGAGGGCGCGGCGAGCTAAGGGGCCGCACCCGGTGCTCCACCAGACCCCCACCCCGCACTCCCCAAGGGGAAGGGGACACGGGCCTGGCAACACTTTCGTTGGGATTAGCAGTTCGGGGCGGGCCAGAGATCAGAAACTAAACCATGCCCCCGAGCCGCGAGGTAAAGGCGAAGAGGTTTGGTGGTTCCTAGAACGCGTGGGAATCCGGGAGGTTTTCAATCGTCCTAGCGGAAGTTCCCGGGAAGGCGGCCACCTCGCCTGCTCACCGCAGGCACTGGAACACCCCCTTGCACCACAGGCAGTCACCGCAGGGCTCGGCGTTCAGGTAGCAGTCCTGCTCGAACTCCTCGGCCTGGACGTAGTCGCAGCACTTGGCCAGGTTGCAGTCGGAGCAGAACGGGTAGTCGTACCGGATGACGCTCTGCCGAAAGCTCCGGAAGGCGGGGTCGTTCCAGACCTCCAGGATACCCTGCTCCGGCACCCGGCCGAACACCCGGGGCCGGACGAACTTCTCCCGGCCGTTGATGAAGCACCGATACCCGTGCCACAGGAAGTAGCAGGGATGCACCGCGCCGTCCCAGCTGACGAACGCCGCCCCCTCCTCCACGAAGTCGCACCGCCGGTCCCCCCGGGGCACCACCTCGGGCAGCCGCAGGTCCAGGCCGAGCTCCGAGGCCAACCGGGCGGCCTCGTCGAAGATCCGCCCCACCCGGTCCATCCAGGCCTCGTCCCGCTCCAGGATCTTCTGCACGTTCACGAAGATGTCCCGGGCGTGGGCGTCGGCCTTCATGGCCTCCACGAAGGCCACGATCCGCTCGTCCTCGGGGCTCTTGGTGTACTTCCAGAGCACCTCGAAGTACCGGTCGAGGTCGATGCCCTCGGCCTCGGCCCGCCGGCGCCACGGCTCGAAGAACGCCACGGCCACGTCGGTGTTCGGGTCGTAGGCCGCCTGTTGAACCAGATGCTCGTCGTAGGGGAGCACCTGGGTCACCAGGGCGAAGGCGGCGCCCCGGGACACGGCCCACCGGACCACGTCGGGCAGCTCGGCCACGTTGTCGCGCATGGCCACGAACTCGATGCCCTTCTCCACGCGCCGGCCCACGACCTTTTCGGCCCGGCCCAGGGCCCGGAACGCCCGGTCCAGGGCTCCCACCTCGCCCCCTTCGCGGATGCGGCGGAAGGTGGCCGGGTTCACCGCGTCGAGCGACAGGCAGATCCGGTCCAGGCCGGCCTCCACCAGCCGGAGCGCCCGGTCCTCGTCCAGGAGGAGGCCGTTCGTCTGGAACCCGATGGTGGCACCGGCGGGCATGACCGATCGTGCCTGCCGGATAAACTCCTCGAGGCGGGGGTGGAGGAGGGGCTCCCCGATTCCCGACAGGATCAGGGTCTCCAGCCGGGCGAAGGCGGGCTCCAGCCCCGCGAACACGGCGTCGTCCAGGTCTCCCTCCGCAACGCCGTTGTCCGGGGTCTGTTTCACGCACATGGCGCATCGCAGGTTGCACCGGGTGGTGGTCTCGACGAACAGCTTGGACGGGTAGGGTAGCAAAGCGGGAGCGCCGGCCTCGACCGGCTCGTTTCGTTGACAGATCTCCACGGCAAAGGGCCTCCTGTCCCTATCCGGCTGCCCGGAGCTCGACCTCGGCGGGGCTTTCGTCCGAGGCGAGATACGCGCGGATCGAGTCCGCCACAATGGTCAGGGTCTCCCGGAACCGCGCCTCGTCCGGCTCGAGCAGCGTCATGCGAAACCCCTGCTCCTCCGTGGCGAACGAGCTCAGGGGCACCACGCACACCCCGGCCGAGGCCAGCAGGTAGTACACGAACCGCTTGTCCAGGGTGGTGCCCGGCTCCGCCACCAGCCGCTCCACCAGGTGGCGCACCGGCTCCTGCGCCACCTCCAGGGTCTGGCGGGTGCTCAGGCTGCCCGGCAGGAACCGCACGGTCAGGTAGAACGCGCCGCCGGGCCGGACCACTTGGACCCCCGGCACGTCGCCCAGAATGTCGCAGGCGATCTCGGCGTAGCGGGCGTACCGCCTGCGGCGCTCCTGAAGATGCCGGGGGTACTCGGGGTGGCTCAGGATCGGGGGGATCGCCTTCTGGGGCAGGGTGGTAGAGCACACCTCCACCATCTTCGCGTCCACGATGCTCTGGACGTATCGCCGGAACACGGGATCCTTCTCGGCGTTGTACACCTCGATCCAGCCGCACCGGGCTCCGGGCCAGGGCAGCTCCTTGCTGATCCCCTTCATGGAGATGGCCGGCACGTCGCCGATCACGTCGGCGAGCTGGCAGGTGCGGACCCCGTCGAACACCAGGTTCGCGTAGATCTCGTCGGCCACCACGAACAGGTCGAACTCCCGGGCGATGGCCACCATCTCCTCCAGGACCTCCGGAGGGTACACCGCACCGGTGGGGTTGTCCGGGTTGAGGATCAGCAGCCCCGCCACCGAGGGGTTGTACTTCACGGACAGCCGCAGGTCCTCGAGATCCGGCATCCAGCCCCGATCGGGATCGAGGCGGTAGCACACGGGCTTCTGGCCCGCGTGGGCCGCCTCGCCCGAGGAGTGGGTGGTGTAGGCCGGGGAGGGCCCGATCACCCGGGCTTCGCGCCGCAGAAACCCGTACACCTTCTGGATCGCGTCGCCCAGGCCGTTGAAGAACACGATATCCTCGGCCGAGATCCGAACGCCGCCGCGGGCGTTGACCCGCTCGGCCAGGAACTGCCGGGTCTCCGGCAGCCCCTTGGTGGGGCAGTACGCGTACGAGCAGTCCTGGAGGGCCAGGTCCGCCACCACCTCCTTCATCCAACGGGGCACGACCTCCCCCTTGGCCACCGGGTCGCCGATGTTCTCCCACCTCACCGGCACTCCCAGGCGCTGGAGCTCCTCCCCCACGCTCACGATGGCCCGGATCTCGTAGGAGAGCTCACCGGCTCCCACGTGGACGATGTTCTTTCGCATCCTCGAAAACTCCTTCACGACGGCGGTCGTCAGTCGTTGGTCGTTGGTCGTCGGTCGGGCCTTCGGCCCGCTGGGCGGCTCTCGAGCCGCCGCCAAACCCTCGGTGGGGCATGGGGTCTGCCGGAGCGCCCGCCGGAACCAGGCCCCTTGCCCCGCCCTCCGAGGCGGCGCGCCTATTTTGCCGCCGGGCCAATAAAAAAGGCCACGGGCGCGTTGCCCGTGGCCTTGGTTCGTCGGGATGGCGGATGGGGCGTGCTACCCTCCGACTCCCGGCCCACGGGCGCGACAGAGCCAGGCGGCCGCAGCGGCCGCGTCGCTAGCTCGATCCATCGCCTTCGGGGTCGGGAACACGATCGTCATCCGCATGGCACGTGTTGGTACCACGCCGCACTGCGCATGTCAACCTTCAGCAGCGTCGGGCCGGCCCATGGGGAGCGAGCCGCACACGGGACAGGCCCGCAGCCCCAGGGGCCGCTCCAGGCCGCTTCGCTCCAGGAGTTCATCGTCCGTGAACACCTCGGCGGTGGGCCCGTCCCGGGTGATCCGGCCGTCGTGGACCACGATGGTGCGATGGCACAGCTCCAGGGCCATGTCCAGGTCGTGGGTGGCGATGATCTTGGTGTGCTCGAACGAGGCCAGCAGCTCCATCAGCCGGCGGCGGGCCCGGGGATCCAGATTGGAGGTGGGCTCGTCCATCACCAAGATGTCGGGCCCCATGGCGAGCACGGTGGCGATTGCCACGGCCCGCTTCTCGCCCCCGGACAGCCGGTGGGGCGGCCGGTCCCGCAGGTCCCAGGCCCCCACCCGCTCCAGGGCGGTTCGGACCCTGCGCTCCACCTCGTCCGGGGGCAGGGCCAGGTTCAGGGGGCCGAAGGCCACGTCCTCGTACACCGTGGGCATGAACAGCTGATCGTCCGGGTCCTGGAACACCATGCCCACGGTCTTCCGGATCTCGGGCAGGGTCTGACGGGTCAGGGGGATCTCCCCGACGCGCACCGCGCCCTTCTGGGGCACCAGGACGCCGTTCAGGTGCAGGAGCAGGGTGGACTTGCCGGCGCCGTTGGCGCCGACCACGGCCACCGACTCCCCGTGGGTGATCCGGAACGACACCCCGGCCAGGGCCGGCGTGCCGTCCGGGTAGGTGAACTCCAGGTCCGTCACCTCGACGATGTGATGGCTCATGGGCGAATCCTGTTGATATTGACTCGGCGGATACACAGGCGCCACCGCTCCCTGCTCGGAGGGGACCTGCCGGAGAGCCGGGCGTGGCCGTGTCAGGGGCCAGAATCGCAAATTGGTATCAGATGAATGGCAACTTGGTTTCAGACGAACAGCGCTCCCACCAGGCGGGGCACGTTGACCAGCCGGAACATCACGAACAGAGCGGACCACCCGAGCAAGAACGCCCAGTCCGCCCCCCGGAACCGGAGCGTTCGCAAGGTGCGAAACTCGCCGGAGAACCCGCGGCACAGCATCGCGGTGTGGATGCGCCGGGCCCGGTCCAGCGTGCGTAGGAGCAGGTGCCCCACCAATGAGCCGTACACGCCCAGCCCCGTGCCTCTCCGCCCGAAGCTGCGCAGGCCCCGGGCCCGAACGAGGCGCAAGGCCTCGTCCGCGAGCACGAACAGGTACCGGTAGAGGAGGAGCAGCTGCACAGCCATGACCCTGGGGGTGCCGAGCCGACGAAGCCCCAGGCACACTCCGTAGAACCCCGTGGTGGCCACCAGCACCAGGGCCGCGCCGATGGTCAGGACGAACCGCACCAGGATCGAGGCATAACTCATCCATCCCCCGGTGACCGTGACCGGCCCCACGGACAACATCGGGGTGCGGTCGAGCCACGGGTTTGCGGCGCCCACGAGCACCGCGAACGGAGCCACCACCAAAAGCTTCCGGATCAGGTAGCCCAGGGGCAGGTCCGCTTGGGCGATCAACACCGCGGGGAACAGGGCGTAGGGCAGCAGCCCCGACACCTCGTACTTGCCGTGGGACACCACCGCCACCAGGTACACCAGCGTGGCCACGATTTTCGCCCTGGGGTCCAAACGGTGCACGGGTGTGTCGGCGTAGGCGAGGCGGTCCAGCCGCCCCAGGTCGAGGAACGCGCGCTCGACGCCGGCCATGCCTACACGATCCCCCGGCCGGTGGTGGTCATCACCAGCTTGCCGTGCTTGACCCCTTTGGTGCCGATGAGTTCGTCGGCCAGCCGCTTCACCCGGGGAGCCGGCCCCCGCACGACCACCACCTCCAGGCAGTGATCGTGGTCCAGGTGGACGTGCAGGGCCGACACGATGGCGTCGTGGTGGTCGTGCTGGTGCTCGGTGAGCTTGTCCGCCAGGTCCCGCACGTGATGGTCGTACACCAGGGTCACGGTCCCCACAATCTCCTCATCGCCCCGGCTCCACTGGTCCTCCACCAGGGCGTTGCGGATCAGGTCCCGGATGGCCTCCGACCGGTTCACGTAGCCCTTGCGTGCCACGAGGGCGTCGAACTGCTCCAGCAGCCGGGTGTCCATGGAGATCCCGAACCGGGTCAACTGGGTCATGGAGTCCTCCTCATCGTGCGATCGTTGCCACGTTCACGGCCCCATCGTGCTACGAAAATAAAATTATTGACACGGCGTTCCGGGACCCGCTAGTCTCCGGTGCCACGAAGTTTGGAAACCTTAGCACAGGAGGAGTTGCGATGCACATGGCCGATGCCCTTCTTTCCCCCGGAGTCGGTGGCGCCATGTGGGCTGCCACGGCCGTCACCACCGTGTACTGCGCCCGCAAGGTGCACGAGGAGGCCGACGACCGCAAGGTGCCCCTGATGGGTGTGCTGGGAGCCTTCGTGTTCGCCGCCCAGATGATCAACTTCTCGATCCCCGGCACCGGGTCTAGCGGTCACCTGGGGGGAGGTCTCCTCCTGGCGCTCTTGCTCGGGCCCCATGCGGCGTTCCTGACCATCGCGTCGGTACTGGTGGTGCAAGCGCTGTTCTTCGCCGACGGCGGGCTGCTGGCCTTGGGAGCCAACATCTTCAACATGGGGGTGTTCCCCTGCTTCGTCGCCTACCCCCTGGTGTTCCGGCCCCTGGCCGGCAAGGATCCCAGCCCGGGCCGCCTCACCCTGGCCAGCGTGGCCGCCGCCGTGGTGGCGCTTCAGCTCGGCGCGTTCGGAGTGGTGCTGGAAACCGTGTTCTCCGGCATCTCCGACCTGCCCTTCAGCAAGTTCGTGCTCCTGATGCAACCCATCCATCTGGCCATCGGCGTGGTCGAGGGGTTCGTGACCGCCGCGGTGGTGAACTTCGCCCGCAAGGCCGAACCCGGCCTGTTGGGGGGGCACACCCCCCAGACCTCCGGGGGGTACCGGAAACTCCTGGTGGGGCTTGGGGTGGCCGCCCTCCTGGTGGGCGGGGCCCTGTCGTGGTTCGCCTCGGCCCACCCGGACGGGCTCGAGTGGTCCATCGCGGGGGTCACCGGCTCCGAGGAGCTCGAGGCCCCGTCCGACGGGATCCACGGCACCTTGGCCCGGATCCAGGAGAAGCTCGCGTTCCTGCCCGACTACGGCTTCAAGGATGCCGGAGAGTCTGAGGGGGCCGCCGCCCCAGAAGCGGAAACCTGGCCTGCGGTCGACCCGGGCACCAGCGTGTCGGGCATCGTGGGCGGAGTGATCACCCTGGCCGTGGCCGCCGCGATCGGTCTGCTGCTGCGCCGACGGAGCCGGGCTCACGCCAGGGCCACGTAGTTCCGGGGGGCGGCCGCACCATCGCGGCCGCCCCGTTCTTTCTCTTCCCTTCCGGCATCTGGATCCGCGTGCCAGGCCCGCTCACCCCGGGGGAGGAGGCGTGTGCGCGCACCGCGCCGGAACTTCAGCCACAGGAGGATCGAGATGCGTCGAGTCGTCATTGCTCTCCCCTTGGTTCTGGTGCCGGGGCTCGCCTCGGCCGCGACCACGCTGGAGGAGCGGGTGGAGGCGTTGGAGAAGAAGAACGCCGAGCTCTACCACACCCTGCAGCAGAAGAAGCAGGCCGGCCTGATGACCAAGATCTCCGAGAAGATCTCGTTCTCCGGCCTGCTCGAGCTCGAGGCCGCCTACGAGAGCACCGACCCTGCCGACGGCGACCGCGAGGCCACCAGCGACCTCACCGTGGCCACCGCCCAGCTCGGGTTCGACGCCCAGGTCAACGACCAGCTCACCGCCGCCCTGGTGCTGCTGTTCGAGGAGGACGAGACCGAGCCCATCGAGGTGGACGAGGCCACCGTGGACTACGCCCGAGACGGCTGGACCGCCCGGTTCGGCCGCCAGTACCTGCCGTTCGGGGCGTACCCGAGCCACATGATCTCGGACCCCCTGACCCTGGAGCTGGGCGAGATCCGGGAGACGGCGGTGCAGGTGGGGTACGAGGGGGAGGGGTGGACGGCGAGCGCGTTCGTGTTCAACGGGGACGCGGAGAAGGTGAACGGGGCGGGGGAGGCGGAGGAGGACCACGTGAAGGACTGGGGGGTGAGCGTGGTGGTGACGCCGGTGGAGGGGGTGGAGGCGGGGGCGAGCTTTTTGTCGGACCTGGCGGACACGGACGCGGAGCTGGTGGGGGAGTACCGGGACCGGGTGGGGGGATGGAGCGCGTACGCGGTGGTGGGGTTTGGAGCGTTCGAGGTGTTGGGGGAGGTGATGGGTTCGGTGGGGGCGTTTGACGAGGCGGACCTGGACGAGGACGAGGACGGCAGGGGGGACCGGCCGCTGGCGTGGAACGTGGAGGGGGCGTGGGACGTGAGCGAGGTGGTGGAGGTGGCGGTGCGAGTGGAGGGGAGCCGGGAGCTGGGGGGGCAGCCGGAGCTCCAGTACGGGGCGGTCGTTTCGTGGGGGCCCATGGAGGGGGTGAGCCTGAGCTTGGAGTACCTGCACGGGGAGTACGACGAGGACTTTGGGGGAGGGGTGGACTCCCGGGACCTGGCGACCGCCCAGCTCGCCGTGGAGTTCTAGCAGCGGCGGAGTGGCTCCCTCAGGCCCCTGCGGGGCCCGGCAGTGGGGAGGGTAACGTTCATTGGTCCGGGGCTCATTGCCGGCGGCGGGGCATGGGTTTCAGGGGCCAGAATTCAGGGGACAGGAGCCAGAAGAAAGGCAAAAACAATGCGGCTACAGCGATGTCGTGGGACCGCGACCTGTCCACTGACATCTGTCCTCTGACCCCTGATCTCCAGCAGACCCCATGCCCCCCGACTCCGATGCCGAGACGAGATTTCGACCAACGACCGACGACCGAAGTTACTGGGAAGCCCTTTCGCCATGGGCGGCCGATGATCGGCCGCCCCTTTTTTATTACTTCTACTTTGTCAGATTTTCATAACGCTTGGCTTTGATTGGCTTTTCTGGTGTGCGATGCCATCGCGGATGCCCTTCGCCGGTGACGTCGGGCCATCTGCGCCAAGGCGTCTTCCAGTGTCGCGTTCGCGCGCGGCAGCAAAACGCTGAGCACTTCCCGCACGTCGCGCGCGCTCAACAAGGGGAACGCACCACGATGCTTTCGGCGTGCCTCCAACAAGAACAACAACGCCATCAGCACCATCGCCATGTGGTGATGCCACCCCTGCCACAACCGCACCTGATACTCGGCCATGCCCACTTCGCTCTTGGCCTCCTGCAGGCTTCGCTCCACCCAATAGCGCTGCCCCTGCATGTACGCCAATCGCCGCACCGACGTCTGCTCCGGCGCGTTGCTCAGCGTGTACTTGATCTCCCCCGGGTTGCGCACCGAGCGCCGCACAATCAGGTGCCAGCAGTGGGCCTTGGACTCCCGCCCGTCCCACACCCACACTCTGCGGTGAAGCACCTCCACCCACAGTGGGCCCTTCGTGGAGTCCCGATACGACAAACGCCGCCAGGCCTCCCCCGGTTGGTTGCGCACCCACGCATCCACCCGGATCGGTTCCGGCCCCTGCGCCCGAGGCCGTTGGGGCGCTCTCCCACGCGCACTGCGCCGCGGGGGTACCTGGGGCCGAGGATCCTCCAGGTAGATCCGCTGGGACGCCTTCACATCCACCACGAACACTTCCCCGTCGGCGTCCAACCCCCGCAGGAACTTCGGGTCGGCCCCGTAGAACGAATCTGCCCCCACCCAGGCGAACTCCACCCCCAGGCGCCGGGCGTGCCGAACCATCTCCAAGGCCAGTTCCGGTTTGGTGCGATACCCCCGCTCGGCTTCCGGAACCTTCGCCCGCTTGCACCGGGCCGAATCCTCGGCCCACGCCTTCGGCAGGTACAGCCGTGCATCGGTGAGCGTCACCTCCCCGTCGCGGGCCAGGGCGGCAAACACGCCCACCTGGCAGTTCTCCACCTTGCCCAGGCGCCCACACCACTGGCGCGCAACGCCAACCGATCGGTCGCCCTTCTTGGGGAACCCACTTTCGTCCACGATCAGACACGTGTTGGGGGAGCCTCCCAACAACCGGTCGGCGTCACGGGCCACATGGTCGATCACCTCGCGGTGATCCCACGGGGAGTACGACACAAAATGCTGCAGGCGTTGGTCGTCGGCGTCCGGAACGACTTCTGCGATGCGCTCCATGTTTCGCTTCCGGGCTTGCGCCAAGCCGGCAAAATACGCCTCGGCGGCCTTCACGCACGAGCGGGTACGAGAGGTGAAATGCGATCGGTAGCGTGCTGTGAACCGATCCAGGTCGTGCTCCAACTCCGCGAGGGGGTGAGGGGAGCTGGCTAGATTAGAAGAATTATTACCTAGTCAGTTCCTATTTAGTAATCATTCTAATCCTCCTTTTATTTCAAAGTGTTACGATGAATCCCAGAGCTACTATACTTCCGGACCCGCTCTTTGCCAAGGCCTCGGCGAATCTGACAAAGTAGAATTACTAAGGCCTACGAAGGTATTGCCGGACGCGGGTGGGGGACTGGCTCCGGCCGGGCGCGAGTGCGGCACCCTTTTCGCCGCGCCTTCGCATGCCGTTGTCAGCCCGGTAGGCCGGGGCGCCGGTGGCGGAAGTTCCTGAACTTCCAAAGCGATCCAAGCCGGGTGAGGGCGCGGCGACGTAAGGGGCCGCGCCCGGCTCTCCACCAGCCCCCCACCCGCTGGTTCCCTTGTGAAGGCCGGAGATCTGACGATAGTTCCGTTGGTATTAGTACCAACCTGGCGGACAAATAAGCGCCATCGCTCCCTGGTCGGAGGGGCAGGGGGGTGGCCGGAGAGCCGGGTGCGGCCCCCCAACTCGCCGCGCAGCGCCTCCGAGGCTCGGACCGCGAAATGGTAAGGTGACGAGCCGATTTTCGGCCGTGTTCCGGAAGGGGGCATCCGCGTGTGCCACGGGGCCCCAGACCGAGGACCGTCGGCCGAAGCGGAAAAAAACAAAAAGGGCAGGGAGATCTCCCTGCCCTCGAAACGAATCGAGATGAAGAAGCCGGTAGGAGAAACGGCCTCCTACAGCTTCAGCACGATCATCAGCGCGATGACCAGGGCGTAGATCACCAGCGACTCGATCATGGCGAGGCCGATGATCATCGGGGTCACCAGCTTCCCGCTGGCGGCGGGGTTGCGGGCGATGCCCTCCAGGGCGGCCGCAAGACCCTTGGACTGACCCAGGGCGCCGAACGCGGCGGCGATGGCGATGGCGAAGCCGGCCGACAGGGCCAGCAGCCCGCGCAGGGCCAGGTTCTCGGCGCCCTCGGCGCCGGCCTCGGCAGCGAACGCCGGGGCGGCCATGGCGACGGCCATGAAGGCCATGGGTGCGATGGTCCAGATCCGCTTGAGCATGTCTCTCACCTCCTCTCCTCTGGGTTTTTGAAGAACGCAGGCCCTTTTCTCGACCCGCGTAGCCGAAAACTACCTCTTTAATGTTCCGCGTGCTCGATGGCGCCCGACAGGTACACCATGGTGAGCAGCATGAACACGAAGGTCTGCACGAACGACACGAACAGGCCCAGCACCAGCGTGAACACCGGCACGGCCAAAGGCACCAGCATGAAGAAGATGGCGCCCACCTTGTGGTCCCCCATGATGTTCCCGAACAGACGAAGGCTCAGGCTCATGGGCCGGGCCAGGTGCGAGATGATCTCGATGGGGATCATGAGCCAGGCGAGCCACCAGAACGGCCCCATGAAGTGCTTCAGGTACGCGAGCCCGTGCTCCTTGAACCCGTACAGGTTATAGGCCACGAACACCACCAGAGCGCAGGCCAGGGTCGTGTTGAGGTTGTCGGTGGGCGGTGCGAAGCCGGGAACCAGCCCGGAGAGGTTGGAGAACAGGATGAAGAACGCCAACGACCCCACCAGGTACAGGAACCGCGGGGCCACGTGGCCCATGGAGTCCTCCATGATTTTCAAAATGCCCGAGACCATGAGCTCCATGACGTTGCGAATCGTCAGCCCCGCCTCCGGGATCAGGTCCTCGTCCCGCTCGATCCGGTCCTTGATCTTCGACCGGGCGATGAACGCCAGGGTCAGAATGATGAGCACGACCAGGATCGCGTTGGACACGTGGAGCGCGGGCTCCCCGTTGGACGGGTTGAGGAACCGCTGCTCCAGCTGCTTCAACCCGGGGATCAGGGAACTCCAGTAGATGTCGTGGGACCCTTCCGCGGCCATGACGAAACGCTGCCTCCCTGTACAGAAACCGTAAAGAAGAGGTACCCGGGCCGGCTCACCACCCGATCAGCCGCAGCACCGCCTCCATCGTGATGGCGATGAAGATGGCGCCGAGCCCGCATAGCAGGCCGATGGCGTCCACCCGGAACTTCACGACCAACACCCCCACCAGGAGCATCAACCCCGCGAACTTGACCCAGTACAGGCCCACGTTCACCGGGCTCGTGGACCCCTTGAGGAACACCGATCGCAGCACGGCCGCCATCACCTTGAAGTTTGCGGCCATCACCAGCCCCCCAAGCAGCACCCCCAGGGCGAACCGCCGCGACAGCCACAGCCCCACCAGGGTACCCACCGCGGTCAGGACCAGGTTGAACACCTGGATCCGCCGGATGCTGATGACCTCGCCGGCGTCGTCCCCGGCGTCCCCCAACGGCGCGTCCGGGGTCTCAGGGGGCGTTTCCATCGTCTTCCTTCTGCCCCTCGGCCCGTTCCAGGCTCTGGAGCACCCGGATGAGGCTCCGGAAACCGGCGATCACCCCGGCGACGAGCCAAAGGAGCGTCATCCACGGGTCGGTGCCGAGCCAGGAGTCCAGGGCGTACCCGATTCCCGCCCCGATCGCCACCGACATCCCCAACTCCAGGGTGCCGGCGCTGACGTGGGTGATCAACCGGACGGTCTCGCGCCGAGGCGCCTTCATTCGGTCGGCACCCCCCAGGTGCGTCCCACGGGCACGGTGAACAGCACGCCCTGCCCCCGGTTCTCCCATCCGCCCAGGATCTTGCCCAGCCCCTCGGCCAGGTGGTCCACCATGTGGTCGGGCACCACCGAGAGGATCGTGCGGTTGAACGGCCGGGCCGGCGCGAACAGGTCCCGGAACCCGGCGAAGATGGGGACCTCCTGGGTAAGGAAGCGCCCCATCCCCTCGCTCTCCAGGATGGTGGCGCCGCTGACGCCCTCCTCCAGGAAGAACGTGAGGACCTCTTCGAGCTTTTCTTCGCGGTTGAGAACCAGGATGAGAAGCTGCATGGGCACGCCCCGGGGCGCCCGGACAAGGCCCCGGGCCGAAAAGTCGGCCCTCTATAGCACACGGCCGAAAAACGGGTCAAGGAAGCGGTTATTGGTTCTTGGTCGCTGGAGGCCGAACTCCGCCCCCGGATCGCGTCCGTATGGCTAGCGTACCGTTTCGCAAAAACGTCTGCGGATTGCTCCGGTGGGGCTGGGGGCTCCGACGAAGCGCGACGGCCGAGCAGCCCGGTCCGCCCGGCGCCAGGGGAGCGGCCGCGGCGCGTGCCCTCACGCGCCGCAGCGGACCGCGCCGATGCGGCCCCTGCGAGGCCGTTCACGAAGGAGGGGCCCCCAGCCCCACCCCCCGGGAAAACCACCAAATTTCAGAAACGCCACACTAGAACCCGGCCAGCACCTCGTCCGCCGCCTCCACGGTCCGGGCGATGTCGTCGTCCGTATGGGCCAGGCTCATGAACCCCGCCTCGAACTGGCTGGGCGCCAGGTTCACCCCCCGCTCCAGCATCCCCCGGAAGAACCGGCCGAACGCCTCGGTGTCGCTCTGCAGGGCCGAGGCGTAGTCGCGGACCGGCCCCTTCTGGAAGAAGGTGGTGAACATCGACCCGACCCGGGTGTGGAACGCCGGCACCCCTCGGCGAGAGAACACCTCGGCCATGCCGTCGCAGAGGCGGGCCGACTTCTCCTCCAAGGCCTCGTACACCCCGGGCCGGCGCAGGAGTCGCAGGGTGGTCAGGCCGGCGGTCATGGCCAGAGGGTTCCCCGACAGGGTTCCCGCCTGGTACACCGGCCCCACCGGCGCCACCTTCTCCATGATCTCGCGCCGGCCGCCGTACGCCCCCACCGGTAGGCCGCCGCCGATGATCTTGCCCAGGGTCGTGAGGTCGGGGGTCACCCCGAACCGCTGCTGGGCGCCGCCCAGGGCCACCCGAAACCCGCTCATCACCTCGTCGAAGATGAGCACGATCCCCTCCCGGGCCGTGATCTCCCGCAGGCCCTCCAGGTACCCGGGCGCCGGCGGGATGCAGCCCATGTTCCCCGGCACCGGCTCCACGATCAGGCAGGCGATCTGGTCCGGGTTGTCGCGGACCACCCGCTCCAGGGCCTCGAGATCGTTGTAGGGGATGGTAAGGGTGTGCTTGGCGAAATCGGCCGGCACGCCCGGGCTGGTGGGCACCCCGAAGGTGGTCGCCCCTGACCCGGCCTTCACCAGCAGCGAGTCGCCGTGGCCATGGTAGCACCCCTCGCACTTCACGATCTTGTCCCGGCCGGTGTACCCGCGGGCGAGCCGGATGGCGCTCATGGTCGCTTCGGTGCCCGAGTTCACCATGCGCACCATCTCCACGCTGGGCACGATCTCGCACACCAGCTCGGCCATCTCCACCTCCAGGGCGGTGGGGGCGCCGAAGGAGGTGCCGTCCGCCAGCGCCTTCTCCAGCGCCTCGCGGACCTCGGGATGGTTGTGGCCCAGGATCATCGGCCCCCAGGACCCCACGTAGTCGATGTAGGCGTTGCCGTCCACGTCGTACAGGCGGGCCCCTTCGGCCCGGGCGATGAACACCGGCTTTCCGCCCACGGCCCGAAACGCCCGCACGGGGCTGTTCACGCCTCCGGGAATGAACGACTGGGCCGTTTCGAACAGTTCGAGGGAACGGTCGTGGCGCATCGGATCCTCCGCGAAGCAATCGGTTCCATGGGGGTCCCAGGCCCCATGCGGGGGCGGGCGGACGAGGCCCGGCAACTCGCCTTGGCCCCCCGGGTGTAGGAGCGGCCTTCCGGCCGCGATCCCGGGCCGCGAGGCCCGGCAGGGGCTTTGTCGCGGCCCGGATGCCGCTCCCTCAGGGGGAGAAGCGGCCACGCCGGGGCCCGAAGGCCGCCCATCCAGCCCACCGGGAGGAACGGGCATGGCTAACACGATCGCCCGGGGGATGCAAGCCCGAGCCCGGGCTTGTTCGACCCGGCCCGCGTCTGCTAGTACTACTCGCCGGCCTTTTCCCTTGATCGAGGATCCGGACCCCATGCTCCTGGCCACCTGGAACGTGAACTCCGTGCGGGCCCGGCTGGACCACGTGCTCCGGTACTGGGAGCGGCGCCGACCGGACGTGCTGTGCCTGCAGGAGATCAAGGTGGAGGACCCCGCGTTTCCCCGGGAGTCGTTCGAGGAGCGCGGGCTCCACCTGGCCGTGGCCGGGCAGAAGGGATACCACGGCGTGGCCGTGGTGTCCTCCCTCCCCCTGGAGGATCCGGTGGTGGGGTTTCCTCACCTGCCTCCGGATCACCCGCTGAACCGGGAACGGCGGCTGCTGGCCGTGACGGCGGCGGGAGTGCGGGTCCTTTCCGTCTACGTCCCCAACGGCGAGGCGGTGGGATCCGAGAAGTTCGAGGCGAAGCTCCGGTTCTTCGAGGAGCTGGGAAGGTACCTGGACCAGCAGCTCGCCCAGAACCCAGCCGTGGTCCTGGCGGGGGACTTCAATGTGGCCCCGGAGGCGCGCGACGTCTATGATCCGGAGGCATGGGAGGGTCGGGTCCTGTTCTCGGTTCCGGAACGGGAGGCCTTGGAGGCGCTCAAAGGCCGTGGATTGGTGGACTGTTTCAGGCAACTGCACCCGGAAGACGGGAACCGATACACCTGGTGGGACTACCGCGGGGGCGCGTTTTGGAAGAACGAGGGGCTGCGGATCGACCACATCCTGGCGAACCCGGCCCTGGCCGATCGGTGCGAGGAGTGCGACGTGGACCTGTCGCCCCGCCGCTGGAAGCGGCCGTCGGACCACGCCCCGGTGTGGGCCCGGTTTCGCCTCGACCCGGCCGACAGGCCGCGCAGAGGGAACACCTAGCTCGAACCGATCCCCAAGCTGTTTACGTGGCGACGTTTTAGCGCAGACCTAACTGAAACACTGGGAGACCAAAGGGGCTTTCAGCCTCCTAGCCTCTCAGCTTCCTAGCGTCCTAGCGGGCCGAAAGCCCAATGACGGCCCCGAAGCCAAGGGAGGAGCAGCATGGACGGAAGGGGTTTGGGCGTCACCCTGACGCGCCACATCTGGGAGGAGCAGCAGATCCACCCGGAGGCCACCGGCGAGTTCAGCGACATCCTGAACCAGGTCGCGTGGGCGGCCAAGGTGATCTCCCGCGAGGTCAACAAGGCCGGGCTGGTGGACCTCCTGGGCTACACCGGCGAGCGCAACGTGCAGGGCGAGGAGGTGCTGAAGCTGGACCGGTACGCCAACGAGGTGTGGATGTCGGTGCTTCGGCACAGCGGCCACTTCTGCATCCTCGCCAGCGAGGAGCTTGCCGAGCCGGTGGTGTTCCCGCCCAAGTGGCGGAAGGCCAAGTACGCCATCGCCATCGACCCGCTGGACGGATCTTCGAACATCGACGTGAACGTGAGCATCGGGTCGATCTTCGCCATCCACCGCCGGGTGTCCGAGGGGGACGAGGGCACCCCCGACGACCTCCTCCAGCCGGGTCGGCGCCTGGCCGCGGCCGGGTACGTGGTGTACGGCAGCTCCACCATCCTGGTGCTCAGCACGGGCAACGGCGTGCACGGCTTCACCCTGGACCCGTCGGTGGGCGAGTTCCTGAAGAGCCACCCGGACATCCGGATCCCGGCCCGGGGCAAGACCTACTCGGTGAACGAGGGGAACTTCCCCTACTGGTCGGAGGGCGTGCGGCGGTTCGTGGCGCACATGAAGGAGAAGGACTCCTCCTCTGGTCGGCCCTACGGGGCCCGGTACATCGGGTCGATGGTGGCGGACATGCACCGGACCCTTCTCAAGGGCGGCATCTTCATGTACCCGGCCGACACGAAGGACCCGCGCAAACCCCACGGAAAGCTGCGGCTCCTGTACGAGTGCGCGCCCATGGCGTTCCTGTGCGAGCAGGCCGGCGGGGCCGCCAGCACCGGTCAAGGGCCCGTGCTGGACGTGGTGCCCGAGTCGCTCCACCAGAGGGTGCCGTTCTTCGCGGGCTCGGTCGAGAACGTGCGGGAGGCCGAGGAGTTCATCGCCCAATACGACGGGAGCGCCTGACCGGCCGGCACGGGAACCGGGATTGCGGGCGGGCCGGCGGATCCATCTCGTCGACGGGCCGACAACGGGAGCCCCCTGGGCGGGGCTTTTCGTTTTCGACGTTGCCGACCCCCGGTTGACAGAACCGCGGCGGATGGTTATTCTCCCGTCCTCGTGAAAAGGAGCACTACCACACAACCGCCGTGACAAGGAGGTGCATCACCATGACCCGGGAGTACACCACGTACCTCGCGGAGAAGTTCCTCCGGGAGTACCGACTGTTCCCCGTGGAGAAGCGACTCGCGTTCGACGCCTGGGCCGACCGCCAGGGATTCGACCCGGACGTCAAGCGCCGGCTGTGGAGGGAGGTGAAATCGATCTCGCGAAGGAAGGCGGCCTGAGCGGGCCGCCGCGTTCGGATGTTTGGGGGACACGATCCGTTGCCGCCGCAGGCGGCTTTCGTTTTTTCGGGGTCAGGCGGGAAATCCCATCTCCGCACGGACCCTGCGATACTCGTCCGACCACCCCCCGTCCGCCCGGCGGATCACCAGGGCCGGCTCGTCTTCGACGGAGCGGGCGGGGTTTTGTGATGCATAGAACAAGCTGATCAGGCTCTCCCGCCCTTCCCGGAACACCACCGGCCGCACCACGATCCGCCCCAGCCCGGCCTCGACCGCTGCGGCCACGTTCTCGTCCCGGTACCGCGTGGCGTGAACCCATGCCACGATCCCCCCGGCAGCCAGCCGCGCCGAGGCCGTCCCGAGGTAGTCCCGGGCTCCCCCGCGGTCCTCGAACCGGCAGGGTCCCCGCTGGGGGAGCGAGCTCCGGCGCCCCTCTCCCGGCACGAGGTAGGGGGGGCTGCCGGTCACCAGGTCGAACCTCTCCCCTGGCCGAAACACCCCCGGGTCCCGGAAGTCGCCCACCCGGATCTCCGCCCTGCCCCCGATCCCGTTGTACCGGACCGACCGCCGGGCCAACCCCGCGCTCACCGCCTGGGCCTCCACCCCCACGAGCGACGCCCCGGGGAACCTCCACAGCACCAGGAGCCCCACCGAGCCGATCCCGCACCCCAGGTCCAGGATCCGCCGGGGTTGCGCCCCGGCCCGCCGGCAGGCCTCCACGGCGTACCAGGCCGTGAGCAGGTCGTCGGTGGAGTACCGGTGCCCTCGCCGCAGCTGGAAGATCTTCCAGTGACCCGACAGACAGTCCAGGGTCTCGCCGGGGCCCGGCTGGAGGTCCGGATCCCCCCGATCCCCCCGCGGCACGGGCCCCGGAGGCTCCCAACCGGCCGGTCGCCTACGCATCGGTCCGCCCCATCATCCCAGATACCCCGGCACCTCCCGCAGGTCACGGAACCGAACCCGAGCCTGGGGGCCGTCCCCCCGCCGGTCCACCAAGGCCCCCACCATGCCGGCGGCCCGGGCGCCGAGCACGTCCTCGCGATACAGGTCGCCCACGTGGAGCATTCGGTCCGGAGCCGTGCCGAGCCGGCGGGCCGCCTCGTGGAAGATGGCGGGGTCGGGCTTCTCGGCCCCGAACTCGGCCGAGACCAGGACGAACCGGAACCGGTCCCGCAGCCCCAGGCCGCGGAGGATCTCGTGCAACCGGCTGTCCCAGTTGGACACCACGACCACGGGCACCCCTTTCGCCTGCAAGGCGTCCAGGCACGGCACCACGTCGGGGAACACCTCCCAGGGGTCCGGCCGGGCGAACGCCTCGTACAGCTCGTGGAAGATCGCCTCGAACACGTGGGCCGCCCCCTCCCACAGCCCCTCCAACCGGAACACCTCGGCCACCAGGGTTCGCCAGAACGCCCGCTCCCGGCCCGGGGAGTGGGGCCGGGACACGGCCGGCAGGAACTCGGAGCGACGCCGGTCGAACACCTCCCGGAACCTGCGGTCCAGGGCGGCCCCGTCGGCCGGCACGCCGTGTCGCCGAGCCGCGTCCGCATACACCTCGCCCACCGAGGTGCGAGGCCGGATCAGGGTGTTTCCGGCGTCGAACGATACGGCCTGGATGTCCATTCTCGTAGCTTCCGCTGGGATGCTCGGATAAACAGGCGCTATCGCTCCTTGCTCGGAGGTGCAAGGGGCCTGCCTCCGGCCGCGCGCGAAGCCGGGCATGAGACCACCCCATGCCCCCCGAGCATTGGCGCGGTTCGAGAGCCGCCCGGCCGCCCAGCGGGCCGAAGGCCCCAGACCGGCGACCGATGACCGGCGACCGGAGACCGGCGACCGAAGTTCTGAATCTCGCCTCGGCCCCCCTTGTGGACCCGGGGTTCGCCTGCTACGTTTCGCGTGTTTCGCAGCCTACCACGGCTCCAGGGGGACGGACCATGCGCCATGTGATCGTGGGAGCCAGCGCCGCCGGCCTGGCTGCGGCCGAGGCCGTCTGCTCGGTGGACCCCTCGGCCGAAGTCACCCTGCTCACCGAGGAACCCTACTCCCCCTACTGCCGGCCCTTGATCTCGTACGCCCTGGCCGGTGAGGTCCCCCACACCCTGTACGACCTGCCGTTCCGCTGCGCCGACCGCGTCCGGTTCCGGACCTCGGCCCGGGTGCTCCGCGTGGACCCCGAGGGAAAACAGGTGTTCCTGGAGGAGGGGGATCCCCTCCCCTACGACCGGCTGCTGTTGGCCACGGGCGCCGTGCCCCGCCCCCTGGGCCTGGCCGGGGAAGAGGCGGCCAACGTGTTCGGGTTCCGGACCCGGGGGGACGCCGAGGCCATCGACCGGGAGATCCGCGCGGGGGCCCGCACGACCCTGGTGCTTGGCGGAGGCCTCGTGGGGGTGAAGGCGGCCCATGCCCTGGCCGCCCGGAGCCTGGACGTGACCCTCTGCATCGGGTCGGAGGCTCCCCTGTCCCGGGTGGTCAATCCCGAGGCGGGCCGGCGGGTGGCCGAGGCCCTGGAGGACGAGGGGGTCTCGGTCCGCACCGGATACCGCCCCTCCGCCTTGGTGGGGGGGGAAGACGGCCGCGTCACGGCGGTGCGGTTCGACCCGCCCGGCGAGGCCTTGCCGTGCGACCTGGTGGTGCGGGGCAAGGGGGTGCGACCCCGCGCCGAGCTGGCCGAGGCCCTGGGCATCGGAGGCCCGGCCGGGATCCCGGTGGACGGCCGGTTGCGCACCCCGGCCCCCGACATCTGGGCCGCTGGGGACGTGGCCCGCACCTTCGACGTGGCGTGGCGGGCCCCCCGGCTGAACGCGATCTGGCCGGCGGCCGTGGAGCAAGGGATCGTGGCCGGCCGGAACATGGCAGGCGGCCACGAGGCATACCCGGGCAGTCTGGCCATGAACTCGATCAAGGTGGGCCGCCTCCACCTCGTCAGCGCGGGCATCACACGTCCGCCGGAGGGCCCGTACGCGGTGCGGGAGATCTGGGACCCGGCCGGCGGTTATCGCCGGGTGGTCCTGCGGGACGGCGTGCTGGTGGGGGCGGTGGTGGTCGGCACCGACGGCCGCCCAGGACCGGACCGGACCGGTCTGCTGATCGCGGCCATCCGACGGGGAGCCCGGGTCGCGGACCTCCCCTTCGACCCCCTGGTAGACCGAATCTCGTGGAGCGGGTTCGCGTTCGGCCGGGAGGCGGTGACCGGGGGGCGGCGGGGACCGGCCGCCGCACTGCCGACAGGCGATCCCGTAGGCAAGGAGGTGTTCCGATGAAGACCGTGGTGGTGCATCCGCAACGGTGCGTGGGGTGCATGCAATGCCAGACCGCCTGCGCCGTGGCCCACTCCCGCACCCAGACCTTGTACGGGGCCGTGTTCGAGGAACCCCGGCCGGCGCCCCGGATCCACGTGGGGCCGGGGCCTGGGAACTTGGCGTTCCCCAACAAATGCCGGCACTGCGATCCGGCGCCGTGCATGCAGGCGTGCATGCCGGCCGCCCTGCGCCGGGACCTGCCCACCGGCGCGGTGGTGGTGGACCCCTCGCGGTGCATCAACTGCGGCATGTGCGCCATGGCGTGCCCGTTCGGGGTGATCCGGTACCGGGCCGATCACCGCGCCCCGGACCGTACCGTGGCGGTCAAGTGCGACAACTGCGTGGAGCGCCAGAAGGAGGGCCGGGTCCCGGCCTGCGTCGAGACCTGCCTGGTGGGGGCCCTGGAGTTCGGGGACCCCAACGAGATCCTGCGGGACGAGTCGCGCCGGCTGGCCCGGGAGATCAGTCTGGGCATCCGCCAGACCCCGGCCGCGGTCCCCCGCCAGCCGGAGGCCGTCGGCCTGTGGCGGGCCCTGGGGGACGCTGCCGAGGCCGTGGGCCCGGGGGGCTGATCCTCCCTTCGCCGGGCTCTCCACCAGCCCCCGTGCCCCCGAGCTTTGGCGCGGTTCGAGAGCCGTCCGGCCGCCTAGCAGCCCAGCCGCCCAGCGGGCCGAAGGCCCGAAAAGGTTTCGAGCCTCCTAGCCTCCCAGCATCCTAGCTTTCTAGCCGTAAGGAGGTCGCACCATGGCCGTGAAGATCGAGGAAGCCCGTGAGCTCACCGTGACCCAGGACGCGCCCGGCCTGATCGACAAAGCCCGCACCGACGGGGTCGCCACCGTTTGGGACCGCCACGAGGCCCAGAAACCCCGTTGCGGGTACTGCGACCTGGGCCTGTCGTGCCGCATCTGCGCCATGGGCCCGTGCCGGATCGACCCGTTCGGCGAGGGCCCCCAGCAGGGGGTGTGCGGCGCGGACGCCGACATCATGGTGGCCCGGAACCTGGGCCGAATGATCGCGGCCGGGTCCGCGAGCCACTCGGACCACGGCCGGGACCTGGTGGAGACCCTGCTGGCCGTGGGAGAGGGCAGGGCCCCGGGCTACACCATCGCCGACGAGGGGAAGCTCCGGGCGCTCGCGGCCGAGTTCGGCATCGGTACCGAGGGCAAGTCCTCCCAGGACCTGGCTCGGGAGCTGGCCGACGCCATGCTCGAGGAGTTCGGCATGAAGAAGGGCCGGCTCCAGTTCGTGGACCGCATGCCGGCCGCCCGGGTGGCGGTGTGGGAGAAGCTCGGCATCCTGCCGCGGGGCATCGACCGCGAGGTCACCGAGATGATGCACCGCACCCACATGGGGGTGGACAACGACTACGTGAACATCCTGCTTCACGGCTTCCGCACGGCCCTGGCCGACGGGCTCGGGGGCTCGATGATCGGCACCGAGCTCTCGGACGTGCTGTTTGGGGTGCCCAAGCCCACCACCTCGCAGGCGAACCTGGGGGTGATCCGGCCCGACCAGGTGAACATCCTGCTCCACGGCCACAACCCGGTGGTGTCCGAGATGGTGGCCCGGGCGGTGGAGGACCCGGAGCTGGTCCAAAGGGCCCGGGACGCGGGCGCGGCCGGCATCAACCTGGTGGGTCTGTGCTGCACCGGCAACGAGCTGTTGATGCGTCGGGGCATCCCCATGGCCGGGAACCACCTCATGACCGAGCTGGTGTTGGTGACCGGAGCGGTGGACATGATGATCGTGGATTACCAGTGCATCATGCCTGCGCTGCCCCAGATCGCGGGGTGCTACCACACCAAGTTCGTGTCCACGAGCCCCAAGGCCAAGTTCCCCGGTGCCGAGCACCGGGAGTTCACCCCGGAGAACGCCGAGGCCCTGGCCCGGGAGGTGGTGCGCGAGGCGGTGGACAACTACCGCAGCCGAAAACCCGGCGCGGTGGCCGTGCCTTCGGAGCCGGTGGCGCAGATGACGGGGTTCAGCGTGGAGGCCGTGCTGGCCGCCTTGGGCGGCACCCCCCAGCCCCTCATCGACGCGATCACCGCGGGCAAGATCCGGGGCGCGGTGGGCGTGGTGGGGTGCAACAACCCCAAGGTGAAGCACGACCTCGGCCACGTGGAGCTCACCCGCCGCCTGATCGAGCACGACGTTCTCGTGCTGGACACCGGGTGCGCGGCCGTGGCCAACGCCAAGGCCGGGTTCAAGGTACCCGAGGCCGCCGATCTGGCCGGCCCGGGGCTTCGCGAGGTGTGCGGGAGCCTGGGCATCCCGCCGGTGCTCCACGTGGGCTCGTGCGTGGACAACACCCGCATCCTGCACCTGGCCGGCGCCCTGGCGAACGCCTTGAACGTGGACACGGCCCAGCTGCCCCTGGCCGGGGCCGCCCCCGAGTGGTACTCGGAGAAGGCCGTGGCCATCGCGTTCTACGTGGTGGCCGCGGGCATCACCACCTTCCTGGGCGTGGTGCCGCCGATCCTGGGCTCGCCCAACGTCGTCAAGCTGGCCACCCAGGGGCTCGACGAGGTGATCGGCGCCCGGTTCGTGGTGGAGCCCGACCCGGCCAGGTGCGCCGACGCCATCGTGGCCCACATCGACGGCAAGCGCAAAGCCCTCGGCCTCTGATCCCAAGGCTCGGCTTCCTGCCCGGGGGCGGCCGCCCCCGGGCGTTCCTGGGCCCCCCCTCCCGCTCGGCGCCTTGACACCTCGGCCGGGCCCACCTACCGTTACCGTTCTCCTGGCGATTTCGCCCCGGCGGGCGGCCGCCCAACGGCTCAGTCGCTCAACAGATCGAAGACCCAAAGTTACTGAAAAGCATCTCAGGCCCCTGGGGGGACCTACAACGGGGAGAGCAACTTTCCCTGCTCTGGGGAACTCCGGTGTGGGGCATGGGTTTCAGGAACCGGAATTCAGTAGACAGGAGACAGGGAAGAAACGACAGGCTTGATCCGGCGTCCGACGGCGTGCGGGCACAACCTGCCCACTGAAATCTGTCTTCTGCCCCCTGATTCGCAGACCCCATGCCCCCGGGAGTGTAAGGTGACACCAAAGAGGCGTGATCACGCTTGGAATACTCGGAGATCACGGCGGATTTTAAGCCTTCTAGCCTCCTAGCCTTCCAGCCTTCTAGCGGAAGTGACTGGAAACCGACAGGAACGCGGATGCGCGTGATCGAACACAACCAACTGACCCCCGGCACGGTGGCCGCGTCCGTGATCACCGTGGGGAACTTCGACGGGGTTCACCGGGGCCACGAAGCCCTGATCGGCCGGGTGGTGCGCCGGGCCCGGGAACTGGGGGTCGAGTCCGTGGTGTACACGTTTCACCCCCATCCGCTGCAGATTCTGAACCCGGCCTACTGCCCACCGCTGCTCACCTCGTTCGAGGAGAGGCTGGCCCGGATCGCGGACCTGGGAGTGGACCTGATCGTGTGGGCCCGGTTCGACCGGGAGTACGCGGCGCAGGAGCCCCGGCAGTTCGTGACCCGAACCCTGGTGGGGGCCCTAGGGGTCAAGGAGATTTGGGTCGGCCCGGACTTCGGGTTCGGCCGTGAGCGGCGGGGCTCGATCGGGCTGCTCCGCGAGGTGGGGAGCCAGGTGGGGTTCCGGGTGGAGGTGCTGCCGGAGTGCCGGCTGGGCGGGGAGGTGGTGAGCTCCACTCGGATCCGCCGGGCCGTGGCCGAGGCCGATTTCGAGACCGCGGCCCGGCTCCTGGGACGGCCGTTCTCGATCCACGGGCCCGTGATCCACGGGGCCGCCCGGGGCAGGCGCCTGGGGTTCCCCACGGCCAACGTGCTGCCCCGGGAGGAGTGTCTGCCGCCGCCCGGGGTGTACGCGGCGTGGGCCCAGACCCCGCAGGGCGAGTTCCCGGCCGCCGTCAACATCGGGCCCAACCCCACCTTCGGGGCCTCCTCGAGCGGGGTCGAGGCGTACCTGCTCGACTTCACGGGCGACCTGTACGGGAAGGAGCTGCGGCTGCGGCCCGTGGCCCGGATCCGCGGGGAGATCGCCTTCCGGAGCGTGGACGACCTGGTGGACCACATCCGATCCGACGTCAGGGAGGTACGTCGCGTGCTGGGGCTGGCCCCGGAGGCGGCCCGCGCGGCGCCATGACCCCCACCCTCTCCCCTCGCACCGCCTTGTTCGGCCTGCTGGGCCACCCGGTGGCCCACAGCCTGTCCCCCTCCATGCACAACGCGGCGTTCGCCGCCCTGGGAATCGACGCGGTGTACCTGGCGTTCGACGTGGAGCCGGGGCGCCTCGCCGAAGCCCTGACCGGATCCCGCGCCCTGGGGGTGGCGGGCTGGAACGTGACCGTCCCCCACAAGGAGGCGGCGCTGGCCCTGGCGGCCGAGGCCGACCCCCGGGCCGAGCTGGTGGGCGCGGCCAACACCCTGGTGCCGGTCCGAGCCGGCTGGCGGGCCCACAACACGGACGTGGCCGGGTTCGCCCGAGCCCTGGCCGAAGACCTGGCTTTTCACCCCGAGGGCCGGCGGTGCTGGATCTGGGGGGCCGGCGGCGCGGCCCGCGCGGCCGTGGTGGCGCTCGCTTTGGGAGGGGCTCAAGAAATCCGGGTGATGAACCGAAACGCTATCCGTGCCCGGCTGCTGGCCGACGAGCTCGGGTCCCGGCTCGGCCCCACCCGGGTGGCGGCCGAGGACCTCGCCGCGTTCGCGCCCCGGCCGGGCGATCTGGTGGTGAGCGCCACGCCGGCGGGCCTGTCGGACGACGCCTCCTGGCCCTGGGATCTGGGCTCCTGCCGGGAACTTTTCGTCTATGACATGGCGTATCGGAGGGGGGCCGAGACCCCCCTGGTCGTCCAGGCCCGGGCCCTGGGGCACCGGGCCGCCTCCGGCCGATCGATGCTGCTCCACCAGGGCGCCGAGGCGTTCCGGCTCTGGACCGGCCGGGAACCGCCGCTGGACGCCATGGCCCGGGCGATGGAACCGTCGGGGCCGGAGCCCGGTGACTCCTTCCGGTAGCCCCGCGCCTTCGCCCGTACACCCGTGAACATCTGGGGAGACCCCCCATGTCGAAGCGACTCGGCGAGCTCCTGATCCGGGAAAACATCCTGACCCCCGCGGACCTGGAACGGGCCAAAGAAGACCAGCGCCGCAACGGGGGCCGGTTGGGCGAGGCCCTGGTTCGCTTGGGGTTGGTGGACGAGCAGGACCTGGTGCGCACCCTGTCCAAGCAGTACGGGGTGCCCACCGTGGACCTGGCGAACTTCGAGATCGACCCCGAGGTCACCAAGCTGGTGCCCGAGGACCTGGTTCAGAAGTACCGGATCATCCCCATCAATCGGGTCGGTTCCACCCTGATCGTGGCCGTGGACGACCCCTCCAACATGTTCGCCCTGGACGACGTCAAGTTCCTCACCGGGTACAACGTGGAGATGGTGCTGGCGGCGCCGTCGGCCATCAAGGAGGCGATCGACCGGTACTACGACTCGTCGGCCACCCTGCTCGACGTCATGGGCAACTTCGACCTGGACGAACTCGAGCTCGTCCAGGACGAAGAGGACGTGGACGTGGCCGACCTGGAGAGGGCGGTCGAGGACGCGCCGGTCGTCAAGCTGGTGAACCTGATCCTCTCCGACGCCATCAAGAAGGGCGCGAGCGACATCCACATCGAGCCCTACGAAAAGTCGTTCCGGGTCCGCTACCGCATCGATGGGGTGCTCTACGAGCAGATGCGGCCGCCCATGAAGCTCAAGAACGCGATCACCAGCCGCGTCAAGATCATGGCCAACTTGGACATCGCCGAGCGACGGCTCCCCCAGGACGGCCGCATCAAGCTCAAGATCTCCAAAAACAAGGACATGGACTTCCGGGTGTCGGTGCTTCCGACCCTGTTCGGCGAAAAGATCGTGATGCGGCTCCTGGACAAGTCGAACCTCCAGCTCGACATGACCAAGCTGGGGTTCGAGGAGGCCGCCCTCAAGGACTTCCAGGAGGCGATCCACAAGCCCTACGGCATGGTCCTGGTCACGGGCCCCACGGGGTCGGGGAAGACCACCACCCTGTACTCGGCCCTGTCGGAGCTCAACACCCCCGAGACGAACATCTCCACGGCCGAGGACCCGGTGGAGTTCAACCTGCCGGGGATCAACCAGGTCCAGATCCACGAGGAGATCGGCCTCAACTTCGCCGCAGCCCTGCGCAGCTTCCTCCGGCAGGACCCCGACATCATCATGGTGGGGGAGATCCGGGACTTCGAGACCGCCGAGATCGCGATCAAGGCGGCCCTCACGGGGCACATGGTGCTCTCCACCCTGCACACCAACGACGCGCCGAGCACGGTGAACCGGCTCCTGAACATGGGTGTGGAGCCGTTCCTGGTGGCCTCGGCCACCAACCTGATCGTGGCCCAGCGGCTGGCCCGCCGGATCTGCCCCAACTGCAAGGAGGCCGTGGAGGTGCCGGCCCAGGCCCTGCTGGACATCGGGGTGCCTTCGGACCGGATCGGCACGTTCACCTGCTACCGGGGCACCGGGTGCGCCAACTGCGCCGACACCGGGTTCAAGGGCCGGGTGGCCCTGTACGAGGTGCTGGTGATCACCGACGAGATCAAGGAGCTCATCCTGAACGGGGCGAGCGCCTTGGAGCTCAAGCACGAGGCCATGCGCCAGGGCATGAAGACCCTGAGGATGAGCGGCATCACCAAGCTCATGGAGGGCATGACCACCCTGGAAGAGGTGGTCCGGGTAACCGTGAAGGACTGACCGGAGTTCAGGAGTCAGAAGACAGAAGACAGAGGGCAGGGAGGAAAGCTCGTGCCCGGCCCCCTGTCCGCTGAACTCTGAATTCTGATCCCTGATCCCCACGGAAGGACGAATCATGATCAGCCTGCATCAACTGCTGAAGACCATGATCGAACGGGGGGCATCGGACCTCCACATCACCACCGGCTCCCCACCCCAACTTCGGGTCGACGGCCGCATGGTGCCCCTGGACGCGCCCCCCCTGACCCCGGCCGACGCCAAGCGGCTGTGCTACTCGGTGCTGACCGAGGCCCAGAAGCACCGGTTCGAGGAGGAGAACGAGCTGGACCTCTCGTTCGGTGTGAAGGACCTGTCGCGGTTCCGGGCCAACATCTTCATGCAGCGGGGCTCGGTGGCCGGAGCGTTCCGGGCCATCCCGTTCAAGGTGTTCAGCTTCGAGGAGCTGGGCCTTCCCCCGGTGGTCCACGAGATCGCCTCGAAACCCCGGGGCCTGGTGCTCGTGACCGGGCCCACGGGCTCGGGGAAGTCCACCACGCTGGCCGCCATCATCGACAAGATCAACACCGAGCGCCACGAGCACATCATCACCATCGAGGACCCGATCGAGTACCTGCACCCCCACAAGAACTGCGTGGTCAACCAGCGGGAGGTGAACTCCGACACGGACAGCTTCCGCAAGGCCCTCAAGTACATCCTGCGGCAGGACCCGGACGTGGTCATGATCGGCGAGATGCGCGACCTGGAGACGATCGAGGCCGCCCTGACCGTGGCCGAGACCGGGCACCTGTGCTTCGCCACGCTTCACACGAACACTGCGGTGCAGACCATCAACCGGATCGTGGACGTGTTCCCCCCCCACCAGCAGCCCCAGGTGCGGGCCCAGCTGTCGTTCGTGCTGGAAGGGATCCTGAGCCAACAGCTCATCCCGCGTGCGAGCGGCCGGGGCCGGGCCCTGGCAGTGGAGATCATGGTCCCGAACGCGGCCATCCGGAACCTAATCCGGGAGGACAAGGTCCACCAGATCTACTCCCAGATGCAGATGGGTCAGGAGAAGTACGGGCAGCAGACGATGAACCAGTCGCTGTACCACCTGATCACCAGGAAGGTGATCCGGCTCGAGGACGCGATGGTGCGTAGCCCCGACCCGGGGGAGCTGCGGCAGATGCTGGCCAAGGGAAGCCCGGACGTGGTGGAAGCCCGGCGGGGGTTGCGTCCGGCCGCCCCCGGGTCGAGGATGTGACCCTCACGGCTTCGATCGTGTTTCGAGGGCCGGTGCCTCCGGCCTCCTGAACTCTGTCGTCTGACAGCGAGGTACCCATGCCGATCTACAAGTGGGAAGGGCGAGCGCGGGGGGGAAAGGTGCAGAAGGGCACAATGGAGGCGCCCAACGAGGCCGTGGTCACGGCCCAGCTCCGCGCCCAGGGCATCACGCCCACCAAGGTCAAGAAGAGCATGGGCCAGATGGAGATCAAGATCCCCGGCCTCAAGCCCAAGGTGAAGACCAAAGACATCGTGGTGTTCACCCGGCAGTTCGCCACCATGATCGACGCCGGGCTCCCCCTGGTGCAGTGCCTCGAGATCCTGGGCGGCCAGCAGGAGAACCCCACCTTCAAGGAGATCATTCTCAAGGTCAAGGAGGACGTGGAGAGCGGGGCCACGTTCGCCGACGCCCTGGGAAAGCACCCCAAGGTGTTCGACCGGCTCTACGTGAACCTGGTGAACGCCGGCGAGGTGGGTGGCATCCTCGACACCATCCTGAACCGCCTGGCCGGGTACATCGAGAAAGCCATGAACCTCCGGAAGAAGGTCAAGGGCGCCATGGTGTACCCGGCCACCGTGGTCTCGGTGGCCATCCTGGTGGTGGCGATCATCCTGATCTGGGTCATCCCGGTGTTCCAGCAGATGTTCGCCGGCGTGGGCAAAAACCTGCCCGCCCCCACCCTGTTCGTGATCGCCCTGTCCGAGTTCACCAAGAAGTACTTCCTGTTCATCCTGATCTCCCTGTTCGTGCTGGCCTTCGTGTGCAAGCGGATCTACCAGACCGAAAAGGGCCGGATGGCCTTCGACCGGATGTTCCTGAGGCTGCCGGTGTTCGGGGACCTCATCCGCAAGGTGGCCGTGGCCAAGTTCACCCGCACCCTGGGCACCCTGGTGAGCTCGGGCGTCCCGATCCTCGAAGGCCTGGACGTGGTGGCCCGCACGGCCGGCAACGCGGTGATCGAGCAGGCCATCATGAAGACCCGCGAGTCCATCAGCGAGGGCCGCACCATTGCCGAGCCTCTCAAGGAGACCAAGGTGTTCCCGCCCATGGTGGTCCAGATGATCGCCGTGGGCGAGGCCACGGGCGCCCTGGACCAGATGCTCTCCAAGATCGCGGACTTCTACGACACGGAGGTGGACGAGGCCGTGAGCGCGCTCACCAGTCTGATCGAGCCCCTGCTCATGGTGTTCCTGGGCGGCACCATCGGCGGCCTGGTGGTGGCCATGTACCTGCCGGTGTTCCAGATGGCCGGAGCGGTGAGCGGGGGGTAGGCCATCCGGCGGCCCAGGAGCGGAGCCTTGACCGGGCCGGGGTCCCGTAGGTACCAGGGCTACCTGGCGGGCCGGTTCGCCGTGCTGGGGGTGCTGCTGGCGGTGGCCGCAGCGTTCCAGGCCCGCCAGGGCGGATCGCCGGTCCCGTTCTCGTGGTTCTTCGGCCTCACGGGGGTGGCTTTCGGGGTCACCCTTCTGTCGTTGGCGCCGCTGCGCCTCGGACGGAGCCTGGCGACCTGGGCCCGGATGCAACCGGCCTGGGACGTGGTGTACGCCACGGGCCTGGTGTTCCTGTCGGGGGGGGCGTTCTCACCGTTCATCACCCTCTACCCCCTGGTGATCGTGGGGGCGGCCCTCCTGCTCCAGCGCAGGGGTGCCCTCGTGGCCGCCACGGCATCGGGCCTGGCCTACGGCCTGCTGGTCGACCTCCAGTATTACGGGTGGATCCGTCCCCTGAGCCCCTTCCCCCTGCCCGACGTGGACGCGGGGAGCCTGCTGTTCCAGCTGGCCCTGGGGCTGTTGGGGTTCTATGCGGTCGCGTTCCTGGCCGGGCATCTGGCGGAGGAGCTTCGCCGCACCGGCGAACGGCTCGAGGTGGCCGAGGCCGAGGTCCTGGACCTGGAGCACCTGAAGGACCTGATCCTGGAGAGCCTCGGATCGGGACTGGCCGCCGTGGACTTCCGGGGCCAGGTGCTGTTCCACAACCGCTCGGCCCAGCACCTGTTGGCCCGGGCCGGCGTCCCCTTGGAACCCGAAGCCGACCTGAGCCGAGTGTTCGATCTGGGCGGCGGGGACCGCAACGAGGTCGCCCTGGCAGGCGGGATGGTCCTGGGCTACTCGGTCTCGCCCCTCACCGACCGCACCGGCCGGAGGATCGGGAGTCTCCTGATCTTCCAGGATCTGACGCGGGTGAAGCGAATGGAGGAGGCCCTTCGGAGGGCCGACCGGCTCGCGGCGGTGGGCCGGCTGGCCGCGGGGCTCGCCCACGAGATCCGCAACCCCCTGGGCAGCCTCGCCGGCTCGGTGGAGGTGCTCCGCCAGACCCTCTCGCCCCAGGGGGACGATGCGGCCCTGTTCGACATCGTGCTCCGGGAGACCCAACGGCTCAACCGCCTCGTGACCAACTTTCTGCACTATGCGAGACCGAGCCGCTCCTCCCTCCAGGAGTTGCGCCTCCGGGACCTGGTCGCGGAGGTGGGATTCTTTTTCGCCCAGGGAGAGGGGAGCATGGGATTCCGCTTGGAAAATCGGGTTCCCGAGGGGTGGATGCTGCGGGCCGACCGGAGCCAGATGGAGCAACTTCTGCTGAACCTGTTCCGAAACAGCGTCGAGGCCGCCCCGGAAGGGGTCGTCGTGACGGTGGACGCCGGCGAAGCCCCGGAGGGCCCGTGGCTGCGGGTTTCGGACGACGGGCCGGGCATGTCGCCCGAGACCGCGGCCCGGGCGTTCGAGCCGTTCCAATCGGGCAAGCCGGGCGGGACCGGCCTGGGCCTGGCCACGGTGCACCGGATCGCCGAAAACCACGGCGCCGCGGTCGAGCTGGACACCGGGCCGGGCCGGGGGGTGCGGCTGACCTTCCGGTTTCCCCCGGTCGAGGAGGCGACATGAGCGACACGCCCCGGATCCTGGTGGTGGACGACGAGCAGAGCATGCGGGAGTTCCTGGCGATCCTGCTCGGCCGCGAGGGGTACGCCGTGGACACCGCGGCCGACCGCGCCGGGGCCGAGCACGCCCTGGCCACCGCCCCCTACGATCTGGTGATCACCGACCTCAAGCTCCCCGACGGCACCGGGCTCGACGTGCTCTGCGCCGCCCGCCGCCGGGCCCCGGACGCGCAGGTGGTGGTGATCACCGCCTTTGGAACGGCCGAGAGCGCGGTCGAGGCCATGAAGGCCGGGGCGTACGACTACCTGACCAAGCCGTTCAAGGCCGACGAAATCCGGCTCACCGTGGCCAAGGCCCTGGAACGGACCGCTCTGGTTCGGGAGAACCGAGAGCTGCGCCGCCGGCTGGAGGCGGTGGAGGCCGGGGGCGAGATCCTGGGCCGGAGCCCCAGGATGCAGGAGGTGTTTCGGCTGCTGGAGCGGGTGGCCCCCACCGGGGTCACGGTGCTGGTCCAGGGGGAGAGCGGCACCGGCAAGGAGCTGGTGGCCCGGAGGCTCCACGCCCTGTCGGGCCGCGCCGGCCCGTTCGTGGCCGTGAACTGCGCCGCCATCCCCGAGGGGCTCATCGAGAGCGAGCTGTTCGGCCACGTGAAGGGCGCGTTCACCGGAGCCGTGGCGGACAAGCCCGGGCTGTTCGAGGAGGCCACCGGCGGCACCCTGTTCCTGGACGAGGTGGGGGAGCTGCCCCTGCACCTCCAGCCCAAGCTGCTGCGGGCGCTACAGGAGGGCCGGATCAAGCGGGTGGGGGGGAACCGGGAGATCCCGGTGGACGTGCGGATCGTGTCGGCCACCAACCGGGACCTGGCCGAGGCGGTCCGGCAGGGGCGGTTCCGGGAGGACCTGTACTACCGGCTCAACGTGGTCGCCCTCGAGATCCCGCCCTTGCGGGACCGCCGGGCCGACATCCCCCTTCTGGCCCTGCACTTCCTCCAGAAGTACGCCAAGGCCTTCGGCCGGCCGCTCAAGGGGTTCACCCGGGAGGCCCTGGACCGCCTCGAGGCCTACTCGTTCCCCGGAAACGTGCGGGAGCTGGAGAACCTGGTGGAGCGGGCCGCCGCGCTGGAGACGGGGGAGTTCGTCGGCGTCGAGAGCCTGCCGCCCGCCCTCGGCGCTCCGCGGCCGGAAGGGCTCGACGGCCTGCCGTCCCTCCCGGACGAAGGCTTCCACCTGGAGGAACTCCTCGCTGCCGTGGAGCGGCGGTACCTGGAGGAGGCCCTCCGCCGCACCCACGGCAACAAGACCGAGGCCGCCAGGCTCCTGGGCATCACCTTCCGGTCGTTCCGGTACCGGCTGGAGCGCCTGGGGATGAGATAGCATAGGGCGCGCCGTGCGCGCCGGACATCCCGTGCCCGAACCATCGGCGCCGCGCGGAAGACCCGCGCCACACCGTGGCCGCACGTGTCTCAGCTTCCCAGCCTCCCAGCTTCCTAGCCGCTCACTCCCCCATCTCCTGCACCAGCTCGGTCAGCACCCCGCCCGAGGCCTTGGGGTGCACGAAGGCGATCCGGGTGTTGTGGGCGCCCGAGCGCGGGGTCTGGTCCACCATGCGCACCCCTTCCGCCTTGAGCCGCTCCACCTCGGCCGCCACGTCGTCCACCTGGTAGGCGATGTGGTGGAACCCGGGGCCGTTCCTCTCCAGAAACTTGGCCACGGGCGACTCCGGGCTGGTGGGCTGCACCAGCTCGATGCGCACCTCGCCGACGGGCAGGAACGCCACCTTCACCTTCTGGTCGGCGACCTCCTCCACGCCCCCGAGCTCCAGGCCCAGGTGCTTGGTGTAGAACTCGGCCGCTGCCTCGATGTCGGGTACGGCGATCCCGATGTGGTTGATCTTACTTGGCATTTTGATCCTCCGTGGGGCACTACGCGGCCAGGCGCTCCCGGATGAACCTCACCACGTCGTTGGTATCGGTGCCGGGCAGGAAGATCTCGGCGAACCCGGCCTTCTTGAGGGCCGGGATGTCCTCCACCGGGATGATCCCGCCGCCGAACAGCAGCACGTCGTCCTTGCCCTTCTCGCGCAGCAGCTCGGCCACCCGGGGGAACAGCACCATGTGGGCCCCCGACAGGCACGACAGCCCCACCACGTCCACGTCCTCTTGGATCGAGGCCGCCACGATCTTCTCGGGGGTCTGGCGGATGCCGGTGTAGATCACCTCCATGCCGGCGTCCCGCAGGGCCCGGGCCACCACCTTGGCGCCCCGGTCGTGGCCGTCGAGGCCGGGTTTTCCGATCAGAACGCGGATCTTCTTCTCAGCCATCCCATAACCCTCCCGGGAAGGAAGCAAAGGGGAATCTCGATCAGGAAGCCTCGGTGTACTCGCCGTACACCCCCCGGAGCACGTCGCAGATCTCGCCCAGGGTGGCGTAGGCCTTGACCGCGTCGAGGATGGGCGGCATCACGTTGGTCCCCTCGGTCGCGGCCCGGCGCAGGGCCCCGAGGGCCCGGTCCGCGGCGGCCGCGTCCCGCTCGGCCCGCACCCGGGCCGTCTTCTCGCGCTGGTAGGCCTCGACCTCCGGGTCCACCCGCAGGATGTTCTTGGGCAGATCCTCGTCGATCTGGAACTTGTTCACGCCCACCACGATCTGCTCGCCCGTCTCCACGGCCTTCTGGTAAGCGTAGGCCGCGTCTCCGATCTCCTTCTGGATGTAGCCGGCCTCGATCGCCTTGATCACCCCGCCCAGGTCGTCGATCTTGTCGATGTACTCCTGGGCCCGGCGCTCGATCTGGTCGGTCATGGCCTCGACCAGGTACGAGCCGGCCAGCGGATCGGCCGAGTCGGCCACGCCCGACTCGTGGGCGATGATCTGCTGGGTCCGCAGCGCGATGCGCACCGAGTCCTCGGTGGGCAGGCACAGGGCCTCGTCCCGGGAGTTGGTGTGGAGGCTCTGGGTCCCCCCGAGCACCGCCGCCAGGGCCTGCAGGGTCACCCGCACCACGTTGTTGTCGGGCTGCTGGGCGGTGAGCGTGCACCCCGCGGTCTGGGTGTGAAACCGCAGCATCATGCTCCGGGGGTTCTTGGCGCCAAACCGCTCCTTCATGATCCGGGCCCACAGGCGCCGGGCCGCCCGGAACTTGGCCACCTCTTCCAGCAGGTTGTTGTGGGCGTTGAAGAAGAACGACAGCCGGCCCGCGAACTCGTCCACGTCCAGGCCCTTGTCCACGGCCGCCTGCACATAGGCGATGGCGTTGGCCAGGGTGAAGGCCACCTCCTGCACCGCCGTGCTCCCGGCCTCCCGGATGTGGTAGCCCGAGATGGACATGGTGTTCCAGGCGGGCACCCGCTCCTTGCAGAACGAGATGATGTCGGTGATGATCTTGAGGCTCGGCTCGGGCGGGAAGATGTAGGTGCCCCGTGCCACGTACTCCTTGAGGATGTCGTTCTGGATGGTGCCCCGCAGCTTGTCGCTCGCCACGCCCTGCTTCTCGGCCACGGCGATGTACATGGCCAGCAGAATCCCGGCCGGGGCGTTGATGGTCATCGAGGTGGAGACTTGGTCCAGGGGGATCCCGTCGAACAGGATCTCCATGTCCTTGAGGCTGTCGATCGCCACCCCCACCTTGCCCACCTCGCCCTCGGCCAGCTCGTGGTCCGAGTCGTACCCGATCTGGGTGGGCAGGTCGAACGCCACGCTCAGGCCCGTCTGGCCCTGCTTCAACAGATAGTGGTAGCGCTCGTTGGTCTGCTCGGCCGTGCCGAACCCGGCGTACTGCCGCATGGTCCAGAACCGGCCCCGGTACATGGTGGGCTGCACGCCCCGGGTGAAGGGATACTCTCCCGGCAGCCCCACGTTTTCCAGGTAGGCGTCCAGGTCCACGTCGAGGGGGGTGAACACCCGCTTCACCTCGATGCCCGAGGTGGTCTCGAACCGCTCCCGGCGCTCGGGGAAGCGGTTCAGGGTCTTGGCCACCGGCCCCTTCTCCCAGGCCTCCACGCGCTGGCGGATCGCATCTTTGTCCATGGGACCCTCCCTCCAATCTCAGTCCGAAACCACAGGCCGCCGGCCGTCCCGGCGGGCTGGCCCGGCAGGGTATCAGGATCCCCCCTTTTCAGCAACACTAAAGATCTTTAGGCAGGCTAAAAGGTGTCAGCCGCCCGCCCATGCCCGACGCAGCTCCCGCAGCACCGACGCCAGCTCCCCCGGATGTGTGGGGCCCTGCAGGTCCACCAGCAGGTCTTGGATCCCGGTGCGTCGCCACATCGGAACCCGGTCGAGCCAGGAGAACGGCACCTGCCGATACACCCGGGCGGCCGGTTCCCGCACCAGGGCCCGGGGCACCACCGACCACACCAGCTCGGTGCCGTCCTGGGCCACGCGGGCCTCGTCGGGCGGCCAGACAACGCCCGGGTCGAGCCGGGTCACGAACAGCGGGATCCGGCCCCAGGCGTAGCCCACCGGCCGGGCCGGCCAGCCCTCGGCCCCCATCCGGGCCACCGCCTCGGGATCGGCCTCGGGGCTCACCACGAAGCTCCGGCACCCCAGGTCCGCGAGCGCGGCCGCCGCCCACGGATTCGTCGCGTTTGTCTCCCGGCCGGCGTGGAGCACGAACCCCAGGCCCTCGGCCAGCGCGAAGTGGGCCGGGTTCGTGACGCACACCTCCCGGAACCCCTCGGCCGCGAGTCCCTCGAGCCGCTCCCGGTAGAGGGGGAGGTCGGCCTGGGCGATCCACACCGGCAGCTCCCACACCACCCTGTCCATCCCCCCCGCCTCCCGGGCCAGCCGCTCCCGGGCCCTAAGCGTCTCGGTGGTCATCAGGGCCACGATCCGGTGGGGCCCCTCGGTCAGACCGGCCCGCAGGGCCCGCACCGTCTCGGCCCGCACCCACAGGCGCGGCCGGTCGGGGGCACCGGCCGGGCGGCGCCCCGCGGGGGGCGCCAGCCTCCCCACCCGCACCTCTCCCTCGGCCGCCCGGGCCCGGTCCATCCGGGCCACGATATCCCGCCGGATCTCGTTCAGGCGCGACGGCGGCACGACCACGGGCGGGATCTCACCCTCCACCCGGAACGAGGCCAGGTGGTAGCCGGTGCCCCCCAGCCGGCCGAACCGGGTTCGAAGGGTGTGATAGTCCAGCGGGTGCCGCTCGGCCTCGAAAAACTCCACCGGGTACGCGGCCTCGGTCCGGGCCGGCCCGCACGCCGCCCGCACCCGGAGTTCGCCCGGCCCGAACGACACGGCGAGGTCCAGGGCCGCGCCCGCGGGGCTCCGGTGGGTCCGGGCCTCCCGGACCAGGCGCTGCTCCAGCTCCTCGCCTGCCGCGGTTCGGGTTCGTAGAACCCGGTCGCCCCGTTCCACGGCCTGGGGGCACTCCAGCTCGTACCGAAACCCGCCGGGGACCTTTCGCTTGCGGAACTTCCGCAGGGTCAGATCCACCGCCTGGCCGGTGGCGCCGGTGGGGATCCGGATCCGGTCGCCGCGGCGCAGCTCGGTCTCGGCGAACAGCACCAGATTCCCCTTCTTCCACCGGACCACCCGGCCGACCCGGGCCCCCAGGGCCGGCGCGCCGCCCCGGCGCAGCACCTCCCGCGGCCGCGGGTGGACGGCGTAGCCCTCGGACGCCGGCCGCGAGGCCACCGTGGCCAGGAGCTCCCGGGCCGCGCCCACGGCCGCCTCGCGGTCGGCCTCGGGGGCGTCAAGCACCTTGCGGTAGGCCCGCACCACCGTGTGCACGTACTCCGCGGCCTTGAGCCGGCCCTCGATCTTCAGGGCGTCGGCCCTGGCCCGGGCCAGATCCCACACCCGTCCGACCAGGCACAGATCCGAGGTGGACAGGGGGTGGTGCTCCCTTCCGATCGCCGGTCGCCGGTCGCCGGTCGCCGGTCCGGCGTTTCCCCGGGGACGGCGCCGGGGCCCAGTGCGGTCGGCGTCGGGCCCCTCCGGGCTCGACTCCCCTGCAGGTCTGCGATAGCCCCAGCGGCAGGGCTGGCCGCACCAGCCCCGGTTGGCGCTCCGGCCCAGGAGCAGGGCCGAGGCCATGCACTGGCCCGACACCGAGTAGCAAAGGGCCCCGTGCACGAACACCTCCAGGGAGGCCCGCGTCTCCCGGCGGATCGCCCCGATCTCGGGGATCGTGCACTCCCGACCGAGCACCACCCGGGCGAAGCCCAGGGCCTCCAGGGTTCGGACCCCGGCCGCGTTGTGCACCGACATCTGGGTGGACGCGTGCAGCCGGACCTCGGGGAAGATCTCACGGCACACCCGGGCCAGCCCGAGGTCCTGGAGGACCAGGGCATCCACCCCCAGGCACGCCAGCTCCCACACGGCGGCCGCCACCCGGGGCATGTCGAGGGGATCCACCAGGGTGTTCAGGGTCACGTACACCCGCCGGCCCTGGGCGTGGGCCGCGGGCACCAGGCGCGCCAGGTCGTCGAGCCCGAAGTTCCGGGCCCGGCCCCGGGCGCTCCACTCCTTGAGCCCCAGGTACACGGCATCGGCCCCGGCCTCGACGGCGGCCCAGAAGGCCTCCTCCGTCCCGGCCGGGGCCACCAACTCAGGTTTCTTCATTCGTCTCACGCCACGGCGCAACAGCGCCACGTAGGGTTGTTGTCACAAACACCCAAAGGCAATCTCACTCCACGCCCGCAACGACCGCTACGTTGAACCCTTCAGACTTCCCAGAACGAAAGGAGCGGAGCCGCTCTCGCTTTTCCGGGTTATCCCTCGGCCTCCCGGATTCCATCCATTCTGTAAGGTCGGCGGTCACACTGCGCTACAGACCGACACTTGGATCACGATAGGCGCTGATCACTCGCACAATCTCCACCGTGTCCCCTGTCAGCCGGTAAAACACGACATACCGCCCAACCGGGAAACTGCGGACCGCGGGCCCAAGCTCTGGTCGCTGACGCCCCATGGAGGGGAATTCGGAAATCTGCTCGAACCCGTTTTGCCTTTCGTTCCCGCGCCCGCCGTCGGATCCGATCGAAAAACTCGTCGTCCACCTCGCTCACCCGGCCCGTGTCCAGGTCCTCGAGTCCGAGCTTCACCTCGTGCCGGAGCTCCTCGAGCATCGCATGCCGAACCGTTTCGCGCTCCCGCAGGACACGCAGAGCCTCGCTCACGACCTCCGACTCGTTCAGGTAGAGACCTTCGGCCACCTTCTCCCGGACCCAACGTTCCACGGCCGGGGGCAAACGCACCTGCAACATGGCCCACCTCCTCAACTTGGGATCCGAACTTCCACCCCCAAGAACGTTGCGGGCTTTGCGAGCGTCGCGTGAACCCCCAAAATCATTCTCACGCCACGCTCGCCACGCCGCTACGTGAACACCACCTGGTTTCCCAGCGCGGTGGAGTCCCAAGGCTATTGCCGCATCCCACCCCGCCCGTCTGAACCCTGGCCTTGACTCGTGCCAACTCCCCGAACTCGGCCCGAAGCATCCCTGCCGCCCGCCGGGCGAGCGCAAGCGCCTCCTGCCGCCGAGTCTCCCGGGCACGCCTCCGCCGCTCGGCCCGTTCCTGCGCAGCCGCATGTCAGCGGGTCCTTTCTTCCATGCTGTACTCTCGCTCCATACCGCCTCTTTCTCTCGTGCCCCATCGCCTCACCCCCCTTGCCCCCCATAAGAGTCTGCTCCCGCAGACGGCTCCGGGCGCAAGCCCGGGCGGCCTTCACGGCCCTGCGGGCCGGTTCGCCACCGGGAGGTGGCTCCTACGGGGTACCTGCTTCCCGCCGAGCCCACCTTACCACCGCCCATCCCAGGCTTCCACGCAAGGCCGCGGGTGACAATTTTCGTCACCCCGACCTGACGAGCCTCGTCACCGAGGCCGCCGCGCTCTTCCGGCACGCCCGGGTGACCCCAACATATGGTATACCAAACCAAGTCGACCCACTAGACATGGACAACCTGTCGCGCATCGCGAAAAAACGGCCGTGGCACGGGCGTTGCTACTCAAGCGGGCGAAGGCAGCGGACGATGAGTAGCCCGAAGGCTTTCTGGAGAACACGAACCCACGGATGGGGGGAAGGAGGTAGGGACCCGAGGATGACACCGCCCGAAACGTAGCACCCCAAGCGGGGGCCTTCGGCTCCCGGCGAACGCAGACCCGGCACCATCAGAAACCCAACCCACAACGCAGGAGGACAAATCATGATCCGCAGAATCCGCACCAAGATGAAGGACCGCAAGGGCTTCACCCTGATCGAGCTCATGATCGTCGTGGCCATCCTCGGCATCCTGGCCGCCGTGGCGATCCCGCAGTACCTGAACTACATCGCGCGATCGAAGGAGAACACGGCCAAGGCGAACTACGACACGGCCGTGAGCCTGGTAAAGAGCGAGTTCGCGAAGGCCGCGGCCGGCGAGACGGCGGATAGCGACGTGGTTACGACTCTGAACGCCGGCGATAAGAAGAACCCCTTCAACGCGTCGCAGCCTGCGTTCAAAGAGGGCACCGACCCCGCGCAGGGACAGGTGGCCATCAGCAACACGGAACTCAACACGCTGTACAGCGGCCCGACCAACGCCGTCGTGTACGGCAACTGGAACGGGACCGCAACAAGCACGACGATCGTGCCCGAGTGATACTTAATAGAGGCCGGGCCCGAACCGGGCCCGGCCTCTATCTTCGGGAGACAACAAGGATCTCGCCATGGACCGGCGGAGCGGCTTTACGCTGATCGAACTCTTGATCGTCGTGGCCATTCTCGGGATTCTCGCCGCCGTGGCCACACCGCAATACTTACGCTACATTGCCAGAGCGAAAGAAAACGTGCTCCACAACAATTTCATCACCGCCGTAGGGCTAGTGCGGAACGAGATCAGCAAGCGGAACGCCGGGGAGACGACATTTCTGGACACGCCCGACGATCTCGTGGCCGCACTCAACAGCGGAGGAAAACGAAGCGTCTACGATGGCACGTCGCCGGCCTTCGCCACTTCGGGCACCAAGCCGGGCACGGTGGTGATCACGAAGGACACCAGCGCCTCGCCGCCGACCTATCAGATCACGGCATACGACAAGTCCGGTTCACCAATGTCCGGGAATACGATAACGATCATCCTGGAGTAGCAACGATGAAAGCGCGGGGTTTCACCCTCGTCGAACTCATGATCGTGGTGGCCATCTTGGGGATTCTCGCGGCCGTGGCCGTACCCATGTATCGGGGGTACGTGTCCAACGCCAAACGGTCGGAGGCCAAGGCGAACCTCGAAACGATTCGGTTGCTGGAAGAGCAATACTACGCTGACCACAAAACCTATGTAACCGGAAGCGACACGGTGACCCTGATTGCAAATCTGCCCGGGTTCGAACCCGGCGACGCAGCCGACCTCTACTACGACTACAAGGTCGAAGCCGGCTCCACCGGCGACATCGCGACATCATTCAAGGCCACCGCTACCCCCAAATCCGGCGCCCCATCGGGAACGTTTACGATCGACGAGAAGAACAACAAGACGGGGCCGTGGTGATCGAAAGCTCTCCCCTCGCGCTTTCGGAAACGTCAAGCGAGGTCGCCCCGCGGAACCACCGCCGCGCTTCCGCACTGCCCGCCCTGTTGACAGCCCTTCTCGCGTTCGTCGTTTTCCTTTGCCTTCCCATCACGGCTGGCGACACCGATCTTTGGTACCATCTGAATGGCGGCCGCTACATTTTCGAGCACGTGTCCCTTCCCCAAGACAGTTTTTTCAGCTTTGTAGATCCCCCTCGGCCCTGGGTGGATTACTACTGGGGTTTTCAAACGCTCGTGTACCTGATCCATTCCGCCGCCGGCTACCCCGGACTGGTCGTTCTCCGTGCGGTTCTGTTCGCCGGCGTGGTATTCCTGGCCGCACGGTTCGCGACAGCGTCCGGTCGGGGCGGGTTGCTCGGGCCGTCGTTCGCCACGCTTTGCGTTCTGCTTTTTTTCAGCAGCCGCTATTCTCTGGTGCGGCCCCACACGTTTTCGTATCTTTTCGCCATTCTGACTATTTGGATTCTCGAGAGGCGCCGCACCTGGCTCCCGCTCCTCCCGCTGCTCGCCGTGGCGTGGTGCAACATACACGGCGTGACGTACCCAGTCCTGCTGCTCATTCTCGGCGCGTACCTGGCCGAGGACCTCTTGCTCCGCACCCGTGGCAGCCCGGCCCTGTCCGGCGTTAGCTTGGCCACTCTCGCCCTCGCTTTGCTCGCGCCGTTGGCCACGCCCTACGGGTGGCGTTTACTGCCGGTGCCGTTCACTGACACGAGCTTTGCCCGACAGTACATCTCGGAACTCCGGCCCACGGACTTTCTCGACCTCCTCACCGGAGGCCTGCGGGGCATCCGGCTCCAGGGAAACGCCGCCTGGGGGGCTCTGGCCGTCGGGGCCCTGACCGGAGTTTTGGCCCAGGTTCGGAAGCGACGACTTCGCCTGGCCCACGGCCTTCTCCTGGCCGGGGCCTGCGCCCTGCTTCCGCGTTCCATCCGGTTCGCCTACGAGTTCGCGATTCTCACGATGCCCCTGTCCCTCGGGCCCCACGGAGTCCCGCGAATCGTATCGTGGGTCAGCCGATCCGTGACCGCGAGGGTGCTGTTGGCATCCCTGGTCCTCGCGAACCTTTGGTGGTTCGGCGTCGACAATGTTCGGAACCGCGATGCCTGGCCGTTTTCCCCCAAAAACCTCCCCGTGGGGGTGTGCGAATTCCTGAACACGCAGGCAGAGGGAGGGCGGGTGCTGAACGCGCCGAACAACGGGGGGTATTACCAGTGGGCGCTGGGAGACCGGTTCAAAATCTTCATGGACATGGAGATTCCGTTTCTCTTCTGGGACGAGGACATGTTCGTGGCGACCAACATGTTCTCGGACGAGAACATCTTCTCTCAGACCGTCAGAAGATACGCTCCGGACTTCGTGGCTGTGCCGCTCAGCACGGGCGAAGTTCCGCCGCCCCTCGCCAAGCGCACCGACGAGTATGCCCTCGTATTTTTCGACGACACGGCGGCGCTGTACGCCAGGCGCGACCGAGACGCCCCACTGGTGGAGCGCTTCGAGATCCACCAACTCGACCCTTACACGCTCGCCGGAAAGACCCTGGAAGAACTGCTCGGCGGTGCCGGGCAGGACACAACGCGGCTCGCCGAAGAACTCCGGCGCCTTCTTTCAGTGTATCCCGCCCATGGGCTCGCGAACCAGCTCGCCGCCATGCTGGCGCTGAAGGCTGACCAGCCGGAAAAAGCGTTGGAGCACGCGGAGCGCATCGTCCGTTGGTTCCCTGCCTCACCACGGGGGTACAAGCTCAAGGGGGACGCATTGCGCGCCCTGGGGCGCCTCGACGACGCCCTGGATGCCTACGGAGAGGCGATACAGCACTCGGCCGGGCCGGTCGCCCGGGCGGCGCAGTACGCCATGGGCTTGATCTACGCCCAGAAAGAAAATGCCGAACGCGCGTATGAGATGTTCAAGGCTGCCGTGCGCCCCTTCGACAGCCGTACGACGCACGAGGAACTCTACTACCTAGGCTCGGCTGCGTTTCTCGTGGAGCGCCCCGGCGAGGCCCTCTGGTACTACCGCATGGCCCGGCTCAAGGTGCCGTCCGAGGACAAGGCGTGGGCTCACCGGATGGAGAAGCACATCCAGATCGTGCAGGGGCTCCTAGGGGAGGCGCGGCCCAACGGCGATGGGAGGGTTGTGGAGTCACAGTAAAGCCGCCCGCCCCTCCCGCCGATAAGTGGGACCACGAGCCGAATTGCACCCGCCGGGCAACCACATGGGGGCGTCCGGCGACCGCAAGGAGCGGAACCATGCACTCGGAATCCCGTGAACCCCTACTTTCGATCGTGATCCCCTGCTACAACGAGGAAGCCACGCTCGCGACGTGCGTGAAGAAAGTGCTGGAGCTCGAGCACCAACACGGCGTCGACCTCGAGATCATCATCGTGGACGACGCGTCGACCGACGGGAGCCTTAAGGTGGCGGAAGCACTGGCTCGCAAGTATCCGCAGATCCGCGTGCTTCGCCACAAGCGCAACCAAGGCAAAGGAGCCGCCCTGCGCACCGGCTTCCGGCACGTGACGGGCCGGTTCGTCGCGGTCCAGGACGCGGATCTAGAATACAACCCCCTGGAACTCGCGGATCTGCTAGAGCCCCTGTTGTCGGGCGTGGCCGACGTGGTGTACGGCTCGCGATTCCTGAGCGGCCGGCCGCACCGCGTGCTCTACTTCTGGCATTCGACGGGGAATGCCTTCCTCACATTCGTGTCCAACATGTTCACGGACCTCAACCTTACCGACATGGAAACCTGCTACAAGGTGTTCCGTCGGGAGATCATCCAATCGATCGAGATCGAGGAGAACCGCTTCGGGTTCGAGCCCGAGATCACGGCCAAACTCGCCCAGATGGGCGCCCGGATCTACGAGATGGGCATCTCGTACCACGGCCGAACGTACGAGGAGGGGAAAAAGATCGGCTGGAAAGACGGGGTGCGCGCGCTCTACTGCATTTTCAAGTACAACGCCCCCCACCTGCCGCTGCCGATGCAGTTTCTGATCTACCTCTTCATCGGCGGGTTTTCCGCCTTGATCAACGTGGTCACGTTCGCCGGGCTGAACGCGGCCGGACTGGATCTGGCCCCGGCGGTGTTGACCGCATTCTTCCTCGCAGCCGCTGTGAACTACCTGCTGTGCATCGCTTTCCTGTTCCGCCACAAGGCCAGGTGGAGCTCGGCGATGGAAGTTCTGGTATATCTCGGCGTGGTGGCCGGGGGAGCCGTGTTCGATTTGGCCGTGACTCGCGGACTCGCCGCCATCGGCATCGGGGCGGTCGCGGCGAAGAGCCTCGCCGCGGCGGCGGGGTTGGTCTACAACTTCCTCGCCCGCAAGTACGTCGTGTTCCCGGAGAAAACGGCTGCGAACCGCCCGACCGTGTCAACCGCGGGGTCCGGGCTTGCGACAGGAAACGACTTGCCTGGTTCCGGGCAACGGGAACTCCAAGCGGCCCACGAGCGGTGAACCCCACCTCACCGGGCCGGCGACTCTCTCCCGCAGCCCGCCGGGTCATCGAGCAGCCGCAAGTTGGCCCGAGCGGCTGAAAGCTCAGGATCCATGGCGAGCGCGCGGAGGAGAGCCTCCCTTGCCTCTTCACATCTGCCGAGCCGAAGCAGGGCAAGCCCCAGATTTGCCTCGGTCTCCGGGTCCGACGATGGGTGACCACCCGTCTGCTGCAGCACCTCCAGCGCCTCTTCGTTCCGGTTCTGGAGAAGCAGCGCGGCACCCAGGTCTCTGAGCACCGCGGCGACGGGCACATCGTCCCCCCTCAGGGCTTTGCGCAAGAACGCCTCGGCCTCCGCAGGGGCTCGCTCTGCCAATAGAATGTGCCCCATAAGGAAATTGCCTTCCCCGTGCCGGGGATCGTCCTGGAGCACCCTAGCGCACGCTTCCCTGGCCTCCGTATACCGCCCCTGTTTCGCGAGCACCCGCGCTTTCGTCAGCAGCGCCCCTGCCGGGTCGCGGCCACAGGCTTCCAGGGCCTGGGCATGGGCTAACGCGGCGTCGAACCTCCCCACGGCGGACCACGCGACGGCCAGGTTTCGTCGGGGCGCTGTAAGACACGGATCGATTTCCAGAGCCCTCCCGAAGTACAAAACGGCGGTTTTCAACAATCCCTCTCTCGCCGCCGCCAAGCCAGCCGCGTTCAGCGCCAGGGCGTCCTCCGGGTACAACCGAGCCGCCCGCTCAAAAAAGCGCCCCGGCCGGCCCCAGTACCAGGTCTGCGCCCACGTCATCGCCATGAGCAGGGCCACGGCCCCGCCCCATGCCACCCCTTTGAGTCGCCGGTCCGACAAGAACCGCCCGCCCCCCACCACGATCGCCGGGAAAAGGCCGGCCAAAGCCAGATACTGGAAACGATCGGCGGCAAAAGGCCACGTTCCTCCCCGCTCCAAACCAAGCCCGGGAACAAGCATAAGGACGTACCATGCAATCCCCGCCGCCGCGTGGGGGAACCGACGCCGGAGCCCCCATGCCGTCAACACCAGGCACGCGAGCACTCCCGCCCCGGCCACTGCCGCACCCCAGAGATGCCTCGGAGGCGGGTACCAGTAGTTCAGCGCGGCGGGAACCAGCACCCTACCCAGCCATGCGCCCCAGGCGGCGAAGGACTCCAAAAGGCGTTGTCCCCACGGTACGAAGTCGGCCCCCAACCGCATTCCAGTCGCCTCCATGCCAGCCAGCGTCACTGCCGACAATGCGGCGCCAATCCCCAGCATCAATGCCGTCTCCGCCGCACGCCACTTGACTCTCGTCTTTGGCCTTCCCCAGCCGATGACCCACAGGTCGAGCGCCAGCAGGACCAGAGGCAGAGGCCCGGCGGCGGGCTTCGCGCCCATCGCCAGGACGAACAACACCGCAACCATCCCAAAACGCGCCACGGGGGAACGAGAAGCCCGCAGATCTACATGCGCCGAAACGGCGAGAAAGGCGAAGAAAGCGCACAACAGGGTTTTTCGCTCGGCCACCCACGCCACGCTCTCCACCTGTAGGGGGTGCACCAGGAAAAGCACCGCACCCGCGACGGCCCCGGTACCCCCGACCCCGAGGCTTCTCCAGATTCGGTACACGAGAAAGGTGTTCAACCCGTGCAACACCGCGTTGATCAGGTGCGCACTTGCGGGATTGAGACCGAACAGATCCACCTCCGCCATGAAGGACAACCACGTGACCGGGTGCCAATACATCACCTCAGTATTCGTGAGCGCCCAGCACACGCTGGCCCAACTCAGCCCGCTGAGAACCCTCGGATTGTCCGAGAGATAATGGCTGTCATCCATGCCGAGAAACGCAAACCCAGCCACCCTGCCGAAAAGAAGCAGCGCGCATCCTACGAAGGCGAACAGCAAAACCACGCAAACGAAACGGCGGTTCCCTAGCACGCTCACCTCCACAGGATTACATTGTGCCGCCAACGTCCGCAGCCTCGATCGGGGTGCCCGGCGTCCGGCCCGGCCCCGCAAGCGCCCCTCCGAAGCTGGCATCGTCTCTGCCGTCCCCTCCCACACCACCCGGCATGCGGGGCCACACCGGGCGATTCGAAAGGTTGACGTCACAATGCCAGTTGGGGCAGTCCCATCCCGGCAAAGAATGGGCCCTTGCCCCTGGCCCCCGGCGCCCGGATGGAGCTTGGTTTGAACCCAACTTGGAATGGGATGGCCACGGAAGCGCGGGGCGCCCAGAACGATCTGCAGTGGTCCCTCGGGCGACGCGCGTGCCCCCGGCGAGTTCGTGCTCCAGCCCCGGTCACTGGAACGCCGTGTCCACTCCCGAGCGAACCTTCACCTTCGTTTGTACCGGGGGCCCTTCTGGGAGAAAGCCGAGAGGAACCGAGGCATCCAGGTCAAGAACAACCGCCAGGCGAAGGTAACTGCAAACAAGCGGGACGAGAAGAACGTTCTTCGGGTCCGCCCCCCTCTCCCGCACCCAGGCTTTCGCCTTCTCCGCCCATTCAGGAGCCCTCTCGCGCCACGCATGCAGGGTGAGAGGATATTCCCGGATGATACCGATGTTTTGGTCCGTCAGCCGCTCCATCAAGTCGCCCCGCAGGAACACCGGCCGGCCGGTTTGGAGGGCGGTCTTCCGGATGCGCTGGCGCTCGGCCTCGTCCGGGGGCATGCGGATCACGGCGTAGACCGGGGTGGTGTCCGCGTCCTCCAGGAGCTTCTCGGCCTGGTCGCCGGCCAGGGGCAGAAGATCGGCGCTCGCCGAGTAGAACGCGCCGTCGGCGAACACCACGAGGGCCGTGCGCTGGGCGGCCACGGTCCACAGGCCCCACCCGAAGGCCACGGCCTGCAGGGTGGCGATCACCGAGTAGTCGAACAGGAGGGCTTTTCGGCTCTTGCGGGGGTTGTACACGATGAGGGTGAGCAAGGGACCCAGCACCAGGTCCACGCCCACGATGAGCCGCAGGCCCTGCCAGCCGCCGTCCGCCACGAAGTACGGCATGGGAAACCAGTGGCGGACGAACAGCCACAGGAGCACCGCCATGGCCGCGGCGCTGATCGAAAGGTGGGCGCCGAACGCCCGCAGCTTCGATTTCGCCAGTGGTGTCATCGCGGAAACCCTCCGTGCGGTCGGTGGTTCCGTGCACATCCAGGACCAGGATTTCTTATCGGCGCGGCGGAGTCACGGATAAGGGTTGCCCGCGGGATGGGCAAGGGAGATCAAGGGCGGGCATCCGACCGGGCGCCACCCTTTCCTGACCCGCCAAACCGATTGCGGAAGCAATACCCGAGTGCTACTTTTGCCGTACGTTCGAGTCCCGAGTTGGGAGACCGCGATGGAAACGACAAAGCTCACCGTGCGACTGCCGCGTGAGGAGGTCGAGTTCGCAAAGCGCTATGCCCGGGAGCACGGCATGACCGTGACGGCCCTCATCGACCGGTATTTCTCCCGACTGAGAACCGGGCAGTGGGGTCCCGTGCACCCGGAGGTGGAACGCATTTCCGGACTGGTTCCGGAGCATGTGGACGCCCGGGAACTGCACCGGGCGCATCTGCTGGACAAGCACCGGTGACCTCCGCCCTCATCGACCTGAACGTCGTCCTCGATGTCGTTCAAAACCGCCACCCCCACGATGGACCCGTTCGGCCCGCTGGTACATGGGATGGGCCAGGCCCGTCGGACCCTCTAGAAACCTTGAAGGGCCCGGGAGACGGGCGCCTCCCCGGGCGGGGACGACGCTCGAATCGCTCAGCAAGCCCCATCTGGCCGTTCGACCACCCACCAAGCGATCCGGTCTCCGTGTCCTCTGTGCCCTCCGTGGTTCCCGTGCCTGAACAAACCTCCCGGCTCCGAAACCGCGGCGAGGCGCGGGTCCGGGTATTTTGTCTTTCTAGAAGACAAAACCAATGGTAGATTTGTCTTCCACGAAGACAATATCCAGAGAGGCGCCATGGAACCCCTTCTCGAACGCCTGGTGGCGGAGTTCCACGAACGGGAACTCCCCCAACCGACGCCCCGAAACGTGCGGCTCCCGTGGCTGCCCGGGAAGGCCGACGCCGTGGTGGGCATGCGGCGGTCCGGCAAGACCTGGTTTCTGTACCGGGTGGTCCAGGACCGTGTGGCCGCCGGCGTTCCCAAGGAACATCACCTCTACATGAACTTCGAGGACGACCGCCTCGCCGGCGTGACGGCCGAGCACCTGGACCTCCTGCTCCAGGTGTACTACCGCCGCGTGCCCGAAGCCCGGGAGGCCGGGGCCACGATCCTGCTCGACGAGGTCCAGAACGTGCCGGGCTGGGAGCGGTTCGTGCGACGGGTGCTCGACACCGAACGGGTCCACGTGTGCCTGACCGGTTCGTCCGCCGCCCTGCTCGCCCGCGAGGTCGCCACCGCGATGCGGGGCCGTTCGATCGCGACGGAGATGTTCCCGTTCGACTTCGGCGAGTTCCTGGCCCACCGCGGGTTCGTAAGGCCGGAGCATTCCCCGGCCGGCACGACCCGGTCCTTTCTGGAAGCGCGACTCGGCGAGTTTCTGACCCAAGGGGGGTTCCCGGAGGTGCAGGGTGTGGACCCGTGGATTCGGCAGCGCATCCTGCAGGATTACGTGGACGTGGTGGTGCTCCGCGACGTGGCGGAACGCCACGGCATCACCAACGTGCCCGCCCTCCGGTATGTGGTGAGGCAGATCCTACACGCGCCCGGCGGCATGTTTTCCGTAAACAAGCTGCACAACGACCTCAAGTCGCAGGGGCTCACCGCAGGCCGCCCCCTGGTCCACCAGATGATCGAAGCCCTGGAGGACGCATACCTGCTGTTCCGACTGCCCCTGGCCGACCGCTCGCTGAGGCGCCGGCAGGTCAACCCCCCCAAGATGTACCCGGTGGACCCCGGTCTGGCGTACTGCATGAGCCCGGCCGTGACCCCCGAATGGGGGCGGTTGCTCGAGACCGCCGTGTTTCTCTGGCTCCGCCGGCGGGGCTGGGACCTCGGATACCACCGGACCCGCTCGGGACGCGAGGTGGACTTCCTCGCCACCTCGCCGCAGGGGTCCAGGTGGCTGATTCAGGTCTGCGCCGACCTCCGGGGGGAGGCAACTCGCAGGCGGGAGCTCCGCGCCCTGGACGAGGCGATGGCCGAAACGGGGCTCTCCCAGGCCGCCGTCATAACGCTGTACGAAGAGGACCTGCTGGATTTGGGGGGCAAAGCCCTTCCGGTGATCCCCGCGTGGCGCTGGTTCCTGTGGCCCCCGGAGGGAGCGGTCGCATCCCCCGGGCCGTTCGGCCCGTAGGCCCGCGGTGGCCCCCTTGCGGGGGGCCGCCGCGCGGTCAGATGGGGCGTTGAAACCCGCACGAGCCCAGCCCGCCGGCACCCGCAACAAGCCCCCCGGACAGACGCTATGCCCCGCATCCCCGAGAAGTTCCTTGCAGGCTCATCAGGGTTGGCCTCTACTCCGTCGCCAACCGGACGAAGTTCAGGCGCCCGGCCACCTGCCGCACGAGTCGCTGGTCGGCGGTCCAGAACTCGGCCCCCGAGCGTCGGGCCACCGCCAGGTAGTGAGCATCATAGGTCCCAGAGAGTCCCAAATCTCGCCAGCAGGGCGGCTTCGGAGTGCGGGGCCCCATCCTCCACCACGCGAACGCCCAATGCCAGTGCCATGTCCAGCGCCTGCTGGGTCTCCTCAGGCGAAAGCCACCCCGCCAGTTCGTATCGGTATAGCGCGTTCGTGACCTCGTACCAGAGAAGCGAGGGGGGCCACCAAGATCCGCCCCTGCTCTTCCCACTCTTGCCACCTGTGGTGCACAGTCTCGCTGCCCGCAGAAGGTACCAACAGACGCACCACCACACTGGCATCAACGCACAGGGGCGAGATCACGATCCCTCTCCTCCCGGATGCTCCGCATCACCTCCTCGGGGGGCGGCACCAATGCCCCACCCCGGCGGGCAAGGATTTGGGCGCGAAGGGCAGCAGCCCGCTCCAGCGGGGTCGGAGATGCCCTTTGTGCTCTCCCGGCGAGGCGTTCGTACGTTTCAGCGGACAGGAGAACCGCCTCCGTTTGACCCGCCCGTTGAACGATCACGACCCCGCCGTGCGCCCGCACGTGCCGCATCCACTTGCCGAAATGCACCCTGGCCTCGGTGGCACCGATCACCCGTTCCATGCACGCCTCCTTTGACCCATCGATCCATTAATGGGTGGATACCCTCGTCTTACCCCCTTGTCAGGCACCCCGGCCACGGCTCCCCCAGATCGCCCCTCTATCAGCCCATCTGGATCGCAAATTGGTGTGACTTCGCGTCCTTTGCTCCTGCTTCGGCTCGGTGCTATGAATGTCCCTATCCTCCCCAACTCTCCCCGAAGGAACCGACATGCGCGAGACGATTCGGGCGTTTGCCCGGGAACTGGGCGCGGACGACGTGGGATTTGCGGCGGCCGGAGCCTATCGGAGCCCCCGATCTCCCGGCCTGGACTCGATCCTTCCCGGGGCCCAGACCCTGGTGGTGTTGGCATACCGGGAGCTGTCGAGCTGCGAGAGCCCCAACCCTCAGATCGCCATGGCCGGTCGGCTGGAGGTGATGGAGTTCGCCCGGTCGTGCAACTACCGGCTGGCCCGACACCTGGAGTCGGCCTGCGGAGCCCGGGCCGTCACGGTGCCGCCGTCGTACCCCCTGGAGATGAGCGCAGAGACCAAGGGGGCGGTGGGGGACGTGTCGCTCCGCCACGCCGCGGTGGCCGCCGGGCTGGGGGCCTTCGGCCGTCACAACCTGGTGATCCACCCCCGGATGGGCACCCGGGTGGTGTTCACGGCCGTGCTCACCGACCTGGCCCTGCCGGGGGATCGGCCAGTGGACGACACCCTGTGCACCGGGTGCAATCGGTGCGTGGAGGCGTGTCCGGGAAATGCCCTCGCCCAGGAGGGCAGGACCGATCTCATGGCCTGCATCCGAAACTCCCAGCCCTACGGCATCGGCGCGGCCATCTCGTTCTGGGGCCGGTACGGGGCCGCAGATCCGAAGGACCGCAAGGCCATGGTTCGCGATCCCCACTTCTGGCGTCTGTACCAGGCCGGGTCGATCGGGTTCCAGTACTTCTGCTTCCGGTGCATGGCCGTGTGCCCCGCGTGCCGGGGCCGCGCCTGAGAATCTATCGCCGGTCTTCCCGGGAGGCCGGAGTCGGCTCCTCCCACGCCCGCAGCACCTCCATGGCCGCGACCACCTCGCGGAACCGCTCGGGATCGCCTCCGAGGTCCGGATGGTGCTGCCGCGCCAACAACCGAAAGCGACGGCGAATCTCGCCACCAGAAGCCCCGGGCCCCAGGCCCAGGACCCTGAGGGCGTCCTCCCTACGCATGTGGATCCGGAACCGGCGCCAGAACCACCGCAGCATCTCGCGCACGTCGTCGGCCCGGGTGCGGACCAGGTGGCCCAGGTCCAGGTAGTAGGCGGCCAGGGGGTCGGGGGCGGCGGGAAGGCGCCGCGGGTTCGGGGCCGGCCCTTGCAAAGGAAGGAGCCGGATTCGGAGCACGTGGATCTCGAGGCTGCCCCGGCCGTTGCGCTCCAGGGCCTGCCGGAGGCGGTACAGGTGGTGAAACAACAAAAAGTGCACCCGAAACAGCTCGAGCTCACCGAGCCCCCGCAGGGGCCCGTCGCCCCGCAGCCGCTCCAGGAGCTCGTACTCCCGAAGCCCTGCCGGGTGTCGGCGCAGCACGGCGTACAGGCGCCGCAGCTCGGGATCCAGGGAACGGAGAAACGCGCGGTCCATGGCAGCCGAGGGTACCATCCCGGACGCCCCCGCCCCAAACCGCCCCCCTCTCCATGAGCGGCCCCCTCCTCTCGGTGGTGATTCCCACCCGCAACGAGGCCACCACCCTGCCCGGCCTGCTGCGGGACCTGGCCCGGCAACAGGGGACGGAGTTCGAGGTCGTGGTGGTCGACGGCGGCAGCGGGGACGGCACGCCAGAGGTGCCCGGCAGGCTCGCCCTGCCGTTCCCGTGTCGGGTGGTCCGGTCGGCGCCGGGCCGGGGCCGCCAGCTGAACGCCGGCGCCCGGGCGGCATGGGGGCCGGACCTCCTGTTCCTCCACGCCGACACCCGGCTCCCCCACCCCGGGCTCCTGGTCCGGGCGGCCCGGCACATGGCCAGCGAACGGGAGCGGCTGGGGCACGACCGGGTGGCCGGCCACTTCGGGCTCCGGTTCCGTCGGGCGAGCCCCGGACGGGACGCCGCGTTCTACTTCTACGAGGCAAAGACCCGCACCAACCGGCCCGGCACCGTCCACGGAGACCAGGGGATCTGGATCTCCCGATCGTTCCTCGACTCTCTCGGCGGGTTCGACGAAACCCTTCCGTTCCTGGAGGACGAGGACCTGGCCCGGCGGGTGTTCCAAACCGGGGTGTGGACCCTGCTGCCCGGCACGGTGGTCACCTCGGCCCGCCGGTTCGAGGTCGAGGGGATGGGGCCCCGCCAGGCTCTGAACGCCCTGATCCTGGCCGCCCACGACCTGGGCTGGCACGAGTTCCTCGCCGAGGCCCCGGCCCTGTACCGGGAGCAAGCCCGGGCGGACCACCTGGATCTGGTGCCGTTCCTGCGGCTCCTGCAAGCCCACGGCAGCCGGGGCGGGTTCCTCGGCCTGCTCCGACGGTGGATGGAGACCGGCGGGTTCGTGGCCCGCAACGCATGGCAGCTCGCCTTTGCCTGGGACTGCCGCCGGAACCGGCGCCGAGGCATCCCGCCGGGCGACGGGCCCACCCCTTGGACCGACCGGTTCGAGCGGTGGGGCTCCCGATGGGTGGAGAGCGGGCCCGGCGTGGTGGGGGCGGCGATGCTCACCGCCGCCGCCTTCTACGGGCTCTGGGCGGCAGCCGCTCTGCGTCGGACGACGGCAAAAAAATGGCCCCTGAGTCGTTGACAGCGTTTGAATCCTCGGGTACTGTGACCGCACAAACGGTCAGGGACCCGCCTCAGCCCGTCCTGGCCCGCACAGAGAGCGGATCGAAACGGAGAGGCCCCGGCCCCTCCGTTTTTCTGTTGGCGCCCCTTGCGCCGCGAACGATTGGGCGCGCTGGGCAGAAGCAGTACCGGATGCGGTTCCTCCCTCCGGGCGTTGTTTCTCCCACGCAGTTTTCACCACGGGTGCCCCGGGCACCCAAACGCCTTGTAAGGAGGCAGGAACATGGCAGTCGGTACGGTAAAGTGGTTCAACGACCAGAAGGGGTACGGGTTCATCGCCCAGGAAGACGGCCCGGACGTGTTCGTCCACTTCAGCGCGATCCAGATGCAGGGTTTCAAGACCCTGCAGGAAGGGCAGCAGGTGGAGTTCGAGGTGGTCGACGGCCAGAAGGGCCCCCAGGCCGCCAACGTCCGTCCGGTCTGATCCTTCCGAGCCCGCAAACAACGTGCAGGACGAGGGAGCGAGCCCCGGGGCTCGCTCCTTTTACGTGGAGTCATGGCGTTCGCAGACCACGACGAATACCGCACCCCGCCCGACCGGCGCCCCGGTCTGGTGCCCCGCCTGTGCCCGTGGCCCGAGCTCCCGTTCTACGCCCGGGTGCTGTGGATCGTGGGACGGTCGCGCTTGGAGGTGGCCCGGGGCGTCTACGACGGGGCCCACTGGGCCAAGTCCAGCGAGGACATCGTGCGGGCCCTGGAGTGGGTGGGAGTGAAGCTCACCATCGAGGGCATGGACGTGCTCCGGCGGTTCGAGGGGCCGGCCGTGTTCGTGGGAAACCACATGAGCACCCTGGAGACGTTCGTGCTGCCGGCCGTGATCCAACCGGTGAAACCGGCGACCTTCGTGGTGAAGGAGTCGCTGCTCGCCTATCCGTGGTTCGGTCCGATCCTCGGCAGCCGCGACCCGATCGCGGTGGGCCGCCGGAGCCCTCGGGAGGACTTCACCAAGGTACTCCGGGAAGGGACCGACCGGATCGGACGGGGCATGTCGGTGATCGTGTTTCCCCAAACCACCCGCTCGGACGAGCTGCGCCTCGACCGGTTCAACTCCATCGGGGCCAAGCTGGCCGCCCGGGCCGGGGTGCCGCTGGTGCCGGTGGCCCTTCGGACCGACGCCTGGGGCAACGGCCGGCGGCTCAAGGATTTCGGGCCGGTGCGGCCGGACCGGCCGGTGCGGTTCCGGTTCGGTCCTCCGATCGTGCCGGAGCGCCGGGGCTTGGCCGCCCAGGAGGCTTGCGTGGCGTTCCTGCGGGACACGCTGAAGGAATGGGGGGTCCGGGTGGTGGAAGGGGCAGAGGACTACTTCTCAAGGACCAGCAGCCCGGCCTCGGGATCCAGGGTGTAGCGGAACCGTTCGAGGAAGCTCAGTCCCAGGATGCCGTCCAACCCGGGAACGGGATCGGCGTCCACCACGGCAACGGCCACGTCCCGCGCCCGCGCCCTACCCACGTCGACCCGCCGGGCCTCACCCAGGGACGCCTCGATCTCCCCATTGGCGGTGACCAGCCGCACCCGCTTCCCGCCGACCCGCCCCCGGATCTTGGCCTTTCGGGCGACCTCCTTGGACACCACGCAGTAGGTGGCCCCGGTGTCCACCAGAAAACGGCCGGTGAACCGCCGGTTCACCGTGACTTGGGCCACCAGCGCTCCCCCGTGGTTCTCCAGGGGCACCCGGACCCCGGCCTCCCCCGCAGCGGCCGGCAGGAGGAGGGCAAGCAGCATCACCGCACGAAACCATCTCATCGGGGGCTTCCATGTAACTTCGGTCGCCGGTCTACGGTCTACGGTCGTCGGTCTGGGGCCTTCGGCCCGCTAGGCGGCTGGGCAGCTAGGCGGCCAGGCGGCTCTCGAACCGCGCCGAAGCCTGGGGGGCATGGGGCCTGTTGGAGCGCTGGGTGGGAACCGGTCTCAGAACAGGTAGGGGTTTTCGTCCCAGAACGCATCGCGGAGCCGCCAAGCGTAGGCCGTGGCCACCGCCATGGCCAGGGCCGACACGGCCAGCACCGACACCAGCGAGCCGGTGGCGTCCTCGAACCCGAACGCAAGGGCCAGCTCGTCCATGGGCCAGGCCCACAGCCCGACCGCCACGCTGGCCAGCTGCACGGCGTTGTACACGAGGAGGATCCACCAGGTGAGGCGCTGGGCCTTGAGCACCCCCACGACGATGTGGATCAGGACCAGGCAGTCCAGCACCACCGCGATCCGCGCGGCCGTCCCTTCGAACACCCAGGCGAAGAACGGATAGGGCGAGCCGTTGGCCGCGGCCGTGGAGACCAGGAGGAGGAAGTAGTAGAACAGCAGGGCGAAGCTCGCCGGGCGGCGCCCGGTGCCGCTCATAACGCTCCCCGACCGAGGTCCCGGAGCACCGGCAGGAGCAGACGAAGGGCCCGCCCCCGGTGGCTCACCCGGTTCTTCGTGTCCGGATCGAGCTCCGCAGCGGTCCGCTCCAGGTCCCCCACCAGGAACAGGGGATCGTACCCGAACCCCCCCTCGCCCCGGGGCCGATCGAGGATGCGCCCTTCCACCCGTCCCTCGGCCGCCACCTCGCCCAGGCCAGGGACCGCCAGCACCAAGGCGCACACGAACGCGGCCGTGCGCCGCTCGGCCGGCACTCCCGCCAGCTCCGCCAGGAGCTTGCGGTTGTTGTCCGAGTCCGTGGCGTCGGGTCCGGCGTAGCGGGCCGAGCGCACCCCCGGCGCCCCACCCAGGGCGTCCACCACCAGGCCGGAGTCGTCCGCGAGCACCGGCCCGCCCAGGCTCCGGGCGAGGGGCCAGGCCTTGGCACGGGCGTTGTCCAGGAACGTGTCGCCGTCCTCCCGGATCTCCGGCCGGTCCGCCAGATCCGCCAGGCCCAGCACCTCGAACCCCAGGGGCTCGAGCATCCGCCGGAACTCCCGGAGCTTGCCGACGTTGGCCGTGGCCACAACCAGATTCACCGCCCGCCCTCCAACGCCTCCCGCTGCAGGGCCAGCAGCCGTTCGATCCCCTTCCAGGCCAGGTCCAGCAGCTCCAGGAGCCGGTCCCGGGGGAACGGCCGCTCCTCGCCCGTGGCCTGGACCTCCACCAGCTCCCCCCGGCCCGTCATCACCACGTTCATGTCCAGGTCGGCCGACGAGTCCTCCCGGTAGTCCAGGTCCAGCAGAGGCCTGCCCCCCACCACGCCCACGCTCACGGCGGCCACGGCGTCGGTCAGGGGGATCCGGCTCACCACGTTGCGTTCCACCAGGGTCTGGAGCGCGTCCGCCAGGGCGACGTAGGCCCCGGTGATCGAGGCGGTGCGGGTGCCGCCGTCGGCCTGGAGCACGTCGCAGTCCACCCACACGGTTCGCTCCCCCATGGAGTCCAGGTCGGTCACCGCCCGGAGCGAGCGGCCGATGAGGCGCTGGATCTCCAGGGTCCGCCCCCCCTGCCGGCCCCGGCTCGCCTCCCGGGGGGTTCGGGTCTCGGTGGCCCGGGGAAGCATGCCGTACTCGGCCGTGACCCACCCCCGGCCCGAGCCCTTGAGGAATGCGGGCACCCCGTCCTCCACGCTGGCCGCGCACAGCACCCGGGTGTGCCCCATCTCGATCAGGGCGCTCCCCTCGGCGTATCGGAGCACCCCCTTTTGGATCCGGACCGGCCGCAGCTCGTCGGCCGCCCTTCCGTCATGGCGCATCGGATCGTCCTTCGCAGAAATTTCGGTCGTCGGTCTACGGTCAACGGTCGTCGGTCTGGGGGGACTTCCAGCCGGTCACATCGGCCACGGCCGCGGCCAGGGCCCGGGACAGGGCCTCGGCGCCGGCCGGAGAACGCCACCACTCGGCCTCGTCGGGCCACGCCAGGGATCCCAGCTCCACCAGGGCCGCGGGACAGGTCACCGCCTCCAGGGCCGGATGGGGCAGGATCCCCTCCCCCCGGTCGAAGGTGGACGCCACCTCCCCCAACCGCCGCCGAACGGCCTCGGCCCAGGCTCGACTCTGCTTCCACACCCGGGCCTGGCCCGCCTCCCAACGCTGCGGCTCGAGGCCCGACGGGGGCGGCGGAGCGACGAACACCTCGAACCCCCGGGCCTGGACCCGGGGCTCGCCGGAGAAATGGAGGGCCAGGTACAGGTCGGCCTCTCGATAATTGGCGAACGCGGCCCGCAACGGCTCCGACAGCGCCTGGTCCCGATCCCGGGTCAGGAACACCACGATCCCCCGGGCCTCGAGCCTCTTCGCCACGGCCTCGGCCACGGCGAGGGCGGCGTCCTTCTCGGCGCGGCCTCGGCCGTGCGCGCCCGGATCGGACCCGCCGTGGCCGGGGTCGAGCACGAGCCGCGGCGGGGTACGTTGGATGGCCGGCGCGGGGATGCTATCCTCGCACCGCGCCGTCCGGGCCGATACCGGAAGGAGCAGGAACGACAGCCAGATCAGGATGAGGCCGAGGGGGCGGTCCATGGCGTGTCGGAAGGGTCCCGGGCGGAAGGTGCCGGCATGCTAGCCCACCGGCCCGAGGGGTGTCAACGCGGCTGCCCCCCTCGGGAGTCCAGCCGAAACCGGAGGTTCGCCAAGTGAACGATTTCTCACACCCCCAGGCCCACGGGTCCTCCTCCTTCAGGCCCCGCCCTCCGGCAGGCGCAGCGCCCCGGAAGCCTGCCGCCAGCCGGGTGTTTCTCGCCGCCGCCCTGATCCTGCTGGCCGGGATGGTCCTCGCCGGCCCGTCGGCCGCCGCGGCCCCGGCAGAACCGGATCCCCTGGTGGCCGAGGCCCTGGCCACCGGCAGGCCCGTGCTGGGGGAGTTCGTGTCGGAGACCTGCCCGGCCTGCGACCAGCTGCGTCCGGCCCTCGAACAGGTGTTGTCGCGCCACCCCCACATCGTCCATCGGGTGCACGACGCCGACAAGGAGCCCGAGTTGGCCAAGAAGTACGGGGTCAAGTGCGTGCCGGTCATCGTGATCATCGGCCCCGACGGGCGGGTCCGGTTCAACCAGGTGGGGTTCTGGACCGAGGAGGAGCTGGAACAGGTGCTGCGCGACGCCGGCGTGGCCGAGGCCCCGTAGCCCGGTTGACACCCCGCCCTGCGGTGCCTAGGTTTGGGCGCCGTGTGGGGGGCGCCTACGAGACCCTTCGAACGCATTGCCCCGAGAAGTGGGGGGCCGGGCGATGCCTTCGTTGGGATCCGTACCTTTGCGGAGGAGAGGTTCCGTCCGATGGCGACCAAACGGGACTACTACGAGATCCTCGGGGTGGACCGCAAGGCCTCGACCGAGGAGATCAAGAAGGCCTACCGAAAACTGGCCCGCAAGTACCACCCCGACGTGAACCCGGGGAACAAGGAAGCGGAGGAGCGATTCAAGGAGATCTCCGAGGCCTACGACGTGCTCTCCGACCCCGAGAAACGCGCCCAGTACGACGCCGTGGGCCATGCCGCGTTCGGGGCGGGCTCAGGCGGGGCCCAGGGGCCCCGATGGGAGGAGTTCCGCACGGGCGGCGGTTTCAGCGGGTTCGACTTCTCGGATCTGTTCGCGGACCTGTTCGGCGAGGCCCCTGGGTTTCGGCCGAGCGGCCCCCGCAAGGGGGCCGACCTCGAGTACGACATGACCGTGGCGTTCCGGGAGGCCGTGCGGGGCACCGAGAAGGAGATCTCGTTCCAGCGCCAGGCGCCGTGTGCGGCCTGCGGCGGAACCGGGGTCGGCACGGGCGGGGGCGGGGGGCCCTGCCCCCGGTGCGGCGGCAGGGGAAAAGTGCGGGCCTCCCGGGGCGTGGTGACGGTGCAGCAAACCTGCCCCGCGTGCCGCGGCACGGGCCGGGCCCCCGGCCCGACCTGCGACCGCTGCGGCGGCCGCGGGGCCGTGCCCAAAGCCGAGCGGATCCGGGTACGCATCCCGGCCGGCGTCACCGACGGCTCCCGCGTGCGGGTGGCCGGGAAAGGGGAGGCCGGCGTCGACGGAGGCCCACCGGGCGACCTGTATATCCGGGTCCACGTGGCGCCGGACCCCCAGTTCCGGCGCGAAGGGAACGACCTGGTGACCCGGGTGAAGGTGGGCGTGCTCGACGCCATCCTGGGGGGCACCGTGGAGGTGCCCACCCTGGACGGGCCGGTGCGCATGAAGGTGCCCCCTGGCACCCAGAACGGCCAGCGGTTTCGGCTGCGGGGCAAGGGCGTTCCAGGCCGGGGCGATCTGTACGCCGAGGTACAGGTGGAGATCCCCCGCCGGCTCGACCCCGACGTGAAAAAGACCCTGGAAGGCCTGCGGGGCCGGATGTGAGCACCGAGGGGAGCCAGTCATGGACAAGGCCGTGAAGCTGTACCGACTCCGGGAGCTCGTGGAGGCCACCGGCGTGAGCGCCTCGACCCTGCGGGTCTACCGGGAGGCGGGCCTGATCGAACCCGCGGCGCGGGAGGGCCGGAGGTATCTCTACGACGAGGAGACCGTCGAGACCGTGCAGCGAATCCGGCGCCTGCGCCGGGACCTGGGGGTCAATCTGGCGGGCATCCAGGTGATCCTCGAGATGCGGCGCACCATCGAGGAGCTCCAGGAGCACCTGGACGAGGTGGTGCGGTTCGTCCGGGAGGAGCTGCGCGCCGAGATGGAGCGATACCTCCGCCAGCAGGAGAAGGCCGTGGTCCCCAAGGCGTTCTCCCGCCCCCCCACCAAGCCGGCGGGCTGACCGGGGTGACCGCGGGGGGCTGGGGTGCTGCGGCCGCGGGATCCTCGCATCCTTCCCCTGGTTCCCCTGCTGGCCCTGGCCGGGGGCGTATGGTTCCCCCATCACCCCGGATGGGCCGCGGCCGCAGCGCTCTCGGCCGGCGTGGGAGCCTGGTTCCAGGCCCCGACCAAGATCACCCGCCTCATCGCGTTCGTTGGGCTGCTGGCCCTGGCCGCCGCAGGGTATGCCGCAGCCACCCGTCCCCTTCCCCTTCACCCCTCCGTGGGCACCCGAGGCCGGTTCTACGGGCTCGTGGCGGCCGACCCCCGGCCCACCCCGCAGGGATGGTCGGTGTTGGTGGATCTCGGAGCCGCGGCCCCGAGCCCGCCGGGGCCCTGGAGGCCCGCGTGGGGCCGGATCCGGCTCTCGGTGACCGGAAGTCCAGACCCTCCCCCTTCCCGGGGGGCTGCCTGCTGGTTCCGGGCGGAGCTTCGTCCGCCGCTGGCGTTTCGGAACCCGGGGACCGAGGGGTACGCCTCGTACCTGCGGCGCAAGGGGGTAGCGGCCCGGGCGGGGGCCCGCTGGCCGGGCGAGGTGGTGTTCCGGCCGGAAGGCGCGGCCTGGCCCGGCTGGCGTCGGGAGGTCGCCGGCGCCATCGAGCGCGCGGCGCCCGGCCCGGGCGGGTCGGTGCTCCGGGCCGTCACCCTGGGCGACCGGTCCGGATTGTCCCCCCGGTTGCGCGGCGTTCTGCGGCGGACCGGGGTGTCGCACCTGGTGGCGGTGTCCGGGCTCCACCTGGGCATCGTGGCCCTGCTGATCGTGCCCGCGGCCCGGTGGGCCCTTCTGCGGTGGGCACCCCACTGGTTCGTGGGCCGGCCGGCCGCCCCCTGGGCCCACGCCGCAGCCGTCCCCGTCCTGATCGGCTACGCGGCCCTCTCGGGCTGGCAGGTGAGCACGGTCCGGGCCCTGGTCATGGTCACCCTGGCCCTGGTGTCCGCGGCCCTGGCCCGGCCCCGCTCGGTGCCGTCGGTGCTCGCGGCCACGGCCCTGGCGCTGGGGGTGATCTGGCCGCCGGTGCTGGAGGACCCGGCGCTGCACCTTTCCCTGGCGGCCCTGGCCGGGTTGTTCTGGCTGGCGCCGGGGCTGGAGGCCCGCTTCTTGCCCTGCCGGCCCGCATGGGAGACCCGCTTGCTCCGCCGCCGGGGCCTCTCCCGGGCGGCGGCGACCGGCGGCAGGGCGGTGGTGCGGATCTCCTGCGCCTCGGCCGGAGCGACCCTGGCCACCCTGCCGATCTCCCTGTTCCACTTCGGCTCGGCGCCCTTGGCCGGGATCCTCACGAACCTGGTGTCGGTCCCCCTGGTGGGCTGGCTGTGCCTCCCCCTGGGGCTGGCAGGGATCCTCGCGTACGAACCCCTGCCCGGGGCGGCGCGGCTCCTGTGGGCCGTGGCCGGGACCGTTCTCGACCGGTGGGCCGCGGCCATGACGGCCTTGGAGCCCTGGGCCCTCTCGGTTCGCCTGCCCGCCCTGGAAACCCCTCTGGGGCTGGCGGCCGGACTGACCGGGCTCGTGGCCTTGGGGCTGTGGGTGTGGCGCCGGCCCGGCGGGGGGCGGTGGGCGGCGGGGGCCGCGGGCCTCGCCCTCCTTGCCCTGGCGTTGCCAGGAATCCGGACCACCCTGGACCACCGCCTGCGGTTGTGGGCGTTCGACGTGGGCCAGGGCCAGGCCCTGGCGCTCCGGCTGCCCGACGGCGGCTGGGTCGCCGTGGACGGCGGGGGCTTCCCCCAGAGCCCGTTCGACCCCGGGGCCAGGATCCTCGTGCCGGCCTTGGAAGCACTGGGATGCCGGGGCCTGGACCTGGTCATCTCGACCCACCCCCATCCGGACCACGTTGGAGGGCTCCCAACCGTGGTCCGGTGGGGCCGCCCCCGCGAGGTCTGGCTCCCGGCCGGGTTCCGGGGCGACCCCCGGTACCGGGAACTGCTGGCCGCCGGCCGCCAGGTGGGGGCCCGGGTGCGATGGATCGGCCGGGCCGCCGAAGAACGGACCTTGGGCGGGGCACGAGTCCTGACGTGGTGCGGCCCCGGGCCGGGGGAGAACGACCGGAGCCTCCTTATGCGGTGGGAGGCCTGGGGCCGGGCCGTGCTCCTGCCCGCCGACCTGGAGACCAAGGGCCAGGCCGCGGCGCTCGCGAGCGGCGTCCCCTTGGAGGCCGAGACGCTGGTGGCCCCCCACCACGGTGCGGCCGACGCCTGGTATCCGCCGTTCTTCCGGGCCGTGGCGCCCCGGTGGGTGCTGGTATCCGCCGGCGGCAGGCGGGGGCTGCCGTCCGAACGCTTCGTGCGGGGTGCCGAAGGGTTCGGGGTCTCGGTTTTCGGCACCTACGACCTGGGGTGTGTGCGCCTGGATCTCGGCCCGACCGGATCCCGCGCCGGGCCGGCGCGTTGACACCCCTGGGGGCTTTTGCTAGCTTTCAAAATCCCTTTGGTTCAGGGCCGTCCATGCATCCTGCCTCTGTAATCGTCGTCGACGACGACGTGTTCTTCCGCTCGTTCTGCTCCGACGTGCTTCGGCAGGAAGGGTTGCGCGTGCGCACCGCGTCCACCGGGACGGAGGCCCTCGCCCGGCTGGAGGAGGATCCACCGGACCTGGTGCTCGCCGACATCTACATGCCCGAGATGACGGGGCTGGAGCTGCTCCAGGCCGTGAAGGCGAGGCGCCCCTCGGTGGACGTGCTGATCATGACCGGGTACGCCTCCATCGACACCGCGGTCCGGGCGCTCAAGCACGGCGCCGCAGACTATCTGCGCAAGCCGTTCGCGGCCGAGGAGCTGGCCGCGGTGGTGCGCGCCACCCTGGAGCAGCGCCAGCTGGTCCGGGAGCACTCCCGGCTGAAGCGCCAGCTGGAGCTCTACGAGCTGGCTCGGTCGTTCCTGGGCTCGGACGAGCCGGACCGGGTGGTGGCCCTGGGACTCGAGGCCGTGGCCCGGGCCACCCGAAGCGAGCTGGGGATGGTGCTGCGCCACGGGCCGGGGGCGGGACCGCTGGGCGTTGCGGCGCGGTTCGGCCTGGGCCAGGACCAGGCCGAGGCCCTGCGGGACGCCTTGGTGCTGCGGGCCGAGAGGTACCTGCGGGGGCTCGAGGCGCCCCGGGTGCTCGGCCGGGCCCGGCTGCTGCGGGTTCTGGCGGGCTGCCCCGGCGTGCCCGAGGCCCGGGAGCTGCTGCTCCTGCCCCTGCGCCTCCGGGGCGGCCTCGACGGCGTGGTGGCGTTGGCCCGGGGCTCGGGCGGGGAGCGCTTCTCCCAGGAGGACACGGAAAACGCCTTCTTCCTGAGCCAGCAGATGGAGCTGGCCCTGGACGCTGCCGAGAGGTTCCGCGAGGCGCGACAACTGGCGTTCGTGGACCCCCTGACCGACCTCTACAACGCCCGTTACCTGGAGAGGGTCCTCGACGACGCGATCCGCGAGTCGGAGCGGTCGGGGCTGCCGTTCAGCCTGCTGTTCCTGGACCTGGACCGGTTCAAGGAGATCAACGACGCCCACGGCCATCTGACCGGGGGGAAGGTTCTGATCGAGGTGAGCCGACTGCTCCAAGCCAACGTGAGGGAGAACGACACCCTCATCCGGTACGGGGGGGACGAGTTCGTGGCCCTGCTGCCGGGGGCCGACACCGCCGCGGCCGTGGAGGTGGCCGAGCGAATCCGCCAAGCGATCCGTTCCCACCGGTTCCTCGGCCGGGAGGGCCGGTCCATCCATCTCACCGCCTCGGTGGGGGTGGCCACCTACCCCCGGGACGCCTCGTCCCGCGAAGAGCTCGTGGACAAAGCCGACCGGGCCATGTACCGGAACAAGGAGGCCTCGCGCGACGCCGTGTACGAGGCCCGACTTCTCTGACGGACGACCCCACCCATGGAACTGAAAAAGCTCAAAGGATTCCGGGACCTGCTCCCGGACGAAACCCCCCTGTGGCAATACATGGAGGCCAAGGCCCGCCGGGTCCTGGAGGCCTTCGGGTACCGGGAGGTGCGGCTTCCCCTGCTCGAGGACACGGCCCTGTTTCGCCGCTCCATCGGCGAGGCCACCGACATCGTCGAAAAGGAGATGTACACCTTCGTCGACACGGGCGGGAACTCGGTCACCCTGCGGCCCGAGGGCACGGCCTCGGCCGTGCGGGCGTACCTGGAGAACGGGTTCGCCCGGTCGGCACCCAAGGCCCGGTGGTACTACCTGGGACCCATGTTCCGTCGGGAGCGGCCCCAGAAGGGGCGGTTGCGACAGTTCCACCAGATCGGGGTCGAGTGCTTCGGCTGGGCCGAGGCCGAGGCCGACGCCGAGGTGCTGACGCTGCTGTGGGACCTGTTCGCGGCCTTCGGCCTCTCGGATCGCCTGCGGCTCGAGATCAACACCCTGGGGTGCTCGGCGGACCGGGCGGCCTACGTGCAGACCCTGCGGGCCCACCTGCAGGGTCTGCGGTCCGACCTGTGCCCCGACTGCCAGCGCCGCATCGACACCAACCCCCTTCGGGTGCTCGACTGCAAGAAAGAGCGGTGCCGGCAGCTCACCTCGGACGCCCCCCGCATCACGGAGGCGGTGTGCCCGAAGTGCTCGGAACACTTCGCCCGGGTGAGGGAGATCCTCGACGGGGTGGGCCTCGCGTACCGGGTGAACCCCCGCATGGTGCGCGGGCTCGATTACTACAACCGCACCACCTTCGAGCTTCTGGCCGAGGGGCTCGGGGCCCAAAACGCGGTGGCCGCCGGCGGCCGGTACGACGGGTTGGCCGAGGCCCTGGGAGGCCCGCCGGTGCCGGCCCTGGGGTTCGCCCTGGGCATGGAGCGGTTGGGGCTCCTGCTGGACCCCGAGGCGGCCCCTGCGCCGGTACCCACGGCCTACTGGGTGACCCGGGGGCCCGAGGCCGCCGCCCGGGCCCTGGCCCTGCGGCGGGAGTTGGCGGCCCGCGGGATGGGCAGCGCGATGGACCTGGCCGCCCGCAGCTTCAAGGCCCAGATGCGCGCCGCCGACCGCAGCGGAGCCCGGTTCGCGCTGATCCTGGCCGAGGACGAGATGGCCTCCGGCACGGTGACCGTGAAGGACCTCTCCACCGGCAACCAGGAAACCGTGGCGGTCGGCGAACTGATCTCGTATCTTATGGGCCGCATCGCCACCCCCTCCTGACCCCCCAGGGAGACAACAATGACCCACCGACGATTCCGAGTGCTCGGCTCGGCCGCGTTCGCCGTGGCGGCGATCCTGGTCGTCACCTGCGCGCCGGCAACCGCGGGGAGCTGCGTGGACGGGGGCTGCCACCAGGACCTCATGGCGCCCCAGTTCCTCCACGGCCCCGTGGCGGCCGAACAGGCGGGGGCGCCGGGGTGCGTGTCGTGCCACGTGCCCGCGGGCCCGGCCTGCACCGCCAAGAAGGCCGGGAAGTTCCGGTTCAAGACCAAGCCGGCACGGCTGTGCCTGCTGTGCCACGAGCGGGGAACCGGAACCCAGCACACCAAGGCGGGCGGCCGCTGCCTTTCGTGCCACGACCCCCACGGAAGCCAAAAAAGCTACAAACTGATGCGGGCCGGGTAGCCCCGGCGTTCCCGAGCGCGCTCCGGGCCCGGTCCGGCCCGGAGCCGAGCGGCGGCCGCCGGTGCCGAGCCGCTTCACCGCCAAGGAGAGTCCTGCCGTGATCGAACCCATGGGAACATGGAGGCGCACCCACGGGTGCGGCCACATCCGGCCCGAGCACGTGGGCCAGACCGTCACGCTGATGGGGTGGGTACACCGCCGCCGGGACCACGGCGGCTTGATCTTCGTGGACCTGCGCGACCGCGAGGGCCTGGTGCAGGCCGTGTTCTACCCCGACGTGGCGCCCCAGGCCCACGAGCAGGCCCACCGGCTGCGCAGCGAGTACGTGGTCGCGGTGCGCGGCGAGGTCGCGCCCCGGCCCGAGGGCACCGAGAACCCGGACCTCCCCACCGGCCAGGTGGAGGTGCGGGTGCGGGAGCTCAAGATCCTGAACCGGTCGCGCACCCCGGTGTTCCCGGTGGACGAGGAAGCCGAGGTGGGCGACGACCTGCGGCTCAGGTACCGGTACTTGGACCTGCGGCGGCCGGCCCTCCAGAAGAACCTGGCCATGCGCCACCGGGCCGCCGCCAGCGTGCGCCGCTTCCTCGACGACCAGGGGTTCTGGGAGGTGGAGACCCCGGTGCTGACCCGCTCCACGCCGGAGGGGGCTCGGGACTTCCTGGTCCCGAGCCGGCTCGCCCCGGGCAGGTTCTACGCCCTTCCCCAGAGCCCCCAGCTGTTCAAGCAGATCCTGATGGTCTCGGGGGTCGAGCGCTACTTCCAGATCGTCAAGTGCTTCCGCGACGAGGACCTGCGGGCCGACCGCCAGCCGGAGTTCACCCAGATCGACCTGGAGATGAGCTTCGTGGACGCAGACGACATCCTCGACCTGATGGAGGCCATGATCTGCCGGCTCTGGGAGGACACCCTGGGGGTGGAGCTCCCCCGGCCGTTCCCGCGGATGCCCTACGCCGAGGCCATGGCACGGTACGGGACCGATGCGCCGGACCTGCGGTTCGGGCTCGAGCTGGCCGACGTGAGCGGGTGCGTGGCCGGCTCGGGGTTCAAGGTGTTCGCCCAGGCCGTGGCCAAGGGCGGGGTGGTCAAGGTCCTCAACGCCAAGGGAGCCGGTGCGGCCCTGTCGCGCAAGGAGATCGACGACCTGGCCGGGTTCGTGGCCCCGTTCGGGGCCAAGGGGCTGGCGTGGATCCGGATCCAGCCCGACGGCACCTGGCAGTCGCCCATTGCCAAGTTCCTGGGCGACGAGGCCCGGCAGGGGATCCGGGCGGCGGCGGAGCCGGAGCCGGGCGATATTCTGTTCTTCGTGGCCGACACCGAGAAGGTGGCCAACCTGGCCCTATCCAAACTTCGGGTCCACCTGGCCGAGCGCCTGGGGCTCGTCCCCGAGGGCCGGTGGTCGTTCTGCTGGATCACCGAGTTCCCCCTGCTGGAGTGGGACCCCGACGAGAAGCGGTACGTGGCGCTGCACCACCCGTTCACCAGCCCGGTGCCCGAGGACGTGGACAAGCTGGCCGACGCCCCCCTGGAGGTCCGGGCCCAGGCCTACGACCTGGTGCTCAACGGCGTGGAGATCGGGGGCGGATCCATCCGGATCCACACCGCCGAGGTGCAGCAAAAGGTGTTCGATGCCCTGGGGATCGGCCCGGAGGAGGCCCGGGAGAAGTTCGGGTTCCTTCTGGAGGCCCTCTCGTTCGGGGCCCCGCCCCACGGGGGCATCGCCTTCGGCCTGGACCGAATCCTCATGTTCCTGTGCGGAACCCCCAGCATCCGCGACGTGATCGCGTTCCCCAAGACCCAGCGGGGCACCTGCCTGCTCACCGACGCGCCCGCCGAGGTGGACCCGGCCCAGCTCCGGGAGCTCCACATCCGCGTGCGCCGGCCCGAAAGCGCCTCCCCTTGACCCGGTATGCGGCGGCTGGTAATTTCGCACATCCATATCGGGAACCGACGAGGTGCAGACCATGAAACTCACAACGAAGAGCAGGTACGGCGTCCGGGCGGTCTTTGATATCGCCTACCATGCGGGAGGCCTTCCCGCGCAGATCAAGGACATTTCGGATCGCCAGCAGATCAGCCCCCGCTATCTGGAGCAGATCTTCCAAAAACTCAAGAAGGCCGGGATCCTGGGGAGCAAGCGGGGGCCCCGTGGGGGCTACTTCCTGCTGAAGAAGCCGAGCGAGATCACCCTGTACGACATCGTCACCTGCACCGAGGGCCCCATTGAGCTGGTGTTCTGCGTCAGCGACATCGACGACGAGTGCGCGGCCCCACCCTGCGAGCGCAAACCCCAGTGCGTGGCCAGCCCCATGTGGAAGGAGATCGGGGACAAGATCGCCGACATCTTCCGGAGCACCACGATCCAGGACCTGTGCCACAGGGCCGAGGAGCTGGGCATCCAGCGCCAACTGGACGCCCGGTTCATGTACTACATTTAGCCCGCTCGGCCCCGTCCCGTTCGGAGGAGGCCCTTGCCGCGCCCCGTCCGCCCCGGAATGCCCGGGGCGGAGTCGTTTTGGTGTGATACCAAGTTGCCATCCATAGGATACCCAGCCGGGGGCGGGGCAAGGGACCTGCCTCCGGCCGGGCGCGAAGCCAGGCATTGAGATTCGCCGCGCAGGCATGGGGCGGGGGAGCTGGCTTCATGACAACCCGTTGGAATCCGAACCCTTTTGCAGTCCAGACGCCGGAGGCACTGCGCGGCGAGCGAAGGGGCCGCGCCCGGCTCTCCGACAGGACCCTTGCCCCTCTGGGCAGGGGGGCAATAGCTTTGAACGCGACTTGGTGTGAGGAGTTCCATGGCCATTCGCATCGCCATCCACGGCTTCGGCCGGATCGGCCGCAGCGCGTTTCGGGCCGCGTGGGAACGAGCCGGTGTGGAGATCGCCGCCGTATCCGACCGGGAGGACCCCCGGGCCTTGGGGCACCTGCTCCAGTACGACACGGTCCACGGTCGGTTCCGGGGCACGGTGGAGGCCGGGACCGACCGCCTCCGCGTGGAGAACCGGGAGATCCCGTTCGTCCGGGCCGATGCCCCCACCCGCTGCCCCTGGGCCGACCTGGGCGTGGACCTGGTGCTCGAGTGCACCGGCCGCAACACGGTGCGGGGGCGGGCGGCCCGGCACCTGGAGGCCGGGGCCCGGTGGGTGGTCGTGTCGGCTCCGGCCGAGGGGGCCGACCTCACCGTGGTGCTGGGGGTCAACGACCATCTGCTCGACCCCGACCGGCACCGGATCGTGAGCAACGCCTCGTGCACCACCAACTGCCTGGCCCCGATCCTCAAGGTGCTCCACCAGGGGTTCGGGGTCCGGAGGGGGCTGGTGACCACGGTGCACAGCTACACCAACGACCAGAAGCTCCTCGACTCGCCCCACCCCGACCTGCGCCGGGCTCGGGCGGCCGGGGTCTCGATGGTGCCCACCACCACGGGGGCGGCCCGGGCGGTGGGGCTGGTGCTTCCGGAGCTGGCCGACCGACTGGACGGGGTCTCGGTGCGGGTGCCCACCCCCGACGTGTCCCTGGCCGATATCACGGTCGCACTGGAAGCCCGGGCGACGGCCGACCAGGTGAACGCCGAGCTCAAGCGGGCCGCCGAAGGCCCCCTGCGGGGCATCCTGGCCTACACCGAGGAGCCGCTGGTCTCCGTGGACCACGTGGGCAGCCCCTTCTCGGCCGTGGTGGACGGCCCCCAGACCCGGATGGTGGGCGGCGACTTCGTGAAGCTCCAGGCCTGGTACGACAACGAGTGGGGGTACGCGAACCGGCTGGTGGACCTGGCGTTAAGGTTCTCATACCAATTTGCGATCAAGATGAGCTCATAGCGGGCGGTTTGGTATCTGGGGGGGCGGGAAGGGCCTTCGGCCCGCTGGGAAGCTGGAAAGCTAGAAGGCCGGACGGTTATTAACCCGGCGATTAAATAGGCGCGCTAGGCGGCTGCGTATCGAATCTTCGGGTGACGGAAGTACGAGCGCACGCGGTCGGGCAACTTCTGGAGCTTGCGCAAGTGGGAGATCGCCTTCGCCCGGAGTTGCTCTCCCGTGCGTGCCGGCGGTCCCGAGTGCACACCGGCCTTGAGGTCGCAGTTCAGATACTCGTCCGGATTCAGCTCTGGCGAGTACGAAGGCAGGTAGAACACCTCGATCTCCTCCCGGTGCTTCTCCAGCCAGGCCTTCACCGGCTTACTGTGGTGCACTCGGAGATTGTCCAAGATGAGAAACACCTTCCGGTCCGCGTCTTTGATCAGTCTCCGGAGGAACCGGATCAACGTCCGACTGTTCATCGCGCCCCGGTAGGTCATGAACCGAACCTTGCCCTGGTTGGTGATGCTGGAGATCAGGCTGATGGATTCACGTTTGGCGTTGAGCCGAACCACCGGCGTTTTTCCCCGAGGCGCGTAGGAGCGTCCATGTTGGCTGTCCGAACGAAGTCCCGTTTCGTCGCCCCAATGAATCTCTGCGTTTTCTCGCTTCGCACGGGCGACAATGGCGGGGTAGTCCTCATCCAGCCACTTCTGGACCGCCTGAGGGTTTTGCTCATAGGCCCGCCGCAACGGCTTTTGCGGCGTGAATCCCCAGCGCTTCAGGTAGTCCCCGATCGTGCGCACCGGCATCTCGATACCCCATCGGCGCCGGATCAGCTCCTGGATGTTTCGACGCGTCCACAGGGCAAAGGGCATCTTGAGCTGCTCGGGGGTTTTGTCGGTGATGAGCCGCCGGAGTTCCTGTTCCAGTTCGCGGCTCAACGTTCGTTTTTGCCCGGGCTTCCGCCCCCGTTTCTTGAGGCGGATTCCTTGGGTACCGTCGCGTTCATAGATCTTCCACCACTTGCGCACCGTGGAAGGATGAACGCCGACGATCTCGGCAATCTCTGCGAAGGTCCGACCGGCCTTTCGCAAGCGGATCGCCTGGCGGCGTAAGGTCTGCTGGGCCTCTCGGCTGATGCTGCGAGCATCGACTTTGTCCATGACGACAGTGTACCATAATCGCGCCTATTTAGCCACCGGGTTAATAAGAAGCTCTTTTGTCCTTGGGCGCTGCGGGCACCATGATTCAGGGGCATGGGGCCTGAGGGGGGTTCCCGGCCTCGGCCGCGCATCTGGGGCACAACCCCCAGATCTCCACCCGCCGCCCCTCCACGGACCCCCAGGCGCCCGACTCGATGGGCGGCGACATGCGGTCGAACTCGGGCCATCGGAAGTCTCGGATCTCCCGACACCGCCGGCAGATCAGGTGGTGATGGGAGGTCGGGTCGGCGTCGTACCGGACCGCAGGCCCGCCGGGCTGGACCCGGGCGATCAGCCCCATCCGCTCGAACGCGGCCAGGGCCCGGTACACGGTGTCCATCGAGACCGTGGGCAGCCTCGGCCGGACCCGGCCGTACACCTCTTCAACCGTGGGGTGCCCCGGCTTCCCGGTCAACGCCCGGAGGATCTCCAACCGCTGGTGGGTCAGCTTGAACCCGTGGTGACGGCACACCTCCTGGAGCCGCTCCAGGCTGGCGTGGACGCCGTCGCCGGGGGTGCTCACGGCGCCTCCCCCTTGCCCCTGAGGGCCCGGGCGAAGTCCCGCCCGAAGCGCCCCCCCCGCTCCAGGTCGGCGTCGCTCGGGGCCCCCACGAACTCGAAGGGCTCGAGCACCTGATCCCAGCGAAGGGTCTCGAACCACCGCTCCAGTTCCCTCTGGGCCCCGCCGCTCCACCCGTAGCTGCCGAACCGGGCCACCTTCTTGGCCCGCACGGCCTTGCGGCCGGCCATGTCCAGCACGTGGGCCATGGGTGGGAACAGCCCGGCCTCGTAGGTGGGGGCCCCGATCAGAACCCCCGAGCGGGTCCACAAGGACGGCAGGATGTAGCTCACGTGGGCCCGGGTCACGTCGAAGATCTCCACCGGCACCCCTTCGGCCGACACCCCCTGGGCCACCGCGTTCATCACCGCCTCGGTGTTGCCGTACATGGACCCGTACAGCAGGGTAATCCCGGGATCCCCCGCCTCCCCGCCGTACCGGGCCCACCGCTCGTACAACCCCACGATGCGCCCCGGGTCCTTCCGCCAGATCAGGCCGTGGGACGGCGCGACCACGTCCACCCGAACCTCGGCCAGCTTGGCGATCGCCTTCAGGACCATGGGGCTGAACTTGGCCACGATGTTCACGTAGTAGCGCAGGGCCTCCTCCTCGTACCCGGCCAGGTCGGGGCACTGGTCGTCGAACACCCCGCCGCGCAGCGCGCCGTACCCGCCGAAGGCGTCGCAGGAGAACAGCACCCGCTCCGACTCCTCCAGGGTCATCATGGTCTCGGGCCAGTGCACGAACGGGGTCGAGAAGAACCGCAGGCTCCGGTTCCCCAGAGAGAGGACCTCGCCGTCGGCCACGGCCCGCACGTTTCTGCGGATCCCGTAGAACGAGTCCAGCAGGGCCACGGTCTTGTCCGTGCCCAGGATCGTGACCTGAGGCGCGATCCTGAGCAGGGTTCGCAGAAGCCCCGAGTGGTCGGGCTCCATGTGGTTGATCACCACGTAGTCCAGCGACCGGGGATCGGCCACGGCCGCCACCTGGTCCAGGAACTCGTCCACCTTGATGGCCTTGGCCAGGTCCACCACGGCCGTCCGCTCGCCGCGGACCAGGTACGCGTTGTACGACACCCCCCCTGGGGTGATCGGCCAAAGCCCCTCGAACAGGTCGGTGGTGCGGTCGTTCACGCCGATCCAAAAGATCCCGTCTCGGATTCTCACGGGAGGCATGGCAACTCCTTTCGTTGGGCCTTTGGCCCGCTGGAATGCTGGGAGGCTGGGAGGTTAGGGGGCTTGAAAGGATCCCCCACCTTCTAGGCATCACCATGCCTCTTCACCTGCACCTCATGGTCCGGGGGCCATGCTTGGAACACTCTGGAATCAAGTAGGCTTTCATGCGCCCTAGCGTCCTAACCTCCCAGCCTCCTAGCGTCCTAGCGGAAGTTACCAGGCCTCGGCCAGGATCTCGAAGTGGGCCTGGGGGTGGGCGCACGAGGGACACTCCTCCGGGGCCTCGGTGCCCTCGTGGAGGTACCCGCAGTTCCGGCACCGCCACACCACCGGCTCGTCCCGGCGGAACACCCGCCCGGCCTCCACGTTGGCCGCCAGGGCCCGGTAGCGCTCCTCGTGGTGTTTCTCGGCCACCGCGATCGCCAGGAACACCTTGGCGATCTCGTCAAACCCCTCCTCCCGGGCCACCCGGGCGAACTCGGGGTACATCTGGGTGTGCTCGTAGTTCTCGCCCTCGGCCGCGGCGAGCAGGTTCTCCAGGGTGGACCCGATCACCCCGGCCGGAAACGCGGCCTGCACCTCGGCCTCGCCGCCCTCCAGGAACTTGAACAGCCGTTTCGCGTGCTCCTTCTCCTGATCCGCCGTCTCCTGGAAGATCGCCGAGATCTGTACGAACCCCTCCTTCTTGGCCTTGCTTGCGAAGTACGTGTACCGGTTGCGGGCCTGGGACTCCCCGCAGAACGCGGTGAGGAGGTTCTTTTCGGTGCGGGTTCCCTTGATCGACGCCATGGTGTTCCTCCTGTGGTTGGGCCCGGCCGATGCCGGGCAGGTGATGGTCCGGAGGCAAACCTACCCAGGAATAAACCCTTGTCAAGAAAATTTCCTAATATACCCCCCAACGAGATCGCGGACAGGCCGTGGTCCCTCACCGGTCCCGGCAGTCCGGCTTGACACGCCTGCCATCCCCGCGGTAGCGTACGCGCCACAATTCGGATCGACGCCCGCCGGTGCCCCGCTGGGGCTGAAAAGGGAAGAGGGGTGCGAATCCCCCGCGGACCCGCCGCTGTGAGCGCTGACGAAGGGCCACGAAGCCACTGGCCGGAAGGCTGGGAAGGCGGCCCCGAGGACGACGCGCGAGCCAGAAGACCTGCCGGCATGGGCTGCCCACACGAACCTCCCCGGGCTCTTGGGAGGGTGGGATCGTGAAGCGGTGCTTCGAAAACGGGAAGCCCGCACGCCTTGGCGCGTGCGGGCTTTTTTTGTGGCGCGCCGGCGCCGGGGAGACGCGGGAGCGGTGGCAGGAAAAGCCTATTTGGTGGGCGCCGGACCGGGGCGGCCCGATCTGATCACGGTGCGGGGGCTTCGGGTCCTGCGGCGGGCCGAGGTGGTGATGTACGACCGGCTCGTGGCAAAGGAACTGGTGGACGAGGCACCGTCCGCGGCCGAACGCATCGACGTGGGCAAGGCCCCGGGCCGCCACGCGCTGCCCCAGGACCGGATCAACCAGATCCTCGTGGAGCGGGTGCGGGCCGGCCGGCGGGTGGTGCGCCTAAAGGGGGGTGACCCGTTCGTGCTGGGGCGGGGAGGCGAAGAAGCCCTGGCCCTCGCGGGGGCGGGCCTCCCGTTCGAGGTGGTCCCTGGTGTGACCTCGGCCGTTGCCGCCCCGGCCTACGCCGGCGTGCCGGTGACCCACCGGGGGGTGGCCCATGCCTTCGCCGTGGTCACCGGCCACCGCTCGAACGAGCAAGAGGTCTCGGACTGGGGGGCCGTGGCCCGGGTGCCCACCCTGGTCATCCTCATGGGCATGGGACGCCTGCCCCAGATCTGCGAGGGGCTGATCCGCGCGGGCCGCGCCCCCGACACGCCCGCGATGGCGGTGCGGCACGGCTCCACCGATCGCCAGCGGGTGGTGCAGGCGACCCTCGCCACCCTCCCGATCCGGGCCCGGGAACTGGGTCTGGGTGCCCCGGCCACGGTCGTGGTGGGCGAGGTGGTGAACCTGGCCCAGGACCTGGCCTGGTTCCGCCCGGGCGTCCCCCGGGACCAGAGCGAGGCGGCCGGGACCGACCGACCCCTCTGGCACGAGGCGGCCCTGACCTGGAAGAAAGCGGTCCCCGATTGAGATCCCAACCCGAACTCCGTCTGGAGGTGGAACCATGAACACCGGCACCGTCCTGTACATCACCGATGCGAAGCACGCCCCCGACCCCGTGGAGCTCCCGGCCCGGGCCGCAGCCCTGGGCTTCGATCCCCACTGGGTGGCGGTGGCAGGCTCGGCGCCCGGGTGGCCCACGCCCCAGGATGCCATGCTCTCCCTGGCCGAGCGGGGCGCCCACCGGATCGAGTTCCGGGCCGCGCACCCCGAGCCGGCCGGGAAGATCCGGGTTTCAGCCCACGGATACCGAATGCTGGGGTGAGCCCCGGCGAGTCCCCATTCCCCCATTTCCCCCAGAAAGGAGGAACCATGCGACGTTGGACCCTGACCCTGCCCCTTCTGATCCTGGCGGCCCTGTGGGCCGTGCCCGGGCCGGCGGGTGCGGCCCAGCTGCTGACCCGAACCCTCAAGGACAAGCCGGCCATCGTGATCGCGGCCTTCGGCACCAGCACCCGGGCCCAGGTCACCTTCGACGCCTTCGAGAAGCAGCTTCGCAAGGAGGTGCCCGGCTACGAGATCCGCTGGGCCTTTACCTCGGAGATCATCCGGGAGCGGGTCAACAAGCGCTGGGCCAAGCAGGGCATCCAGAAGCGCCTGAAGAGCCTGCAGCAGACCCTCGGCGACCTGGAGGCTGAGGGGTACACCAAGGTGGTGGTGCAGCCCCTGCACATCTTCCCCGGTGAGGAGTACGAGGAGGTCTTGAAGATCGTGGAGCACTACCCGGGTCTGCGGATCGAGACCGGGGAAACCCTGCTTCAGCGGTGGGAGAGCCTGTTCGAGGTGGTGGAGGTGATCTCCCAGGACTTCCTGCCCCCCGAGGAGGGGTGCAACGTGCTCACCGCCCACGGCACGCCCTCGTCCCACGTGGGGTCGAACATCACCTACCTGGGCCTGGAGCGGCACCTGTCCAAGAAGTACCCCAACGCGTTCCTGGGCGCGGTGGACGGCATCATCACCCGCGAGGACGCCCTGGGCGCGGCCAAGGCCTGCCCCAAGAAGCGGGTGCGGTTCATCCCGTTCATGTACGTGGCCGGCGACCACATCATGAACGACATCATGGGCGACGAAGAGGACCCCGAGAACCCCAGCTGGAACACCGAGCTCAAACGGGCCGGCATCCAGACCGACGTGACCACGGTGACCTACGAGGGCGACACCTACTACAAAGGCCTGGGCTTCTACCCGGAGGTCAACGAGATCTTCATCAAGGAGATCCAAAGGGCCCTGAAGCGCCTATAGCCCAACCCCGGTCCCAAACGCTCCTTTCGTCGTGGGGGAGGGGATCCCTCCCCCACCTTTTTTTGGACCGGCCGCCAGACCTTTCGGGAGACGACCACGAGATGCACGCGAAACACCGGCCCCGCTGGCCCGTGTGGCACCGCGTGGGCAGCGCGGCCGTGGCGCTGCCCCTGGTGTTCTACGCGGTCACGGGGGTGCTGCTGAACCACCGCCAGGCGTTCGACTACTTCCAGGACCGCACCGCCCGGGTCCGGCCGGTGGCGAAGAAGGACCTGGGGCCCCTACGGGAGTTCCTGGCGTTCTACAAGGCCGAGATCGGCCGGGACGACGACCCCGCGGTGATCCGGATCAAGAACGGACGGACCGTGGAGTTCCTGTACGGCTCCCACGGCCAGGTCACCTATGTGATTGACCCCGAGGCCGGCCGGATGACCCGGATCGAGAAGCGGCCGGTGGAGCCGTGGAGCACCCTCAACCGTCTCCACAAGGCGTTTAAGACCCCCGGGCCCTGGGTTTGGCTCGCGGACCTGGTGTCGGTTCTTCTGGTGGCCTCGCTCGTGACCGGCCTGGCCGTTCCGGGGGCCTGGCGCCGCAGCTGGCGGCACCTAGCCCTGTGGGGCGCCGTGTTCACGGTGCTGCTGCTGGGGATGGCGTGGGCCATGTGGGGGGCCTGACAGACGCCTTTTTCGCCTACCCGGCCACAGGCCCGACTGACCACTGATCACTGACCACTGAAGTTCTTGGGAGGAAGACGACCGATGTTGACCCGCCGTCTCACCGCCGCAACCGCCCTGGTCCTCGCCTTTCCGCTCGCCTCGGCCGCGACCACGCTGGAGGAACGGGTGGAGGCGTTGGAGAAGAAGAACGCCGAGCTCTACCACACCCTGCAGCAGAAGAAGCAGGCGGGCCTGATGACCAAGATCTCCGAGAAGATCTCGTTCTCCGGCCTGCTCGAGCTCGAGGCCGCCTACGAGAGCACCGACCCTGCCGACGGCGACCGCGAGGCCACCAGCGACCTCACCGTGGCCACCGCCCAGCTCGGGTTCGACGCCCAGGTCAACGACCAGCTCACCGCCGCCCTGGTGCTGCTGTTCGAGGAGGACGAGACCGAGCCCATCGAGGTGGACGAGGCCACCGTGGACTACGCCCGAGACGGCTGGACCGCCCGGTTCGGCCGCCAGTACCTGCCGTTCGGGGCGTACCCGAGCCACATGATCTCGGACCCCCTGACCCTGGAGCTGGGCGAGATCCGGGAGACGGCGGTGCAGGTGGGGTACGAGGGGGAGGGATGGACGGCGAGCGCGTTCGTGTTCAACGGGGACACGGAGAAGGTGAACGGGGCGGGGGAAGCGGAGGAGGACCACGTGAAGGACTGGGGGGTGAGCGTGGTGGTGACGCCGGTGGAGGGGGTGGAGGTGGGGGCGAGCTTTTTGTCGGACCTGGCGGACACGGACGCGGAGCTGGTGGGGGAGTACCGGGACCGGGTGGGGGGATGGAGCGCGTATGCGGTGGTGGGGTTCGGGCCGTTCGAGGTGTTGGGGGAGGTGCTGGGTTCGGTGGGGGCGTTTGACGAGGCGGACCTGGACGAGGACGAGGACGGCAGGGGGGACCGGCCGCTGGCGTGGAACGTGGAGGGGGCGTGGGACGTGAGCGAGGTGGTGGAGGTGGCGGTGCGTGTGGAGGGGAGCCGGGAGCTGGGGGGGCAGCCGGAGCTCCAGTACGGGGCGGTCGTTTCGTGGGGGCCCATGGAGGGGGTGAGCCTGAGCTTGGAGTACCTGCACGGGGAGTACGACGAGGACTTTGGGGGAGGGGTGGACTCCCGGGACCTGGTGACCGCCCAGCTCGCCGTGGAGTTCTAATGTCATGCTCCGCAAGGTCGTGCATTTCCCGAGGCGGCGGGGCTGAGGGCCCTTCCTTCGCTGAACGGCCTCGCAGGGGCCGCCTCGGCTCGGTTCGCTGCGCCGGGCGGCCCGGCCCGCTCGGCCGTCGCGCCTCGTCGGAGCCCCCAGCCCCACCGCAATCCGTATCTCTTCTTGCGGAACGGGACATTGGCCACCCAGAGGGCCGAAGATCCAAAAGATGGCGTTGACACGAGGGGTTCACTGGGGCTAGAAGGCTCGAAAATCGAATCTGCCCGCCGGTGCCTCTTGGGGCTGAAAAGGGAAGTGGGGTGCAAGTCCCCCGCGGACCCGCCGCTGTAAGCGAGGACGAAGGGCCACGGATGCCACTGGCCGAGAGGCTGGGAAGGCGGCCCGGAGGATGAATCGCGAGCCAGAAGACCTGCCGGCTGGGCGGCCCACGCGAACCTCCCCGGGCTTTTGGGAGGGTGGGCCCCTGAAGCGGTGCTTCGAAAACGGGAAGCCCGCACGCCGTCCATGGCGTGCGGGCTTTTTTCGTCGCCCCATCCAGGGCTCGGTTTCGAGAGGAGCCGATGGAACGCTGCACGTATCGCCAACGTGTGGGGAGATCCGTCCGGGCCGTCGTGGGGCTGGCCCTGCTGCTGGCATTCCGCGCCCACCCCGCGCCCGCGGATGAGAGCCCCGTTCTCCAAGAGGTGGTGGTGTCTGCCGAGGCGCCGCCCCCGGAGCCGACGGAGACCCCGGAACGCACGGCCGCGGTCACGGTGATCCCGGCCGAGAGCTTCCAGGAGAAGGCCACCTCGGTTCCGGAGGTCCTGGAGCAGTCGGTGGGCCTCACGATCCGCCGGTTCGGCGGCCTGGGCGCGTTCTCCACGGCGTCGATCCGCGGGTCCACGGCCCAGCAGGTGGCGGTGCTCCTGGACGGCGTGCCGCTGGCCGGCCCCGGCACCGGTCTGGTGAACCTCGGCGACCTCCCCCTGGGCGACGTGGAGCGGATCGAGGTGTACCGGGGCGCGTCGCCCCTGCGGCTGCGCTCCCCGGCCATCGGGGGTGTGATCAACATCGTGACCCGCAAGGCGAAGCAGGGCTGGAACGCCCGGGCCGACGCCACCTACGGCTCGTTCGACACCCTGGACACGCGGGGCGTGGTCTCGTGGAAGGGCGACCGGCTGGGGCTCCTGGTCTCGGGCAGCTACACCTCGTCCGACGGGGACTTCGAGTTCCTGGACGACAACGGCACCCGAGCCAACCCGGACGACGACGAGACCACCACCCGCCGCAACAACGCCTTCTACGCCCGTAACCTCCTGGCCAAGTTCTCCTGGGAGCCCTCGCCGGTGCTGCGCCTCGAGCTCTCGGACGACTACTTCGACAAACGCGAGGGCGTGCCCGGGATCGGCTCGAACCAATCGGACACGGCGCGGCTTCGCACCTATCGCAACGTGCTGTCGGTGCGGGCCGTGCGCGACGAGTTCCTCTCCGAGAACCTGGGCGCGGAGCTGTTCCTGCACCGGATCGACGAGACCACCGCCTTCCTGGACCCGCTGGGCGAGATCGGGGTGGGCCGCCAGGACAACGTGAACGAGACCGTCGGCTGGGGCGCGGATGGCATGCTCACCTACTACTGGGGCGAGCACCAGGTGCTCACCCTGCTGGGGGCCTACCGGAACGAGCGGGCCGAGTCCCGCGACGAGCTCGCCGAGCCGGCCGAGGGCGACACCCAGGAGCGCACCACCTACCAGGCCGGGGTCGAGGACGAGGTCTACCTCCTGGACGACCGCCTCGTGCTGGTGCCCCAGGTGCTCTACACCTTCCTCGACCACGAATTCGGCGGCCGGGCGCCGTTCTCCTGGAAGGAGCTCCCCTCCCCGGACGACCGGGGGTACTGGACGTACCGGCTGGGGCTCTCCTACCAACCCCGCCCCTGGATCAAGGTCCGGGCCAACGCGGCCCGGGCCTACCGGTTCCCCACCCTGACCGAGCTGTTCGGCGATCGCGGCACGGTGATCGGCAACCCCGAGCTGGTGCCCGAGCGGGGGGTCAACTGGGACCTCGGGGTTGCGGTGGATCCGGTCTGGCCGGCCGGCCGGGTCCATCTGGAGGCCGCCTACTTCCAGAGCCGCACCGACGACCTGATCCTGTTCGAGCAGACCTCCCAGCGCACCGTACGGGCCACCAACGTGTCGAGCGCCTGGGTCTGGGGCCTGGAGACCGCCTGGAGCCTCGAGGTGACCCGGCGGTTGGCCGTCAGCGGCAACTACACCTTCCAGCACACCGAGAACACCAGCGACATCCCCTACTACCGGGGCAACCAGCTCCCGGCCCGGCCCGAGCACGAGCTGTTCAACCGGTTGGAGCTGCTCTTTGGATGGGGCAAGGTGTTCCACGAACTCTCGTGGACCTCGGGCAACTACCTGGACGCGGCCAACTTCGAGAAGGCCGAGACCCGGCGCATCCACAATCTGGGGCTGTCGGTTCAACCCGGCCGGGGCCTGACCGTCACGTTCGAGCTCAAGAACCTGACCGACGAGCAGGTGTCGGACGCCCTGGGGTTCCCGCTGCCCGGCCGCAGCTACTACGTCACGGTCTCGGCCCAGCTCTGACCCCGTCCCCCCCAAGAAGGAGGAGAAAACCATGAGGCACACGATCCAACGCTCTGCGATGTTCCTGGCCGCGGCCTGCCTGCTGCTGGCCGGCTGCGGGGGAAGCTCCGGCGGGTCCGACGCTGCCGCCCCGGCCCTGCCCGGCACGGCCTTCGTGGCCACCACCGACTACTCCACGGGAGGGTACGCCACGATCGACCTCGACACCCTCGCGGCCCGGACGTTCCAAGGAAACGGCATCGTGGAGAGCGACAACGCCGTCACGACCTACGGCGGCAGGATCTACGTGATCAACCGCTACGGGTTCGACAACATCACGGTGATGGACCCCTCGGATCTGACCGCTCCGGTTGTCCAGTTCACCACCGGCAACGGCACGAACCCCCACGCCATGGCCTTCGTGAGCGACGCCAAGGCCTACGTGAGCCTGTACGGGGCCGACTACCTACTGATCGTGAACCCTACCACGGGCGAGGAGGTCGGCCGGGTGGACCTGAGCGACTTTGCCGATGCCGACGGCATCCCCGAGGCCTCGGCCATGGCGATCGTGGACGGGAAGCTGTTCGTGGCCCTCCAGAGGCTGGACCGCAACAGCTGGTTCGCCCCCACCGACGCCTCGTACGTGGTGGTGGTCGACACGGCCACGGACGAGATCGTGGACGCGGACTCCTCCACGCCCGACACGAAGGACCCGATCGTGCTGACCGGCACGAACCCGCAGTTCATGGTCTACGACGAGGCCCTGGGCAAGATCGTGGTCTCGGAGACCGGAACCTACGGCGCCCAGGACGGCGGCCTGGAGACGGTGGACCCGATCACGTACAAGGCCGAAGGGTTCCTCGTGACCGAGGGGGACCTGGGGGGCGACGTGGGAGCCCTCGCCGTGGTGGACGGCGCCAAGGCCTACGTGGTGGTCACCGACTCGTCGTGGGCCAACGACGTGGCCGTGGTGGAAAAAATCGACGGATCGTGGCAGAAACAGGGTACGTTGGGTCTGTCCGGCGCCTTCATCCCGAGCCTCGCCCTGGACGGCCAGGGGCGGCTCCTGGTGCCCGACCGGGACACCACCAGCCCGGGCGTGCGCATCTATGACACCGCGACCGACCAGGAGGTGGAGGGCAGCCCGGTGAACGTGGGCCTGCCGCCGAACTCCATCGCGGTGTTCTGATACCAAGTTGCCTTTAAAGCTATTAGGCCCTCTGCTCGGAGGGGCAAGGAACCTGTCGGAGAGCCGGGCGCGGCCCCTTGGCTCGCCGCGCACCGCTTCCGGCGTTTGGACTGCGAAATGGTACGGATTCCACCGGGTAGCCATGAAGCCAGCTCCGCCGTCCCGTGCCTGCGCGGCGAATCTCAATGCCCGGCTTCGCGCCCGGCCGGAGACAGGTCCCTTGCCCCGCCCCCCAGGGCTCTCGGTTTGAACCCAACTCGGTATGAACTCCCATTGAGCGGCCGAGCCCTTTTCCTGAGAGCGGGCATCCTCGCCCTGATGCTGGTGGCGGGCGCGTCGGTCGCCGGCGCGGCCGCCTGGACCGATGCGCTCGGCCGCCGGGTCGAGGTGCCGGACCGGCCGGGGCGGATCGTGTCGCTGGTGCCCAGCGTGACCGAGGTGCTCTACGCCCTGGGCGTGCAGGACCGGGTGGCCGGGGTCACCCGGTTCTGCACCTTTCCGGCCGAGGCCCAATCCAAGCCCAAGGTGGGCGGCTACGCAGACCCCAGCCTGGAGGCCATCGTGGCCCTGGCCCCGGATCTCGTGTTCGGCTCGGCCGACGCGACCCCTCCCCCGCTGATCGACCGCCTCGAGGGCCTGGGGATCCCGGTGTACGTGGTGTATCCCCGGAGCCTCGCCAGCACCGTGGCGATGCTCCGCCGGGTGGGCCGGGTGGTGGGGGCGGCCCGGGCGGGCGAGCGGCTCGCGGCCGGCCTGGAGCGCGCCGTGGCAGAGGTCCGGGACCGGGTGCGGGATCTTCCCCGGCCCCGCGTGCTCCTGTGCGTCATGGTCGAGCCCCTGGTGGTGGCCGGCCCCGGCACCCTGGCCCACGACCTCATCGAAACGGCCGGAGGCCGCAACGTGGTGCCCGCCGGACCGTCGCGGTACCCCACGTGGGGCCCCGAGTCCCTGCTGGCGGCAGACCCGGACGTGGTGGTGGTGTCGCCCCATCCGGGCCAGCCCTCGCCGGGCCGGCTGTTCGACCGGTGGCCCGAACTCAAGGCCGTGGCCGCCGGCCGGGTGGTCGAGATCCCGGCCGACTGGATCCACCGCCCCGGGCCGCGGCTCGCACGGGGCTTGCGGGCCCTGGCCCGCGCCATCCACCCGGACGCGTTTCCGGAGGAAGGCCCATGACCCCCCAACGGCGACTGCCCTGGGCGGCCGTGCTCCCCGCCCTGGTCCTCGCGAGCCTGGGCCTGTCCCTGTGGGCCGGGTCGCTGCGGCTCTCGTGGGGCGAGATCGGCAGCATCCTGCTGGGCAACGGCCGCGCCGACCCGACACACGTGGCGATCGTGCTCCGGGTGCGGCTGCCCAGGGCGGCCCTGGCCGCCCTGGTGGGGGCGGGGCTGGGCGCGGCCGGCGGGGCGTTCCAGGGCCTGCTGCGCAACCCCTTGGCCGACCCGTACATCCTGGGGGTGTCCGGAGGCGCGGCCCTGGGGGCCGTGGCCGCGCTGTCCCTGGGCCTGACCACCCCCCTGGCCGTGCCCGCGGCCGCGTTCCTGGGCGCGGTGGCAGCCTTGGGGTTCGTGTACGTGGTGGCCCGGGCCCACCGGGGCTCGCCCCGCACCCTGATCCTGTCGGGCGTGATGGTGGGCAGCTTCTGCTCAGCCCTGCTCCTGTTCCTGCTGTGGACTTCCCCCTCCGACCCGGTACGAACCGCGATCTTCTGGCTGGCCGGGGACCTGTCGGGGGCGTCGCCCGGGTGGCTTCCGGCTGCCGGGCTGTGGGCCGGGGTCGCATTCCTGGTTCTCTGGCTCCAGGCCCCGGCCCTGGACCTGCTGACCCAGGGGGAGGAGACCGCGGCCGACCTGGGCCTGGACGTGGGACGGGCGCGGCTGCTGCTGCTCGGAGCGGCCGGGGGGCTGACCGCCGCGGCCGTGGCCCTGGCCGGCCTGGTGGGATTCGTGGGACTGGTGGTGCCTCACGCCGTGCGCCTGGTGTGGGGCCCGGGGCACCGGCGGCTGCTCCCCGCCTCCGCGCTGCTGGGCGCCGCGTTCCTGCTCGGGGCCGACGCCGTGGCCCGCACGGTGCTCGCGCCGGCCGAGGTCCCGGTGGGCGTGGTCACGGCCCTGGTGGGCGCTCCGTTCTTCCTGTACCTGCTGCGCCAGAAGGACGGACGGGCGTGATCCGGATCGAGGAGCTCACGTTCCGGTTCGGGGACGGCCCGCCGGTGCTCCGCGGGTTGACCCTGGAGGTGCGCCGGGGCGAGATCCTGGGCGTCCTGGGTCCCAACGGGTGCGGCAAGTCCACCCTGCTGCGCCTGATGCGCGGGGCGCTCGTGCCGGAAGCCGGGCGGGTGCGGCTCGACGGCCGGCCCGTACACCGGTACCGGCGGCGGGAGCTGGCCCGCTGGATGGCCGTGGTGCCCCAAGCCACGGCCACGCCGTTTCCGTACACGGCGTGGGAGTTCGTGGCCATGGGCCGCTTCGCCCACGCCCCGGGGATCGGAGGACCGCGACGAGGCGACCGGGCAGCGGTGGACAAGGCCCTGACCCTGACCGACACCCTGCACCTCGCCCGGCGGCCGGTCACCCGGTTGAGCGGCGGGGAGCTCCAGCGGGTGGTGCTGGCCCGGGCGCTCGCCCAGGAGACCCCGATCCTGCTGCTGGACGAGGCCACCAGCCACCTGGACATCCGCCACCGCCTCGGCATCGCCGAGCTCCTGGTACGGCTCCACCGGGACGAGGACCGGACCATCGTGCACGTGACCCACGACTTCGACCTGGCCGCCGCCATCTCGGACCGGCTGCTGCTGCTCTCTCCCGGGGGAGAACCGTTGGCCGTGGGCACCCCGTGGCAGGTGCTGACGCCGGCGAGGATCCGGGAGGCGTTCTCGGTGGTCGTGCGGGTGGAGCCCGACCCGGCCACCGGCCGGCCCCGGGTGCTGCCGGTGCTGCCCGCCAGGGATCCGGTCGCGGAGGAGTCCCCATGACCGCATCCGGGCTGGAGCGGTGGCTCGCGGTCTCCCTCGCGATCCACGCCCTGGGGATCTCGCTGTGGGTGGCCGCAGGGCCGGGCGGCAGGGCCAGACCCTCCGCCCCGGTGCCCGTGCGGGTCCTGCTGGTGGACGCGGCTCCGGCCCCCGCCCCGGGGGGAGAGAAGGGGGTATCGGCCAAGGGCCGGGGCGGCGAGGCCCCGAGGGCCGCGCCGCGCCGACCCGTCCGGCGCGAGACCGCGGTCAAGACCTCCGCCCCGCCGAAGCGGTCCGGCCGGACCACCGTGGAGATCCGCCGCCGCCAGCCGGCCCGCATCCCCCGGCGGACCGACCGAACCGCGCCACGCACGATCGAGCACCGCCCCAGGCCCGAACCCGCTAAGGAGGCCGCCCCCCCACGGCCCCGGCCGGAGCCGGTGCCGGTTTCCGAGCCGAAGCCGCAGCCCCCTCCTCCCGCCGCGGCCTCCCACGAGGTCCCCGAGCCCGAGCCCCCCGCTCCCCCTGCGGAGGCTCGGCCGGCCGACCTTCCAGAGCCCCCCCCGCCGTCCGAACCACCGCGGGCGGCCGAGGCCCTGCCCAAGGAACCTGCGGCACCCCCGGAGGCCGAGCGTTCCGCGCCGGCCCGGACGGACGGACCTCTGGCTGGCCCGGCGGCCGCCTCCCTCGCCGTGGAGGGGCCTGCTCCGAAAGCGCCGGCCGGCCCTCCTGCCCGGGCGGGTGCGGTTCCCAGCGCCCAGGCCGCGCCCGACCCACCCTCCGGGGCCGGAAGCATGCCCGGGCCGGCGCCTTCCGAAGGGACCGGCACTGCCAGGACGAACGTGGGGGACCGGGACGCCCAACCCGACTACGCCGCGATCACGCCGCCCCCCTACCCGCGCCTGGCCCGGCGGCGGGGGTGGCAGGGGGTGGTGCGGCTCCGGGTACGGGTGTCGCCCGACGGCCGGGTGCTCGACGCCTCGGTGGAGCAGAGCTCGGGCTACCGGGTGCTCGACCGGGCCGCCCTCGAGGCGGTGCGAGGCTGGCGGTTCCGTCCGGCGGTGCGCGGTGGCGAGCCCGTGGCGTCCGAGGTGGTGGTGCCCGTGCGGTTCTCCCTCAACCGCTCGGGGTGACCTTGCCCCTCGGCCGACGCCAAGGGGAGAATGGGGCCTTTGACCCGCTGGGATGCCCGTCCAGGCCCCTTCGGGGCCCTACAAGGGGAAGGGTAACGTTCGTTGGCCCGGGGCGAGCTAGAGACTAGAAACTAGAGACTAGAAACTAGAGAAATTCCGGGGACCTCTGACCGTTGGGCGGGCGCTCCAGGAGGCCCCATGCTCCCCGGCCTTTGGCACGATCCGAGAGCCGCCCGGCCGCCTAGCTGCCTAGCGGGCCGAAGGCCCCAGACCGAAGACCGTCGACCGACGACCGACGACCGCAGACCGAAGTTACATGGAAACAGGAGCCGAAGCTTTGCGCGTCTGGATTCTGGGGGGAGGACGGTTCGGTACCCGGGCCGCGGCCAAGCTGGTCGCGGCCGGGGCCTCGGTGCGGGTGGTGGACCGGGACCCCGCAGGGCTGGAGGCCGCCCGGCGCCTCGGCGCCGAGACCCAGGTGGCCGACGCGGTGGGGTTCCTCTCCGAACAAAAGGAGCATGTGCTGGGCCCGGGCGGGGCCGACTGGATCGTGCCGGCCGTGCCGGTGCACCTGGCGGCCTTGTGGTGCCTGGCCGAGCTGGGGCCCGACCGGCTGGTCCGCCATCCGATCCCCGCCGAGGTGGAGCGGGCGGTTCCCCACGCCCTGCGGGCCTCGGCCGACGAGATCTACACGAGCCACGCCGACTGGCGATGCCCCCCCGACTGCCCCGAACCGGCCGACCGGTGCACGGTCACGGGGAAGCCCAGGCCGAAGGACCTGTTCCGCCTGCTCGCAGAGCTGGAAGTTCCCACCTTTCGCCCGTTCGTCCTGCGAAGCCACCAGCTCGCACCGGGGGTCGGCGGGTGCCGGCCGGAGGAGTTCCTCGACCTGCTGGCCCGGCTCACGGCCCACACCGGCCCGGCGCTGGTGGCCACGGCCTGCCGCTGCCACGGCGTGATCACGGGGGTGCTGCGCACGGACGGATCGACGGGTCGTTGAGATGCTGGGCGGATGAAAGGCTATCAACCTGGCGACGGACGTCACCCGCCTCGCCGCCGCGAAAACTCCGGATACAACCGTTCCAAACACTCCGGGCACAGGCCGTGCGAGAACTGGGCGTGGGTGTGCTCCCCGACGTAGGTTTCCACCTCCACCCATGCATCCTGATCGGACTCCGCCCTCCCCTCCAGGCGGATCTTCTTGCAACTCGAGCAGATCGGGAGCAGCCCCTCCAACACCCGAAGGCGAGCAACGAAGCCCTCTACGACCTCTGCCTTCCGGACAAGCTTCCGGCCGAGCCATCCCAGGCCGAGCAGGCACACCAGGGCAATGGTCCCGTGCCAGATCGCTAGGCTCCCCTGGCGTGCCCTGGTCACCTCAAACGCCGATGTGTAGTCCAGGGAGATGCTCAGCCCTCCCTTGAGATCTCCTTTGCGGTACCCTTGCGCCCCATGGCACTTGAGGCAAGCAGCCTCGGCCGGCAAGGCCCTGACATACCGGAACGCCACGCGCCCGTCCCGCCGTAGTTCCTCTTGCCCCCATTCCGTTGCCCCTTGGGTCTTCAGGAACTCCAACGCCTCTGCTTCCCACCGCCGGGGGCGGTTGTCCGGCCGCAGGGGCCGGTCGCTCACCAAACGGATCTCGATCCCCGTCTGGCTCGGCAATTCTCCAGCCACGAGCCGCGTCAAGTAGGCGGGGTTTATCTTGGTGAGCCGTCGGCCCCGGTCGTCGGTCACGTCCCGATCTGCCACCTTCAGGTACGGGTTGGGGGGTACGCGATCGGAAACCGGTACGTAGATCCCCCCTTGCTTCGCCGTCCACGCCCGCATGGCCACAATGGTATCCGCAATGCTCCGGGCAGCCTCCCATTCCAGGCCTCTGGCGTGCTTCTCGACGCTCCACAGATTCCACCCCAACGAAGCGCCGATGACGAGCAAGAGCCCCCCGGCCATCACCCACACCTGCGTTCGGATCGACTTCGCCGTCTGCCGGGCGGCCTCTGATAGCGCCGAAACGTGTGGCTCAGCCTCTTGGCTCTCTCCTGGCAACGCGCTCTCTCCTCCCGCGCGGGGGAACGGACAACGTTCTCATTCCGTCTGCCCCTCCCTGTTCCCCTTCCTACACGCACCCGAGCGTCTTTTCTAGAAAAGCTCGATTTTGGGCCCCTCGTCTTCCAAAACGTCTTGTGCCGCGCCCCCCTCCTGCTGGTGGATGGCTCGCTGTCCGCGCATGGTGTACCCCGCTGCAATCTCGTCCACATCGAAGGGCGGCACCGCTTTCGCGTCACCACTTCGCCCGCATCCTACCAGCACCTCCGAGTGGTGATCCATTTGTTCGAGCACCCCCGTCACCTGCTCCAACCGCTGGCGAGTGATGTCCTGGAACTGGATGCTCGCCAACCCGTCCATGATCACCCGGGCGACTTCATCGTTGGTCCGCCGGGTCGCATCCAGCACCTCTTGAATTACGGCCGGCACCTCAGCAGAGGCGGCTCCGACCGTGGTCAAGGCGGTGCCCACCTCCTCCAGCATCCGGATCTGCTTTTTCCGGGCCGTGGCGTCGAGTTGGCGGGCGAACTTGGCCCGCACCGACTCCACCATCTCCGATATTCCCTTTTCGATCTTCCGCGCAGCCTCCGCCGACTTTTGGGACAGCGCCCGGATCTCCGCGGCGACCACACCGAACCCCTTCCCAGCCTGTCCGACCCGAGCCGCTTCGATGGCCGCGTTCAACGCCAACAGGTTGGTCCGGTCCGCGATATCCTTCACCATGGCGGTGACCGTGCGCAGTTCCTCCGCCTCGGCCAACACCTGCTCCACCCGACGCCATTCCTCCTCCATCTCCTGATGCCGGCCTGTTAGATACGCCTGCATGCTCCGGAGCACCTCCAGATCCCGCTCGCGGTTTTCCCGAACCTGCACCGCCAACGATTCGATCTCTTCCATGGCGGTCTGGATACGGACCGTCATCTCCCGCACCAGAGTGTCCAAGCGTTGGAGCCGCTCCACGATGTCCCGGGCTGCTTCCTCGGTGATCTCGCTCACTCCTTCCAGTTGTCCTCGAAGAATCCCCCGAACCCTAGCGTACGCATCCAATGAGCCCAGGATCGCGTCCACCACCTCCCGCCAGCAACGCGCGTCCTCTTGTGCTCGCACACACTCTTTGAGGGCCTGTGCATCCCGCATCGCCGCGGCCACGAGCAGGCTTCCTACCCCCCCAGCCAACCCGGCGGTCAGGAGCCCCAGCCACCCCTTGACGGCCCCGTGGGTCGAAGGGCTCCCCAGATCGGTCCATCCTTGGGCTACCACTTCGCACACGGACACCCCGAGGAGCAGCGCTCCCATCCACCACGTTGTCCGGCGCGTCATCAGCACGTGAGCGCGGGGATCCACTCGGTCCATCGGAACCTCTGTGTGTTCGGGGTCAGGGGAAAGGTGTCGCAAGCCACTCTCTACGCGCCGGGAACGACCTGCTTGATCACCTTGAGAAGGTCTTCGGCCGCAACAGGTTTCACCAACCAGCCGGTCGCCCCGGCCGCCCGCGCCTCTTGGCGCTTGGCTTGCTGGGACTCCGTGGTGAGCATCAGGATGGGGGTGAACCGTAGGCCCGGAAGCTTGCGCGCCTCCCGAATCAGGCCGATCCCGTCCATCCCCGGCATGTTCAGGTCGGTGATGATGAGGTTCGGTTTGAGACCGGACTTCAGCTTGTCCAAAGCGTGCTCCGCGCTCGGAGCCTCCTCGGCCTGGTACCCGGCTTTCGAGAGAATCGAGGTCATGCTCATCCGCAGCGTGCTGGAATCGTCCACCAACAAGATCGTCTTCATGATCTCTTCCCTCCCTCCTCCGGAGTTCCGTGGACGACGGCCTCCAGCAACGGGCCCCGTGCCCCGCCCGCTGACGAAGTGCGCCTACTTTCTCGCCTGGGCGCCCCTCCCTGCCAGGGCCGTCTCGATCCATCCCTGCAAACCCGGGTCCTCCGGCCAGACCGACACATCCGGTCCCGCAGCCATGAGCACCTGGAGCACCGCGGCGTGCAGGTGCTCGCATTTCTTCAGGTTCACCTTGCCCTTCGGGTGCTCCTGGAGCCATCCCAGGAGCGACTCGGCTTCCTCCACCGTGCACACCCCCTCAAGGACCGCTACGGTCTTCTTGTACGTCACAGGCATGCCACCAACTCCCTCAGATTCAGCACCAGGAGCACCCGACCGTCGCCGAGGAGCGCCGTGCCGGCGTAGAGCCGAAACCCCGCCATGATCCCCTCGAGGGGTTTCAGGATGATGTCCACCCCTTCGTGGAACCGGTCCACCACCAGCCCGAGCTCCCTTCCGTCGATCGACACCACGAGAACGGCCTCTTCCTCGCCCGGCCCGGCCTCGTCGCCCCCGAGATCGAGGACCCGGCCCAGCCGGCACAGGGGAACCAGGCGGTCCCGCAGCACCACCGCCTCGTGGCGCTTGATCCGGTGGATCTCGTCCGTGGGGACCCGCACCGTCTCGACGATGTTCTCGATGGGAACGCCCAGGGTCTCGCCCCCCACCTCCACGATCATCACCCGGGTCACGGCCATGGACAGGGGCAAGGACAATCGGATGAGGGTCCCCCGACCCAGCGTGCTCTGCACGGATACCGATCCCCCGACCCGGTCCACCATGGCCCGCACGGCGTCCATGCCGACGCCCCGGCCCGACACGTCCGACACCTGCTCGGCGGTGCTGAACCCCGGCGCAAAGATCAGGTGGAGCGCCTCGTCGTCCGTGATCGTCTCCAGCCGCTCCTCGCTCAGGATGCCCTTCTCGTAGGCCTTGCGCTTGAGGACCTCCGGGTCCATGCCCCGGCCGTCGTCGATCACCTCGATCCACACCTGGTCGTCGAACTGCACCGCCCGCAGCCGAATCTCCCCTTCGGGCGGCTTGCCCGCAGCCTCCCGCTCCTCCGGAGTCTCGATCCCGTGGTCGATGCTGTTCCGGACCAAATGGACCAGGGGCTCGGCCAGGTCCTCCACCACGTTCTTGTCCGCCTCGGTCTCCTCCCCTTCCATGACCAGCCGCACCTTCTTGCCCAACTTGCGAGACAAGTCGCGGACCAGCCGGGGGAAGCGCTGGAACGCGTGGGACACCGGCACCATCCGGACCTGCATCACGGCGCCTTGCAGCTCTTCCGCGATCCGGTTGATGACGGCGTGTTGGTTCTTGATCTCCCGGGCCAGATCCCGGACCTTGAACACCTCTTCCGCCTTTCGGGCCAGGAACGGCAGGGCGTTTTTGGCCACAACCAGCTCCCCCACCAGGTCCATCAAGGCGTCGATCCGGGCCTGGTCCACCTTGAGAACCCGGATCTTCTGGCCCGAGGCCGTTCCGTTCTCCTGGGGCGACCGCTCCGGGGCCGGCCCATCTGCTTGGGGAGCCGGCTCCACCCCCGCCCCTTCCTGCTGCATCTTCTCCGCCCCCAAAAGGCGGGAAAGGACATCCAGAGCCAAGGCCCTCAGCGGCTCCCCGCTCCCCTGGGCCCGGGCCGTCTCCAAGGCCTCGGCAACGCGCTCCTCGCCGGCCGCATCCCCCAACTCCGTCAAGACCGACCCCAGCACCCCGGCGACCGACTCCAGCACCCCCAAACGGATGTCCGGGTCCCACGGGGCGGCCAGAAGCTCGGTCTGGGCCCGCAGGATCTCCACCGCCGCGGCAAGGGGCTCGTCCTCCGGCCCGCCCGGCTCACTCCCTCCCGGGGACCGGGTACCCTTTTCGTCGTTCGCTGTCGGCCCGGAGCCCCCCTCCTCCGGCCCGCCGGCCGGGACCCCCCAGTCCTCTGGGGCGACCTCGTAGAGCTCCACCTGGTCCATCACGTACCGGAACCACTCCCGCACCTCCTCCACCGGGGCGGCCGCCACCAGGCGGAACCGGAGCACGCAGCGGTACGGGTCGAGCTCCTCGGGTGGAGGCCACGGCTCCCGGGTCTGCACCCGCCCCCAGCGGAGGCCCGGGGTCTGGCGGGCCGTGTGAAACGGATCGTCTCCGGCGAAAAAGCACTGCTCGTCCGGGGTGTAGGTCACGGCCACCGCGCCCGGCCCGCCCTCGATGCTGATCTGGTACAGCTCTCGCCGTATGTCGTCGGGGACCTCCAGGATCCATGAGGGAGCCGTTCCCACCTTTTCGCATGCAGACCTCTCGTCTTCGGCGTCCCCCTCTTCCGCCACGGCATCGCCGGCCCCCGAGGGCTCTTCGTCCGTTGCTTCGGACAACAGTCCCCTCAGGCGCCCTGCGAGGCCGTTGCTCACATCCTCGGCCTCCGGGGGGAGCCGCTCCTCGGCCTCCAGGCTGTCCACCCACTCACCGACCCGATCCAGCACCTCGAAGAACAGGTCCACCCGGTCCGGCGTGAGGTCGAGTTCCCCCTGCCGAACGGCGTCCAGTACGTCCTCGGCGGCGTGCACGAGGCGCGTCAGCGGCCCGATCTCGAAGAACCCCGACGACCCCTTGATGGTGTGCATGGCCCGGAACAGCCCGTTGAGGGTCTCAGGGTCGCCGGGAGCCTTTTCCAGGGCGAGAAACCCCTGGCTCGCCTGTTCCAGGAGATCCCGGGTCTCGGTGATGAACTCGGCCAGCAGCGGGTTCATCGGCTCCCTCCCCGGGCCGTCATCAGGGTGGCCCGTAACGCTAGGGCTTCGGGCCGGACCGGCTTGACCAGGTACAGGTTGGCCCCGGCCCGATACGCCTGTTCCTTGTCCCGCCGCTCGGCCTCCGTGCTGATCATGATCGCCGGGACCGCCCGGAGCTCGGGGGTGCCCCGGACCTCCTTCAGAAACGTGTACCCGTCCATCTTGGGCATGTTCACGTCCACCAGCAGCAGGTCGTAGGAGGTCACCAACGCCTTCTCCAAGGCCTCCACACCGTTCTCGGCCTCGTCCACCTCGAACCCGGCCCCCTCCAGGATCTGGCGGTGGTACATGCGAACCGTGACGGCATCGTCCACGATCAGTGCTCGTCTCATGCCCGATCCTTCCGTTCCGGCCGTAGCGCTAGAGGGGCTTCTGATAGACGATCGCGTCCTCGAACCGGCGCACCTTGAACAGCGAGGTGATCCGGCTCATGGACTCCGAGTGCCCCAGGAGCACGAACCCTCCCGGGTTCAACGCGTCGTACAGGGTCTCCGCGGCCCGCCGCTGGGACGCATCGTCGAAATAGATCAGCAGGTTCCGACAGAAGATGATGTCGAAGTCCCGCATTCCCCGGGTGTCTTTGGGATCGCAGAGGTTGACCCGGCGGAAATCCACGCTGGCCCGCAGGTCGTCGCATAGCCGGTGGTACCCGCCGGCCAGGGGTTCGAAGTACTTCTCCAGGATCCAGCGGGGCAGGTGGCTCACCGACCGCCGGGAGAACACCCCCGCCCGGGCCTTCTCCAAGGCCTGGGTGTCGATGTCGGATGCCACGATCTCCACGTCCACCTCGTCGATCCGGTCCCAGAACTCCAGCAGATACAGAGCGATCGAGTAGGGCTCCTCCCCCGTGGAGCACGGCACGGACCAGATTCTCACGGTCTCCCCGGTGCGTTTGTGGTGGAGCACCTCGGCCAGGAGCGCGTTGACCATGCACTTGAGCTGGTACTCCTCCCGGAAGAAGTACGTCTCATTGACGGTCATGAGGTTCACCAGCTCCTGGAACTCCTCGCCCGAGGCCTGGAACCGCATGAACGCGAAGTACTCCCGGAAGCTCTCGTGGCCCGTCTGGCGCATCCGCTGGATCAGGCGCTTGTCCACGAAGTAGCGCTTGGAGTCCTCGAAGCGGATTCCGGTCTTGCGGTAGAAGTAGTCCCGGAACCGCTCGAACTCCGCGTCCGTGATGCGGACGTCGGATGCCGACTCGCGTGCCACCCCGCTGTGCCCCATGGGTCACCCCTCTCCCAGGATACGTTTCAGGGCGGTGTCCACGGCGAACCCGACAAAGGGCTCACCGGGGAACCGGTCCTTGACCCCCTGGATCGCCGGGGCCATGTCGGGGGTCCCCACCTCGGCCAAGCGGTCGATCGCCGTGGTGACCACGTTGACGTGCTCGTCGGTCTCCACCACCGCGAGCAGCCACCCCGGGGCTTCCGGGTGGGCCAGGTCCCGGAGGATGTCCACGGCGAAGATCCGCACGTCCGGATCCGGGTCCGCCAGCAGGGCGGCTATGCGATGGCCCACCGCGTCCGGAAGCTGCCGCAGGATCTCCACCGCGCCGTTGCGAAGCCCTGCGTCCTCGCTCCGGAGCAACGGGATCAACCCCTCGGCCACCGCATCGGTTCCGATCGTCAGCAGGCTTCCGAAGATCGCCTCTCGCACCGTCGGGTCCGGCTCTGCTTGGAGCCGGTCACAGAGGGCGCTCACCGCTTCCGGGTGGGCAGCCAGGTCTCGCGCGGCCCACCTTCGCGCCTTGACCTGCTCGTCCTGGAGCTGTGCCAAGAGCCCCTGTAGGTCCCTGTCGTACTTACGGATGTGGGGCTTGGACGGAGCCGTCCGATCTTCGGTACGCTTGACGAGCGCCATGGCGTTCCCCCTTCGGTCAGGCGCGAGCGGCGCCGCGGCCTTCGGCCGGAGACTGTCCGAGAGCCCACTCCACGAGCTGCTCGGCGATCTGGTCGGCCGGCAGCACCGCGCTGGCGCCGCCCAGCTCGATCAGCTCCCGGGGCATCCCGAAAACCACCGCCGTCTCCTCCGACTCGGCCACGGTCCGCCCTCCCCGACGGTGCACCTCGGCCATGGCCTCGGCGCCGTCGTTGCCCATGCCGGTCAGCTCCACCGCGATCAGGCGCTCCGGCGGAACGTGGTCCAAAGCGGAACGCACCATTCGCTCCACACTGGGATGCCACAAAAAACGCTCGTCCGCCGGAACGCTCAGGGCCACCAGGCGGCCCTTCCGGCGGCTCACCACCACGTCGGCGTCCCCCCGAGCGATCCACGCCGTCCCCGGCTCCAGGGGGGTCGGCCCCCCCACCTCGGCCACCCGCAGCGCACACTGCCGGTTCAAGCGCTCGGCAAACACCCGGGTGAACTTGCCGGGCATGTGCTGGGCTACCAATACTGGCAAGGGGAAATCAGCAGGGAGCTCCGGCAGGATCTCCTCCAGCGTGCGCGGTCCGCCGGTGGAGACCCCGATCAACACGACGCCCTCCTCCGCTGCCGCCCACTCCGCCGGGCTGGCCGTCGAGGGCCTGGTGGAACTTTTGGGTGAGGCTCGTCCCCCAACCGAACGCTTCGGAAGCCCCTCCTCCCGCGCCCTGGTCTTGCGGCGGGGACGCCGTTTGGCCCGCAGCGCCGCCCTCACCTTGGCGACCAATTCGTCCGTCAGATCCTTGATGCGAAGCGAGACCGTACCGTCCGGCTTGGGCAGGTAGTCCACGGCCCCCAGCTCCAGGGCCTCGAACGTGGCCAGAGCTCCCTTCTCGGTAAGGGACGACACCATCACCACCGGCCGGGGGAACTCGGTCATGATGTGGCTGAGGCAGGTCAGCCCGTCCATCACCGGCATATTGATGTCCAGGGTCACCACGTCCGGGTCGAGTTCCCGGATCTGACGCAGCGCGTCCTCCCCATCCCTTGCCGTGTGGACCTCGAAGTCGTCCTGGGTCTCCAGCATCTGGCGCAGGTACTTGCGCATCAATGCGGAGTCGTCGACCACCAAGATCTTGTGCTTCACGCTCCCAACTCCCATGGATCGGCTCGAACCGGGTTACGCGGCGGCCTCTTCGGAGGCCGCCCGGGCCACGGCCTCTCGCTCGTCGGCCTCCAACAGCTCGCGCGCTTCGATCACCTGGATCATCCGGCCCTGTTCCTTCAGGTTCACCACCCGGCCCATGATGCGCGCCTGGTCCTCCGACAGCCGGGGAGCCTCCTCCACGGCCCGGGCGGGCACCCGCAGCACCTCGCTCATGGCGTCCACCACGAAACCGGTGCGCGTGCCGTCGAGGTTCAGCACCAGGATCCGCTGCCGGTCGTTTCGTTCCATCCGCTCGAGCCCGAAACGGGCGCGCATGTCCACCACCGGCAGAACCGTCCCGCGAAGGTTCACCATTCCCTCGATGAACTCGGGCGCCTTCGGCACGTGGCTCATCTGATCCGGCACCCAGATGATCTCCTGGACCCACTCGATGCCCACCCCGTATTCCTGACCCGCGAGTTGGAACACCACGAACTGAAGTTCTTCCTTCTCCTCCGCCCCCGAGGCGCTCCCTCGTTCTTCCGTCTGCATCGCATCCTCCCCGTGGGTCTCCACCGCTTCTTTCACCGCCGGATGCTGGAACAACGCTTCCGCGCTCAACAGCGAGACGAGCCGCCTCCCTCCCTCCAACCGGCACAAGGCCTGGACGCCCTCCACGCCCTGCTTCGCCAACAGCTCCGGCACCTCATCCAGGGCATCCGCGCCGACCTGGAACACCTCGTGGACCCGGTCCACCACCATCCCTACCGTGACCTGCCGATCTCCCTCGGCGAGTCCCACAACCAAGATCCGGTTGTGCTCCTCCACCGGCGCGTCGGCCAAGCCGAACAGGCGCCGCAGGCTCACCAGCGGCAGCACCCTCCCCCTGAGGTCTATGATTCCGAGCACGTGCTCCCCGGCTCCGGGCACCCGGCTGATCTCGTCCGGCACCCGGACGATCTCCCGGACCTCGGCGATATCGAAGGCGTACTCCTCGGCGTCCACCTCGAAGCTCACCAACTGCCAACCGTCGTCTTCGGGCTCCTCGGCCGTTCCGGCAGGCCGCGCCGAGGCCGCCGTCGCCGCCGGCTGAAGGCCGCCGTCGCAAGGCCCGCAAAACGCCTCGAACTCCCTCCCCACGAGGGCGCGGCCGTCCAGAAGCTGGATCAGGGCTCCGTCTTCCTCAGACCGGATCACCCCGGCCAACAGCGCTGAGTCCACCGTCACAGACACATCGGTGGCGGGCTCGACCCTATCCCCCTCCACGCTCAGCACCCGCTCGACCCGGTCCACCACCAACCCGGCCGGCCGGGAGCAGTCGATCACCACCACCCGGGTTGCGTCGGTGGGCTCCACCCCGGGAAGGCCCAGAAGCCCCCGCAGGTCCACCACGGGCAGCACGGTTCCCCGTAGATTCGCGAGCCCCTTCAGGCTGGGGGGAGCAAGGGGGACCCTCACCGTCTCCGGAAGACGCACGATCTCCAGCACCGACTCCATCGGGAAGGCGAAGCGCTCCTCCCCCAGGAGACAGGTCACGTACTGCCGGACGGCTCCGTCATCGCACGAGGGGTCTTGCGCCTCGCCCAACGAGTCCCCCAGGCCCTCTCCGGTGGGCATGCGTGCCGCTGGTTCCATCGGTTGCCTCCGCCATGCCGTGGAGTGTCGTGTGGATCCGTCCGATCAGGCGGTCTGGAGCTCGTCCGCGGTCGAGGCGATCTCCTCGATCGCTGCCGAGAGCTCCTCGGCGCCCTGGGACAGCTGGCGGGCGGCAGCCGCAGCTTGGCCGGTGGCCTGGCTGGCCTGCTCCGCTGCCGCACTGATCTGCTCCATCCCTTTCTTCGCCTGGGAGACCGCCGTGGCGATCTCGGCCGCGCCGTCGAGCACCTGCCGGTTTCCCTTGAGAACCTGGTCGGTCTCCGCCTCCACGACCACGAGGTTCTCGCTCACCGCCTGGGCCTTGTCGGCCTCGGCCAGGGCGACGTCGGCGATCTGGTTCAGCTCGGCCCTCACCACAGTCACCAGATCCTGGATGGCCTTCACCTGGTCCTTGATCTGCTCGGCGTTCTCGGCTGCATCGCTGGCCAGGTTCTGGATGTCGGTGGAAACCACAGCGAACCCTTTTCCGAACTCACCGGCCCGCGCAGCCTCCACCGCTCCGGTGACGGCCAGCATGCTCGTTTGGATCGCCACCGTCGCGATGCCGTCCACGATCTTGTCGATCCGCCGGCTCAGCACCTCCAGCTCCCGGACCGCGGCAAGGTTTCTGCGGCCGGTCTCTGCGGATTCGCGGATCCCCTGGATCATCTCCTCGACGCTCGCCTTGTTCTCGGCCACGAGCTCGGCGACGGATTCGCAGGTGGCCACGGTCTGTCGGGCCTTGGCCTCCGCAAGATCCGTGCTCTTCTCGATCTGGGTGATCCCGGCCACGGCCTCTTCCGCAGCCGAAGCCTGCTGCTCGGCGCCCCGGTTGATCTGCTCGATCGCGGTCAGGATCTCATCCGAGGCCCGGTTGATCTCCTCCACCGCAGCCGACAGCTCCTCGGCCGCCGCGGCCACCTCCTCGGCACTCTTGGCGATGTCGGTGCTGTTCTTGAGCTCTTCTGCCAGCTCCTCGAGCTCCTGGGCCGCCTTCTCGCTCTCGCTCAGGGCCTGGGCCTGCTGATCCAGGCTCTTCAGGCATTCCTGGCATGCCGAGGACTGCTCCTCGGCCGCGGCAGCGATCTGCTCGGTTCCCTTCTGGGCCTGCACCCCGGCCGTGGCCGCCTCGGCAGCGGCCTGGGCGATCTCATCGGCGCCGGCGCGAATCCCCTCCATGTCCGCCTTGATTTTAGAGAGCTGCTCGGTCACGGCACCGCCCTTTTCCACCTCGGCTCGAGCGGTCTCGGCCGCGGCCCTGACCCCCTCGGACACGGTCCGGGTGTTCGCCTGGACCTTCTCGATGAGGTCTGCGATGTCGGCCGCGTTCTTGGCGGAGGTCTCCGCAAGCCCCCGCACGGTGTCGGCCACCACGGCGAACCCCTTTCCGTGCTTACCGGCCCGGGCCGCCTCGATGGCCGCGTTCAGGGCGAGCAGGTTGGTCTGATCCGCGATGCGCATGACCGCCTTCACCGCCTCGGTGATGCGCTCGGCCTGTTTCTCGAGCTCGCCCATCCGCTCCACCGAGGCCATCTGACGTTTGGCCCCGGCCTTCACGTTCTCCACCAGGGTGGTGACCTCTGCCCCCACCCGGTCCAAAAGCTCCTGGAGCTCCGTGCTCTTTTTTCGGGACAGCTCCGCCACCTCGCCCTGCTGTTTCAGGCGGCCGGCCACCTGGTTCATGGCCGCGAGGCTCTCCTGGCAAGCCCCTGCGGCCTCTTCGGCGCCCCCCGCGATCTGTTCCATCGACCGGTTCAGCTCTTCTTGGGCGGCCACCGCCTCGGCGATCGCACTCGCGAGCTGTGTGGACGCCGACGAGATTCGTTCCGCCGCCTGCTGCTGCTTGGCCAGGGTGCGCGCCCGGCGCCGCCGCTCCTCTGCCTCCCGCTTGGCAGCCGGGGACGATGTCGGTTTGGACGCTGTGTCGGAACGCGGTGTGGCGTGCTTTTTCAGACCCATCGCATCACTCCTTTGGCGAATGTCTGGGCGAGGAACCCTTTTTGTGCGCACGCTTTGTTGGTCGGATCGAGCGACCGGCTGCTCCCCTTGAGGGTGCTGCCGGCAAAACACGGCTTTTTTGTTCTGTTTTTCGAACATCTCTCGCTTCCTTGGCAAGCCGGAACGGCAGGCGCACGGTCACGGTGGTTCCCTTTCCTTCTTCGCTGTCGATCTCCACCTGGGCCCCGTTGCGCTTGGCAGCCTCGTACGCGACGCTCAACCCCAGGCCGGTGCCCCCCGGCTTCGTGGTAAAAAACGGTGTGAACACCTCGTCGACGATGGCCTGGGGGATGCCCGGCCCGTCGTCCTCCACCACGATCTCCACGAACCCAAAAAACTCGTCCGTGTCGTACGGGATCTCCCGCGTATAGAAACGAACCGAGCCCCCTCCGCACGCAGCGGCCTCGAACGCGTTCACCAGCAGATTCACGAAGCAGCTCTCCATCTCCGTTTCATTGACCTCCACCAAAAAGGAATCCGGCGGCGGGACGAGATCTGCGGCCACCCCGATCGGCTTTTTGGATAGGGCCTCCCGAAAAGACAGTCGCATGATCTCCGACAGCTTCGCCTCCCGACAGAACGACAGGGGACGGCCTCCGAAAAGCCGCACCGATTCGACCATGCTCTCTATGCGTTCGATCCCGTGCCGCAGGTCCTTCACTAGACCGAGCATCTCAGCGACAGCCACCTCGTTAGGAAGCGCCCCTTCCGACAACCCCTTACGTGTCTCCTGGCAGAACCTCTCGAGCAACTCCGCATTTCCCTTGATAAACGTCAGGGGGTTATGGATCTCGTGGGCGAGCCCCGAAAGAAGCCGTCCCAATGCGGCCATCCGCCGTTCCCTCTCCTCCCTCTCTCGGAGTTTTGAGAGCTCTTGCTGCAACCTGGCCTTCTCCAGCGCCAACCCGCACCGCTGGAACGCCGGTTCCATCTGCCGAAGGAACTCCGACTCGCTGAATGGCTTCTCGACGAAGTTGGTTGCACCGTGGCGAAGCGCTTCGATCACCACACCGGTATCGCCGAACCCAGAGACCAACACGACCTCTGTGTCGGGCTTTTCGTTGCGGATGCGTTCCAGCAGCTCGATGCCGGTCAGCCCAGGCATGCGGATATCGGCCACCACGATCGGAAAGGGGGCTTCGTGAAACCGCATCCACGCCTCCAAACCGTCGGCCGCCGAAACCACCTCGTGACCCAAAGCCTCCAGGCTCCGGGCCATGGCGTTTCGCAGGGACGCTTCATCGTCCGCCACCAGAATCCGAAACGCCGCCCCTCCAGCGGGGTTGGCGGCCGCCCCGTTCGTTTGTTTTTCCGGACGCGCGTCCATGGTGCTCACTCCGAAAGATCGAAAAAGCGAATCAACTCTCTTACCGCCTCGTCCGGTTTCCGCGCCGCTCCCGCCTCGGCGATCCAGACATGATCCAAGCCGCGCATCTCTTCCGGGTCGGTGGTGAGCGCAGCCAGACGAAGCCCGAAGGAAAACCAAAGCAGCCGTTCGATCCGCTGGCTCTCTTGTTTCCCAGGCAGCGGCGGGGCCAGGAGCAGGACCGCCCGCCCGGCTCGATCCACTCCGACTCCCCGCACTCCCCCCGGGGAGCCGTGGCCCAGCGCCCGGGCCACCCGTTTGGCGATCCGAGAGAGCAATCGGCGCTCCACGGCGAACAGCTCGGACAGCACCGGGGTGAACACGTGGCTTTGGTTCAGCTCGTACAGATGGCGCTTGCCGGACGGCACCTTCAAGACGATCCCCCAAAAGACCAGTTCGTCCAAGGCAGCCTTGCCCGAGGAAGGGGACACCCTCGCTCGGGCCGAGATGCTTCGGCCGGACATACCGTCTTTCGAAAACAGGGCCCGCAGGACCCGGACCCTGGCCGGACTGCCTAAAACGTGCTCAAGGTTCACCGCCCCTCTCCTTTCAGGGTCCGTTCCACGGCCTTCTGCCAACGGAGGTACCGGCGCTCTGCATTTCGGACGACCCGAACCACCTCGTCCAAGCTCTCGAACGGTTTCACCAGGTAGTCGAGAGCCCCTAGCTGGTACGCATCCAGGACACGGTCCGGCCGGCTGTATGCGGTCATGACGATCGTTTGCGTCAACGCCCCAGACTCCCGCAGAGCCCGCAACAGCGTCATCCCGTCCATCCCCGGCATGACGATGTCGGTCAGGAGGATGTGTACGGAGGGTTCGGTCCGGACCCGCCGGAGAGCCCTGTGTGGATCGGTCTCGGTTTCGCAGGCAAACCCTTCTCGTCCCAGACAGAACCGGAGGGTTCGAAGGATGGCTGGTTCGTCGTCTACGACCAATACCCGCAGCGGCCGCGCCATGGGGGAACTCCTCGCTTCGGCACCGTGCGAATTTGCTATCTCAGCAGGTTTTGTTCTAATGGTTCGACCCCGTTTCATCTGCCCCCAAGGGAATGGCAGGTCAGACAACCACTTTTTGTTCGTTTTGCCGAACAAAAATCCATTCCTTTGAACATCCCGGCTGGAGGCACACGGGAGCCGGGCCGATTTCCTAGGTATCCCTTTTCCGGAACACTAAGCGCCGGCAGGGACGGTCCGCGTACCCCATGGACGGGGTGTCCATCGCAAGGGATGAAAAACCCGGGTGGTCGCCGAGATCGTTGCGAGGTTGCCGCCGGTGGGTGGGCGCTGGAGAGCCCATGGCGGGAGGCTTTCACCCCAGAACCGACATGGAGGTGCCGATGCAAACCTTGCCGCACTCCAGCCAGCCCTTTTTGGCCTCCCTCATCCAGGCGTTGGATCACGCGGAACGGGCCATCGTCGTGCTCGATGAGGACCGCCGTGTGATCTACTACAACCGCCGATACCAAGAGATGTGGGGGTTCCCGACCGAGTTCTTGCGGCAAAAGCCCCGCATCGAAGATTGCATCCGGTGGGCGTGCCGAAACGGGGTGTACCCAAGGGAGCGGGAAGAGGAACTGGTGGCCCGGCGACTGGCCGACTTGGATTCTTGTGCCCCCCTCGTCTCCTTGGAGACCCCCAGAGCCGATGGTTTCGTCGCCGAGGGGTACGCAGCCCCCCTTCCCGAAGGCGGTTGGGTGCTGTCGTTCCGGGACATGACTCGATGGCACCAGATGATGGCCGAGCTCCAGGCCAGCGAGGCGCGGTACCGCGCAATCCTGGAGGGCATGCAGGACTTCGTGTTGATCTGTTCACCCGGCCGGCGGATCGAGTACATGAACCCCGCCCTGGTCCGGCACTTAGGCCGAGATGCCACGGGAGACCCCTGCCACAAGGCCTTGTTCAACATGGGGGAGATGTGCCCTTGGTGTCCGGATATGTTTGGCCCCCCCAACGATGTGGAGATTGGCGAGGCTATGGTGTCGCTGCGTACCGGGGAGGAACGAACGTACCACCTGCTTCGGGTGCCGCTACCCGCTCCTGGCGAACCGGAAAAGGGTCCGCCCCCAAGCCTGATGGTCCTCCGAGACATCACGGAACATGCGGAACGGCAGCGCCAGCTCCGGGACCTGCTTCGGCTCCAGGAACAGATCCTGGACAGCGCAGGGGAAGGTATCGTGGTCACGGACGAACAGCTCCGTTGCCAGATCTGGAATCCCGCGATGGAGCGCTGTACTGGGGTGTCGGCAGAACGAGCGCTGGGCTCGTCCGTGGAGGACGTGCTGGGTCCGGGCGGAAAGTCTCTCGCGGCGCAGATGCGCAAAGCGCTTGAAGGTCACGAGGTCTCCGTCAACTTCGTCCGGTACTCCCGCCCGGGAACCGGCCCCGAGACCTGGGTCTCGGGCACATTCACCCCCCGACGGAACCCCCAGGGGCGGATTCGCGGCGTCGTGGGCATCGTGCGGGACGTCACTCGGCAAAAGCGTGAAGAGGAAACACAACGGCGAAAAGACCTGATCTTCCGCACGCTGGTGGAGCACACGCATGCCGTGCCTTGGGAGTTCGATCTCGAGAAGGAAAAGTTCACGTACGTGGGGCCTCAGGCCGCGCTGATCACGGGGTACCCCCCGGAGACGTGGACCGGTCTGGACTCGTGGCTGCGCAAGGTGCACCCGGAGGACCGGCGTCAGGCTTTGGCCTCGATTCGGCGAGCCATTCAGGAGGACCGGAGTGCGCGCGTGGAGTATCGCATCGTGAAGCCTGATGGCGCGGTGGGCTGGTTTCTGAATTTGACCACGGTGTTCAAGAACCACGATGGATCGCGGCGGCTCCTAGGCTTTTTGATCGACGTGACGGAAGAGAAAAAGGAAGCAGAACACCGCAGACAGTTCGAGGAGCGCCTGCAGCAAGCCGAGAGAATGGAGAGCCTTGGGGTTCTGGCAGGTGGCGTGGCGCACGATTTCAACAACCTACTCACCCCCATTCTCGCCCATGCAGAGATCTTGGAGTATCACCTCCCACCCAACAGCCCACTTAAAAGCAACGCTCGTGAAATCGTACGGGCTGCCGAGCGGGCCGCTGATCTGGCAAAGCAGATTCTTTCTTTCAGCAGAGATACCGGGGGGGAGCCAAGACCCATGGATCTGGCACCTCTCGTCAAGGAAGCGGTGAAATTCATGCGCTCCGGCCTCCCTGCCACCATACAACTGAACGAAAGCATTCGGGTCGCAAACGCAACGATACAAACGGAGCCCACAAAAATTCACCAAATCGTAATGAACCTCTGCGTGAACGCTGTGCAAGCCTTGAAAGGAAAGGGATCCGTGGAGATCGGCTTGGAATCCGTCCCCGCGGATGATTTGCCGTCGTTGCCCGCCCCCCCGGCGCAGGCGCACTCCTATGCCCGTCTCTGGGTCGCGGACACGGGGCCCGGGATTCCCGACGAGATCCTGCCAAAGATCTTCGAGCCTTTTTTTACCACCAAGAGGCACCAGGGCGGCACGGGCATGGGCCTTGCGAACGTGAGAAGAATCGTAGAGGAGATGGGGGGAGCGATCACCGTGACGAGTCAGGAGGGGAGTGGGGCCCGTTTCGATGTGTACCTTCCCCTCCTACGGGGAAAACCCTACGGCTCGGGCACACCCTTGGAGGGGCCCCGCCTTCGGCGTGGGCGGGAACGCATTCTGCTGGTGGACGACGAACGGGCGATCGTCGACATGCTGGCCTACATCCTCGGAGAGTTGGGATATCAGGTGCTGGGCGTCGAAAACGGAACACAAGCCCTCGAGATCTTGCAACGCGACCCCGACAAATTCGACGTGCTCCTCGTGGACCTTATGATGCCTGAGGTGACCGGGCTGGAGCTCATCCGGCAAGCTCGCTCCGCACAGCCAAACGTTCCGGTGATCTTGTGCTCCGGACAGCCCATCAGCGAACACGAACTGCGCCGGAAAGGAATCGGTGCCCCTGCGGTCGTCTTGGCAAAGCCCATCAGCATGGCATCCCTCTCAGGGGCCCTTCGGCGAGTTCTGGACGGGGCTTGAGGCTGGAAGGCGAGCCCGCAGCGCCCCCCGACACTGTTGATGCCGCCCGTGGCGAGAACGGCCGGCCCTTTTTGGGGCCGGCCGTCCGATTTCCTGCACGCCTTCCAGCCTTTTAGCCTCCCTCACACCGACTTCGGCAGCTCGGGCAGGTCCAGGCCGGCCATCTGCTGCAGGAGCCGCATCACCTGGCAGGCGTAGCCGAACTCGTTGTCGTACCACACGTAGAGCACCACGTTCCGGCCGTCCGTGCCGTTGACGATGGTGGCCTCGCCGTCCACCACGCCCGCGTGACGCGACCCGATCAGGTCGGAGCTCACGATGTCCGGGCTGGTGGTGAAGTCGATCTGGTTCTGCAGGGGGCTGTCCAGGGCGATCTGGCGCAGGTAGTCGTTGACCTCGTCCCGGGTGGTGGCCTTCTGGAGCCGCAGGTTCAGGATGGCCAGCGACACGTCCGGGGTGGGCACCCGCACGGCGTTGCCGGTGAGCTTGCCCTTCAGCTCGGGTAGGGCCTTGGCCGCGGCCACGGCCGCGCCCGTGGAGGTGATCACCATATTCAGGGCCGCGGCCCGGCCCCGCCGGGGCTTGCTGTGGAAGTTGTCGATCAGGTTCTGGTCGTTGGTGTAGGCGTGACAGGTCTCCACGTGGCCCGACTCGATGCCGTAGCGGTCGTTGATCACCTTGAGCACCGGCACGATGGCGTTGGTGGTGCACGAGGCCGCCGACACGATCCGCTCGTCGGGATCAAGGGAGTCGTGGTTCACTCCGTACACGATGTTGGGGATGTCGCCCTTGCCCGGGGCCGTGAGGAGCACGCTCTTCACCCCCTTGGCCTCCAGGTGCTTGCCCAGCCCCTTGCGGTCACGCCACCTGCCGGTGTTGTCCACCACGATGGCGTCCCGGATGCCGTACTGGGTGTAGTCCATCGATGCGGGGTCGTCCGCGTAGAGGATGCGGATCAGGTTGCCGTTGGCCACGATGGCGTTCTCTTCCTCGTCCACCATCGTGGTGCCCTGGAACGCGCCGTGGACCGAGTCCAGGCGGAACAGGGATGCCCGCTTGTACAGGTCGGGCTCCTTGGGCCGGCGCACCACCGCGGCCCGCACCCGCAGCTTGTCGCCCTTGCCGGTCTTGTCCACCAGGATCCGGGCCAGCAGCCGGCCGATCCGGCCGAACCCATACAGGACCACGTCCTGGGGAGGCTCCAACACCGGCCGCACCCCCGTGGTCACGGCCTCGAGCTCCCGGGCCACAAACGCGTCCAGATCGCCCCCCTCCTTCTGGTGGCGCACGGTAAGCTTGCCCAGGTCGATTCGGCAGGGCCCCAGGTCCAGCCTGGCCAGGGCCTGGAGCACGGGGAACGTGTCTTGGACCGTGAGCTCCCGGCCCAGGATCAACCGGGCGTGGCGATGGACCTTGAGGATCTCCACCGAGCTCACCTTGGCGATGGACCGACCGAACACGTGCACCAGCACCCCCCGGTCCACCCGCAGGTCGCTCAGGACCGGAAGCATCTTCGTGGCCAGGGCCTCCGACTCGTTCCACAGATCGAAATACCGTTCGCTTTTGCTCCCACCCATGGTAACCACCTCCCGAAATCGTCGACGCTCGCTACTACGCCCGCCAAAGGGGCGCCCTCTCCGCCCCGCTCGGGGGCAAGGGGCCTAGTGGGGCGGCGGGAAGATACCACGCCGGGTTGGTCCCGCGAAACCCCCGGCAGCTTCGGTCTGCGCTCAGGGCCTTCGGCCCGCTAAGTGGCTAGGCGGCCGGGCGGCTCTCGAACCGCGCCAAAGCTCGGGGGCACGGGGCCTGGTGGAGCGCCGCGTGCGGCTCCTTAGCTCGCCGCGCAGCGCCTCCAACGCTCGCACCGTGAATTCGTTCGTGCCCCACCGAACCGTCATGAACCCCCCGCCGGTGCCTCGTGCCTGCGCGGCGAATCTCAATGCCCGGCTTCGCGCGCGGCCGGAACCAGGCCCCATGCCCTCCGCCCGCCTGATCGGCACAAGAAGTTCCTACTTCGCAGGCAGTCCGCGACGCGGCCTGCCGATGCCCCCTCCCCACGGCACGGCACGAGCTCCTGCCGAAACGAGGGTTTCTTTGCGCCAAACCCGCGCTATACTGTGCCCGTCCGCCGCCCTTTGTTGGTTCTCTCAAAATATGTTTCTTGACATCAAACCATTTCCCGGGATAGGCTGTTCGCCTTCCGCACAACGGAGGAGAGACCCCCCATGGCCAAACGCATCGATCCCGAACTCGAAGACCTGGGCATCGGCCAGAAGATCCGGGAGCTCCGCCAGCGCCGGCGGTACACCCTCCAGGACCTCTCGGCCAAGACCGGCCTGTCGAAGCCCCTCCTCTCCCAGGTGGAGAACGGCCACGTCATGCCCCCGGTGGCCACGCTGCTCAAGATCGCACGGGCCCTGGACGTGAACATCTCCTACTTCTTCCAGGAGGAGGAGAAGGAAGAGAAGATCGCGGTGACCCGGGCGCCGGAGCGCCGCCGGTTCACCCGCCGGTCCCACCAGGACGCGAGCGAGGTGGGGTACCTGTACGAGTCCCTCGAGCTCCACAAGTCCCGCAAGCATATGGAGCCCTTGCTGGTGACCTTCCCGCCCCTGGAGAAGAAGGACATGGTGTTCTACTCCCACGAGGGGGAGGAGTTCGTCCACGTGATCGAGGGCGAGATCGAGTTCCGCACCCCGGACGAGGTGCGCACCCTGAAGCCCGGCGACAGCCTGTACTTCGAGTCCGACGTGTCCCACGCCTTCCGGGCCCTGGGCAACAAGGAGGCCCGGGCCCTGGTGGTGGTGTACACCGGCGAACGGGGGTGAGCCGTGGTTGAGATCCGGTTCCACGGACGGGGGGGACAGGGCGCGGTGGTGGCGAGCAACATCCTGGCCGCCGCGTGTTTCCTCGAGGGAAGGTACGTGCAGGCGTTCCCCGCCTTCGGCGTGGAGCGGCGGGGGGCTCCCGTGGAGGCGTACATCCGGATCGACCACCAGAAGATCCACCTGCGAACCAACGTGTACACCCCCGACCACGTGGTGGTGCTCGACCCCACCCTGATCGAGGTGGTGGACGTGACCCGGGGGCTCAAACCCGGGGCCACCCTTCTGCTGAACACCGACAAGTCCCCCGACGCCTTCCCCCGGTTCGCCTCGTTCCGGGTGGCCACGGTGGATGCGAGCCGCATCGCCCTGCGTCATCGGCTCGGGTCCCGCACCCACCCCATCGTGAACACCGCCATCCTGGGGGCCTTCGCCCGGGCCACCGGGCTGGTGTCGGTGGACGCCGTGTGCGAGGCCATCCGGGAGGAGGTGCCGTCCCACCACGAGGCCAACATCGCCGCCGCCCGGGAGGCCTACGACTCGGTCGTGCTCCCGGAGGCGCCAGCGGAGGCTGCCCCATGAGCCCAGTGACGTTCCGCTCGGCCCGGGACCTGCCCCCCATGTCCCGCTCGGCCGACACCATGCTGTGGAACCGGACCGGGTCCTGGAGGTTCCTCCGGCCCCGGTATCAGGACAAGGTGGCTCCCTGCGCCGAGGGGTGCCCGGCCGCCGAGGACATCGCCCGGGTCCAGATCCTGCTGGGTCAGGGGGACTTCGAGGCGGCCTGGCTGCGCATCCGCGAGGAGAACCCCCTGCCGGGGGTGTGCGGCCGGGTGTGCCATCACCCCTGCGAGGCGGCCTGCAACCGGGGCGAGTACGACGACCCCGTTTCGGTCAACTCCCTGGAGCGGTTCCTGGCCGACCACGCCTGGAAGCTGGGTCTCACCCCCCCATCCCCCGAGCCGGGGGTCGGCGGCGGCCGGGTGGCCGTGGTGGGGGCCGGGCCCGCCGGGCTGGCCGCGGCTTACTTCCTGCGCCGCCTGGGCCACGAGGTGGACCTGTTCGATGCCCGTGCGGAGCCGGGCGGGCTGCTGCGGTACGGCATCCCCGAGTACCGCTTGCCCCTGGACGCCTTGGCCTGGGAGGTGGGGCTCATCCTGAACGACGGGGTGCGGTTCCACGGAAACCGCCGCCTGGGCGCGGACCTCACCTGGGACGAGCTCTCGGGCTACGACGCCGTGTTCCTGGCCGTGGGCACCTGGAGGCCGGCGCCCCTGGGGGCCGAGGGCGAGGAGCACGCCCGGGACGGCCTGGCCCTTTTGGAAGCGATCCGGCGGGGCGAGACCCCCGAGGTCTCCGGCAAGGTGGCCGTGATCGGCGGCGGCAACACGGCCATGGACGTGGCCCGCTCGCTCCTGCGGCTCGGCGCCGAGCCGGTGGTGTACTACCGCCGCCGGCTCCAGGACATGCCGGCCCTGCCCGAGGAGATCCACGAGGCCCGGGAGGAGGGCATTCCGTTCCAGACCCTGCTCGCCCCCAAGCGCATCGAGCCCCTGCCCCAAGGCGGGTTCCGGCTCGTGCTCACCACCATGGAGATCCTCGAGGAGGACGAAGGGGGTCGGCCGCGGGTGGTGCCCTCGGGCCATCCCGACGTGGAGGTGGATGTGGACGCCGTGGTCACGGCCATCGGCGCCGGACCGTCCGAGGGGGTGCCGGCCGAGGTGGCCGGCGGAGGGGGTCTGGTCTCGGAGGGGCTCCACCTGAAGCGGATCGCGCCCGAGGGCGAGTGGGCCGACCGGCCGCCGGTGTTCGTGGGCGGCGACCTGGTGAACGACCGCAAGGCCGTGGTCACGGCCGTAGCCTCGGGCAAGGAGGCGGCGCTCGTGATCGATGCGCGGCTCCGGGGTCGGGATCCGGCCTCGATCTGGCCCTCGATCCGGGTGGGCCGCCAGGGCGGGGTCTCGATGAACCGGTACCGTGGCGGCGACCGCGCGGCCCAGCAGGACCACGTGGTGCGCTACGACGAGCTCAACACCATCTACTTCCGGTTCCAGGAGCGACGGGAGCGGCCCCGCATCACCCTGGAGGAGCGCCGAACCGGGTTCGACGAGGTGAAGATGCGCATCTCGGCCTCGCTGGCCCTCAAGGAGTCGGAGCGCTGCTTCCACTGCGGCCAGTGCGACCAGTGCGACAACTGCTACCTGTTCTGCCCCGACGTGTCGGTGCTGCGGGACCTGCGCGCCGGCACCCGGGAGATCAACTACGACTACTGCAAGGGCTGCGGCGTGTGCGTGGTGGAGTGCCCCCGCAACGCCATGGTCCTGGAGGAGGAGCCCCGATGAGGCGGGTGCTGGAGGGCAGCCACGCCGTCAGCCACGCGGTGGAACTGGCCCGGGTGAAGGTGATCAGCGCCTACCCCATCACCCCCCAGACCCACATCGTGGAGCGGCTGGCCGAGCTGGTGGCCGACGGGGTGCTGGACGCCCGGTTCATCCGGGTGGAGAGCGAGCACTCGGCCATGGCCGCCGTGATCGGAGCGGCCTCGGCCGGCGCCCGGTCGTTCACGGCCAGCTCCAGCCACGGTCTGGCCCTGATGCACGAGATGCTCCACTGGGCCGCCGGCGCCCGGCTGCCCGTCGTGATGGCCGAGGTGAACCGGGCCATGGGACCGGGCTGGAACATCTGGGCCGACCAGACCGACAGCCTGTCCCAGCGGGACACGGGGTGGATGCAGCTGTACTGCGAGGACGTGCAGGAGGTGCTTGACACGATCCTCATGGCGTACAAGCTGGCCGAGCGGGTGAGCCTGCCGGCCATGGTGGTGATGGACGCGTTCTTCCTCTCCCACACCTACGAGCCGGTGGAGGTGCCCGAGCAGGACGAGGTGGACGCGTTCCTGCCGGCCTGGGAACCCACCGAGATCCTCGACCCGGCCGACCCCCACGCCTTCAACCAGCTGGCGAGCCCCGAGTACTACATGGAGTTCCGGTACAAGATCCAGCAGGCCATGGAGGAGGCCCTCCGGGCCCACGACGAGATCGACGCCGAGTTCGGCCGACGGTTCGGCCGCTCCTACGGCGCGGTGCGCCGGATCCCCTGCCGGGAGGGGGAGCTGGCCCCCCTGGCCCTGGTGACCACCGGGTCGGTCACCGGCACGGCCCGGGTGGCCCAGGCCGCGCTGCGGGAGAAGGGCACCGACGTGGACGTGGTGAAGCTCAAGCTGTTCCGGCCGTTCCCCCACGAGGAGGTCCGCGAGGTGCTGGGCCCGTACGAGCGGGTGGCCGTGCTGGATCGAAACATCTCGTTCGGGGCCGGGGGCATCTTCGCCAGCGAGATCCGGGCGGCGCTGGCCGGCCTGGACCGGAGGCCCCGGGTGTACCCGTTCGTGGCGGGGCTCGGGGGCCGGGACATCACGCCCCAGACCATCGAGTCGGTCGTGACCCGGGCCCTGGGGGACGAGCCACCCTCCGACATCCTGTGGGAAGGGCTCAAGCTCTAGCGGAGATCGCCATGCCCATCGAACTTCCCGTGCACGAGCGGATGTACTCGGGCCACCTGGCCTGCCCCGGCTGCGGTGCGGCCATCGCCATGCGGTTCCTCCTGAAGGGCCTGGGGGAGAAGGCCATCCTGTCGATCCCGGCGTGCTGCTGGTCGATCATCGGTGGACCGTTCCCCTACACGGCTCTCCAGGTGCCGGTGCTCCACACCGCGTTCGAGACCGGGGGGGCCGTGGCCAGCGGCATCCGGGCCGCCCTGGACGCCCGGGGCGACACCGAGACCCAGGTGGTCACCTGGGCCGGCGACGGCGGCACCTTCGACATCGGGCTCCAGTCCCTGTCCGGCGCGGCCGATCGCAACGAGAACATCCTGTACGTGTGCTACGACAACGAGGCGTACATGAACACCGGGGTCCAAAGCTCGGGGGCCACCCCCACCGGGGCCTGGACCACCACCACGCCCACCGGCTCGCCCAAGCCCACCCGCAAGAAGGACATCATGCAGATCATGGCGGCCCACCGGATCCCCTACGCCGCCACCGCCTCCATCGCCTACCCCGAGGACATGGTCCGCAAGGTGCAGAAGGCGGTCTCCCTGCCGGGCACGAAGTTCCTCCACGTGTACGCCCCGTGTCCCACCGGCTGGAAGGTGCCCAGCGAGATCAGCGTGAAGCTCGCCCGGCTCGCGGTGCAGACCCGGATCTTCCCCCTCTACGAGGTGGAGGACGGGGTGCGCTACACCATCAATCTGGAGCCGGTGGGCTACCTGGTGGACGAGTACTACCGGCTCCAGGGCCGGTTCAAGCACCTGACCCGCGAGGCCCTGGACCGGATCCAGGCCCAGGTGGACGAGAACTGGGAGCGGCTGAAGGCCCTGGCCCGAATCGGGTAAGTGCGGGCCGAAGGCCCCAGACCGACGACCCCAGACCGACGACCGAATCCCAGGGCTTGCCCTCGACCCCTCCCCCCGCCTACCCTGTAGGGACCCGGCGCTCCGGCCAGGGGCACGATCCCTAGCTCGCCGGGCCCGCAACCGCGAAACGAGGCTCTCCATGCGCATCGTCCGGTACGAAGACATGCGGGGGAACGTCCGGTACGGCCGGGAGGATCCGCCCGGCGTGGTGGAGGAGATGGAAGGCGACCCCTTCAACGGGCTCTCCCCCACGTTTCGTACCGCCGACGTGCTGCGGTTCCTGGCTCCGGTGGAGCCGGTGAACATCTTCTGCGTGGGCCTCAACTACCGGGCCCACGCCCAGGAGGCCGGCCTGCCCATCCCCGAGGACCCGGTGCTGTTCATGAAACCCACCACGGCCGTGGTGGGGCCGGACCAGCCGATTCGGATCCCGGCCTGCTGCGAGCGCGGGCCCGAGGTGGACTACGAAGGGGAGCTCGCGGTGGTGATCGGCCGCAAGGCCCGGGACGTGCCCGAGGACCGGGCCCTGGACTTCGTGCTGGGCTACACCGTGGCCAACGACGTGTCGGCCCGGCGGTGGCAGAAGCACAACGGCGGCCAGTGGATCCGGGGAAAGTCCTTCGACACCTTCTGCCCCCTGGGGCCGGCCCTGGTCACCCGGGACGAGATCCCCGACCCGCAGACCCTGCGGATCCGCACGGCCCTGAACGGAGAGCTGGTGCAGGACGGGGGCACCGACGACATGATCTTTCCCGTGGCCCGGCTGGTGAGCTTCCTGAGCCGAGACACCACCCTGCTGCCCGGCACGGTGATCCTCACCGGCACCCCCCCCGGCGTCGGCTTCGCCCGGACACCGCCGGTGTTCCTGAAGCCCGGGGACCTGGTGTCGGTGGAGATCGAAGGCATCGGCCGGCTGACCAACCGGGTCACCGGCCCCGACGGGGCCTAAACCTTTTGTCAGGAGATCCGACGTGAGCGAGGATAGGACCAACGAAGGACCGGTGCAGGTGGAGGTCGACAAGGCCAACCTGTTCCGGGAGGAGATGTTCACCGACCTGCGGGCCGCCACGATCCGACGGCTCGTGCCGGTGCGGGCCGACGGGTCCGACGACCCGGACCGCCAGCCCCTGTACATGGGCGAGACCCAGATCCTGACCCCGGCGGGCCTGCTGCCCGTGCAGGCCCCGATCGACGCGGCCACCCTGGAGGAGGCCTGCGACAAGTTCCCCCAGGCCATCAACGAGGCCGTCCAACGCCTGGTCCGGGAGGTGCGCGAGGCCCAGATGCGCGAGGCCTCCCGCATCGTGACCCCGGCCGAGGCCGGCATGGGGCTGGGCCCCGATCTCACCGCCGGGCTCAAGGGCGGCCCGATGCCTCGGCCGGGCGGCGGGAAGATCAAGCTGCCGTAAAAGGGCTGGGAGGCTCAGGAACTTCGGTCCACGGTCTTCGGTCCCCTGGCCCCCCAGGGCGAGTGGCTCTCGCCAACCCGGCGGCGGGAGGGCGTCCGGTTACACCGCACGTTGCCTGGCCGCCTAGCCAACTAGCCCTGCCGCCGGCGGCGGTAGTCGTCCTGGGCCCGCCAGGGGTCGATCTCCTCCGGCGTGAGGTTCCAGAATGCCTCCAGCCGGGCGTGGAAGTACCCGGCGTCCGCCAGGGCGGCCTCGGCCGCCCGGCAGGCCGCCTCCCCCACCACGCCCCGATCCATCAGGAACCGGTAGAGCAGCACCAGGGCCTCCCGGATCCGGTCGATCTCGTCGTGGGTGGGGTAGAGGGTGTGCACGATGTACCAGTTGGCCAGGTACTGGCGCACCAGGGTGGGGTCCTCGTCCGCCGGCCCGGTCTCCTTACAGTCCACCACGAAGTCCCGCAGGTACCGGTCGGCCTGGTGGGCCAGGCCCCCCGCCTCGAGGGGGGTGCGCCCCTGATGGTCGCGCAGCCAGGCCGCGAACTCCTGGAGCAGATCGGAGCACAGGCTGTCGAGGCGCACGAAGTCGTCAGCGCCCCGCAAAAGGAGCTCGTCTCGGTTCATCGTTCGATCCAACCCTTGTCTGCTCGGCTCCGGCACTGAGAAGCCCCCATCGGCCGCTGCGGGCTAGAGACCAGAAACTAGAGACTAGAAACTGGATTTTGGAGCCGCCCGGCCGCCTAGCTGCCTAGCCGCCCAGCGGGCCGAAGGCCCTCGACCGACGACCACCGAAGTTACTGGGAACCCGGCCTCACCCGCTCAGCAGGTACAGCAGGGTCACGGCCACGCTGAACACGATCAGGATGCCGAGCAGGCTCGGCAGCAGGGGGAACCGGTGCCGGCCCAGGGCCGCGGTGATGGTCACCAGGTAGGCGTCCCGGTGGGGACTCCGGATCATGCGGCGGTGGAACCAGTGGAGGCCGGCCCCCATGGCCAGGCTCGCCAGCCCGAACACCACGGCCACCCAGGCGTACCTGCCGTGCTGGGCGATCCCGATCCAGCCCAGGGCCAGGAGCGTCACCCCCCCCACGTAGAAGTGGTAGGTGATCAGGCGACCGTCCAGGAGCGCCCGATCCCTGTGGTTCATCCTGCGGTACCGCTCGAACAGCATCGTCCCCTCCGGGCTCGGGGTTCCGGCATCCCGATCCGTTCCTATACCCGATCCGCCGGGCCGGTGTCACCCTCCGGGTCCGGGGGGGGCCGGTTCTTGGTCCAGGAGGGGTGAGTGATCCCGTACTTCTCGATCTTGTAGTGGATGGCCCTCTTGGTGATGCCCAGCAGCCGGGCGGCGTCCTTCTGCACCCACCGGGCCCGGCGCAGGGCGGCCAGCAGGAGCTCCTTCTCCGCCACGTCCAGGCGCACCCCGCCCGGGGGGAAGTAAAACCGGAACGCCTCCCCCTCCCAGTCCTTGGGAACCGGGGGCGCCGCCTCGGGCAACCCCAGGTCCGACGCCGAGATCACCGGCCCCTCGCTGAGGAGCACGGCCCGCTCCACCGCGTTTCGGAGCTCCCGGACGTTGCCGGGCCAGGGGTGGCGCCGCAGGGTCTCCATGGCGTCGTCGCCGAACTCCACGGGCGGGCGCTTGAACTCGGTGCAGAACTGCCGGGCGAAGTGGCGGGCCAGCAGGATCACGTCGTCCCCCCGCTCCCGCAGGGGCGGCAGCCGGATGGTGACCACGTTCAGCCGGTAGAACAGATCCTCCCGGAACTTGCCCTGCCGCACCATCTCCGACAGGTCCCGGTGGGTGGCCGCGATGATCCGGACGTCCACCTCCAGGGGCGCGTCGCCGCCCAGCCGCTCGATGCGGCCGTCCTCGATGGCCCGCAGGATCTTGGCCTGGGTGGCCAGGCTCATGTCGCCGATCTCGTCCAGAAACAGGGTGCCGCCGTGGGCCCGCTCGAACCGCCCCACGCGCCGGCGCGCCGCCCCGGTGAACGCGCCGCGCTCGTACCCGAACAGCTCGCTCTCCAGCAGGGTGTCGGGCACGGCCGCGCAGTTCACCGCCACGAACTCCCCCTCGCGCCGCGGGCCCATGGCGTGGATCGCGCCCGCCACCAGCTCCTTGCCGGTGCCCGTCTCCCCCGTGATCAGCACGGTGGTGGGGGCCGGCGCCACCTTCCGGGCCAGATCCAGGGCGGCCCGGATGCCCGGGCTGTCGCCCACGATGTTCTCGGGCCGGTAGGGCTCGAGCAGGTGCTCGCGCAGGCCCCGCACGGTCTCGGCCAGGTCCCCCTGCTGCAGGGCCCGTTCGATCCGGGCCTCCATCTCGTCGATGTCGAACGGCTTCTCGATGAAGTCCAGGGCCCCCAGCCGGAGGGCCCGCACCGCCGCCTCCATGGATCCGTGGGCGGTCATCACGACCACGGGCGTGCGCGGCTGGTGGGCCCGCACGGCCTCGAGCACGGCGAACCCGTCGGCCCCGGGCAGCTTGAGGTCGGTCACCACCAGGTCGAACGAGCGGCTCTCCAGCGCCCGCACCGCCGCGTCCCCCCGTTCGGCCGTGACCACCCGGTGGCCCCGGGCCCCGGCCGCGATGGCAAGGGCGTCCCGCAGGGCCGCGTGGTCCTCCACGATCAGAATGTCAGCCACGTTCCGTCTCCTCGGTGACCACCGGCACCCGCAGCACGAACCGGGTCCCCCGGCCCGGCTCGGAGGTCACGTCCAGGCCTCCGCCGTGGGCGTCCAGGATCTTCTGGGCCGTGGGAACCCCCAGGCCCGAGCCGCCCTCCTTGGTGGTGAAGAAGGGGTGAAACACCCGCCGGAGCACCTCCGGCTCCATGCCGGGGCCGTCGTCCTCCACCTCGATGCGCAGCCGGGCGGCCGGGTGCTGCTCGAACTGCCGCAGCCCAGGGAGCGCGGTCGCTCCCGGTTCGGCCACCAGGGTGGGCACCTCCTCCAGCGAGAGCCGAACCCGCACGTTTCCCTCGGGCCCGGCCGCCTCGACCGCATTGGCCAGCACGTTGGACAGGGCGTCCCGCAGCTTCTCCCGGTCGGCCCGGGCCGGGGGCAGTTGGGGCGCCGCCTCCCAGCGCAGACGCGGCGCCTCCCCCCCGAACCGGGCCACCACCCCCTGCCAAGCCTCCCGGCACAGCGCCTCGACGTCCACCGGCCCGGTCTCGAGCCGCAGGGGCCGCACGAAGGCCAGGATCTCCCCCATTTTCCGGTTCGCCTCCAGGAGCTCCTGCTCGGCCCGGTCCAGGAACTCCGTCCCCTCGGGGTCGTGGTCCAGTCTGCGCCGCGCCAGGCCCAGGAACAAGCGGATGCCCCCCAGGCGGTTGCGGATCTCGTGGGCCAGCTGGGCGGCCACCTCCCCCAGGCTGGCCAGCCGGCTGCGCAGGGCCTCCCGCTCCCGCTCCTCCTCGACCACGGTCAGGTCCTTGAAGAACAGGGCCGAGCCCAGCACGGCCCCGTCCGGGGCCTCCACCCGCGAGAGGCTGAACCCCACCAGCTCCCGCCCGCCTTCCGGCCGCTCCAGCTCGAGCTCGGCCCGGTCGGGCAGGGTAGTGCGGCCCAGGGCCTCCAGCAGCAGGTGGGCCAGGGCCGGGTACGGGGCGAGCACCTCCCGGCAGTGGCGCCCCTCGGCACCCTCCGGCCCGATGCCCAGAATCTCGGACGCCGGACGGTTCCAGAGCATCACGGTGCCCTCGGCGTCCACCGCGATCACGCCGCAGCGCATGGATGAAAGGAGCAGGCTGGCCAACCGCTCGCGCATCGGGAATCGTTCCTGGGAGAAGGCAAGGGGTCCGTCGGTTCCTCTTACCACGGAACCCTGGCGGCCGACAGGGGAGGGATCAGATCCGGTGGCACTCCTGGCACAGCACCTCGCGGGGCCGGATGAACAGCCCCTCGTCCTCCGCCTCGTGGGGGGCGTGGCATCCCGTGCACAGGTACTGTCCGCCGTCCGTGGGAAACCCTCGGGCCCCGGGGAACCGCTCCCCCCGGGCCACGTCCACGGTGTGGGCGTGGCCGGTCAGGTCGTGGCACCCCAGGCACAGGGCATTGCCGGGCCTGCGCAGCTGGTGCTCGGCATCCGCACGGTGGGGATCGTGGCACACCGTGCACCCCTGATCCAGGGCGGCGTGCCGCACGGGCTTTCCGGTCAGCACCTCGTGGCAGTCCAGGCAGGGGGCGTTGGCGTCGGCGCCCCGCAGGAACCCCGGCCGGGCTCCCCGATGGGGATCGTGGCACACCAGGCACCCCTCCTCCAGGGCCGGGTGCAGGGTCTGGGCCCCCTCGCGCGGGTCGTCGTGGCACTCCAGGCACAGCTCCGGCGGGGTCTTCGGGAGGAACCGGGGCGAGGTGCCGCCGTGGGGGGCCTCCTCGTGGCAGTTGGCGCAGTCCTCGGCCGCGGGCGGGTGGGCCGGTCGGCCGGAGGCCGGCGCCTGGACCGCGTGGCAGCCCAGGCACAGACCGGGGCGCGCCTCCTTCAACAGGGCTGCGGATGCGTCGCCGTGGGGGTCGTGGCACCCGGAGCACCGGTCCCGCGCCGGGGCGTGGACCCGGGGGAACCCTTCGGCCGGATCGTCGTGGCAGCCGAGGCACAGCTCCCGCTGGGGCTTCACCAGGTTCGCCCCCCCGAACCCGCTGTGGGGGCTGTGGCACACGAGGCACCCCTCCTCCAGGGCCGGGTGGGGATCCTCCACCCCCTCGGCCGGGTCGTCGTGACACTCCAGGCACAGGTCCGGCGGCTGCGAGGCCAGGTACCGGGGGCCGCCCCGGCCGTGGGGGTCGTGGCAGGCCGTGCAGGTGTCGGCCGCGGAATGGAGCGTGCGGCCCTCCGACAGGTCGGGCACGTCGTGGCACTCCTGGCAGGCCGCCCGCGGGGTGTCGCCCTTCAGGTACCCCGGCCGGAACCCCTGGTGGGGATCGTGGCACACGAGGCACCCCTCCTCGACCGCGGGATGGGGGCTCTCCAGCCCCTCGGTTGGGTCGTCGTGGCAGTCGAGGCACAGCTCCGGGGGTTGGGATGCCAGGAACGCCGGTCCCCGCCCGCCGTGGGCGCCGTGGCAATCGGTGCAGGTCTCGGCCGCGGGGTGACGCTCCCGGCCGGGTCCCAGCCGGGCCTCGTCGTGGCACCGGCCGCACACCTCGGGCTGGGGCCCCCGCAGGAACGCGGGCTCCGACGACATGTGGGGGTCGTGGCAGGCCGTGCACTCGCCCCCGGCCACCGGGTCGTGCTCCCTGGCCCCCGCCTCCCGCAGGTCTTTCTCGAACGAGTGGCACATGCGGCAGCGGGTAGCGGGGTTCTCGATCCGGATGCTCCGGTCCGCCCCGCCGCCGTGGCACACCGTGCACTTGCCCTTGGCCAGGGGGGGGTGGAGCCGACCCCGGACGAGCCGGTCCCCATCGGCGGCGTGGGCCGGATGGCAGCGCAGGCACGCCCCGGCCGGGATCGACAGCCCGCCGTGCAGGGCCCCCAGCTCCTCGTCCCCCTGGAGATCGTGACATTTGCCGCAGGAGACCCGGGCCTGCTCCACGCTGTCGTCGGCATGGGGATCGTGGCAGGCCTGGCACCCCTCCTGCAGCGCCGGGTGGACCGTCTCGCCCCGGTCGATCCCCTCGTGGCATTCGAGGCACCTGGGGCTGACCCCGTCTCCGAGCAGCCCCCGGTCGGTGCGGCCGTGGGGATCGTGGCACCGGGTGCACTCGGCCAGCGTGTCGCCGTGGCCCTGGTCCATGACCGTCTCGTGGCAGCCCAGGCACAGGTCCGGCAGCCCCGAGCGCAGGAGCCCGGGCTGATCGCCGTGGGGGTCGTGGCAGGTGGAGCAGGACCTCTCCTCCACCAGGGGCGGGTGAAGGCCCTCCGCGTCCCCCCCGCCCTGGTCGTGGCAGTCCTGACACAGCTCGGGCTGTGGCTTGTGGAGGTCGTTGGGGTACCCCGAGTAGTGGGAGTCGTGGCAGGCCGAGCACCCCTCCTCGGCCAGCACCGGATGGGAGGCGTCCGACACGGTCCGCTCGGGGTGGCACGACCGGCACAGCTCCGGCCCGGGCCTGCGGAGCAGCTTGGGGTCCAGGGAGGCGTGGGGCTCGTGGCACCGGCCGCACCGGGCCACGGCCTTCCGGAAATGGGGGGTGTCCGTGGCGGGCCCCTGGTTGGCGGGGTTCACCGACACGACCACGTGGCAGGCCAGGCACACGCCGGGGTAGCCCCCCTCGAGCAGCTCCATGCTCAGCCGGTCGTGGCAGTCGGAGCATCGCGACACGTCGCCCGCGTGCACGCGCACCGGCCGGAACCCCTCGGGCGGCTCCCGGGACCCGTCGTCGTAGAACACCCGAAGCCGCCGATCCCCGATCTGGAACTCGTTGAGCCCGGGGTCCAGCAGCACGAAGATCTCGAACAGGTCGCCCCAGTCCGCCCGGGCGGAGTCCTCGAGCACGCCCGAGGCGCTCCGCACGGACCACGGGACCTGGCTGCCCCGGGGCGCCGCGCCCAGGATGAGCAGGGAGTCCTCTTTCACCACCGAGCCGTCCACAGGGGCGATGATGCTGACCTCCCCGGCCCCCACGGACCGGGGGAGGATCGCTGCGCCCAAGAGGCCCAGCCCCACCGCCAGGGCCCGGAGCTTTCCGATGGGACGGCGACGTGTGCCAGGGGAGGGGTGCATGGGTGTCGGACCTTCCGGATGCGCGGGCGACCGTTGGATCGACGCCCCGAACGGGTGGCCGGACGCCGCCGAAGGGTCTCCCGGGGGAGGGGCCGAAGCGGGGAGGCCTGCTGTGTGGCGGAAGGCCTCCCCCCCGAAACGGGACCGCCTCGCGCCGTCAAGAAACCGCTTGCGGTTCCGAAAAGAAAAGGATGCTGACTGTAGCATCGAAACCGACCGCTCGCAACGACCGTTGCCGGGGGCATTTCGCCTGCTCGTGCGCGATAAGACTCAGCCCGGATGACCCCACGAAGACCAGCCCTCCGGCCGACTTCGGCCGGGAGGCACCTTGGACGCCCGGCACGGTTTGTGCTATCAGACCTCACCTTGGTCCTTGCCGATCCAACCCCTGGAGGAGGCCGTGGCATGGCTGGTTTGCGAAGGATCACCGTGACCCTCTTTCTGGCGGCCGCCGTGGTCGCCGTGCCAGCACGGGGGCACGCCGCCATCAAGGTCAGGAAACCCGTCCTGTTGGCCCCTGAGACCTCGCGCCCCCGGCCGGCGGTGCGCCCCCGGAAGGGCAAGGACGTGTTCATCGGAACGGTCATCTTCTCCCGGGGGGGGCCGGTGGTGGCCGAGATCCCGGGGGGGGCCAAGCCCCGGGAGTGGATGGTGGTGTTCGGCCAGGGGATGCGCAGGGTGGGCAAGGCCGTGATCGAGCGGGAGCTGGACAAGGGCGTGTATCTGCTCAAGCCGGCGGGGCGGTTCTCGGTGTCCCCCGGCGACCGGTTGGCCCGCGAGTCCGAACGCGAGGCCGCGGCCCGGGTGATCCGCACGAACCGCATCCCGGCCTACCTGGAGTTCCTCGGGTTCTTCCCCAAGAGCAAGTACCGGGCCCGGATCGCCCGGGAGGTGTTCCGGCTGAAGATGAAGGAGAGCTACCCCACGTTCCCGGGCACCACCCTGGAGGGCCGGCTGCGGCTGGCCGAGACCGTGGACCGGGACCTGCCCCTGGGCCAGGTGCTGATCAAGCTCGACCGGTTCGTGATCGCCCGCACCGACGACACCGGCCGGTTCCGGATCGAGGGGATCCCCAAGCTGCCGGTGGCCGTGAAACTGAACCTCGACATCAAGGACCCCCGGTTCCAGAAGGCCCGGGAGGTGAAGGTGGAGATCCCGGCCGACTCGTTCGCCGAGATCCAGGCGGACATCCCCATCCGGGTCACCCCCACCGTCCTGGTGGGCGAGGTCCGGGACGAGCGGGGGGCGCCGCTGGCGGGGATGGAGGTATGGACCTCGCCCTACACCATGGAGGTGCTGTCCGACGAGGCGGGGGCGTTCCGGATCTCCCGCAGGAAGGTGCTCACGCCCAAGGAGGGGGAGCCGGCCGACCGGCCGCTGTTCGGGGGGGACTACGAGGTGTTCGCGTACCGCAAGGGGTACTCGGTGGGCCGGGCCCGGGTGTCGGCCGAGAGCTACCGGGAGAACCGGGTGCCCCCGATCCGGGTGGAGCGGATCGATCTGGTGGGCGAGCCGGTTCCCGACCTGGACCTGGACCTGGCCCAACACCTGACGCTGGGCCCCGCCGAGGTGGTCCCCCAGGGGGCAGGCCCGCGCCTGAATCCATGAAGGTAGCCGTCGGCCGTTGGTCGTCGGTCTGGGGCCTCCGGCCCGCTGGGCGGCCAGGCGGCTCTCGAACCCGCCAAGTATCGAGAGCATGCTCTAGTTTCTAGTCTCTAGTCTCCGGTCTCTGCCCGGCCGGAAACAGACCCCACGCCCCGCCGCCGAAACGCGGGGTTGGGTTCGCAAGTTCCTTTTTCGAAAACAGGCCACCCAGTGGCCTACCGGCGCTGACGAGGAACCCCATGAAACGGATCTGGCTGCTGCTGTTGCTGGCCGTCGTCGCGTTCCCCCCCCTCTCGCCCCCCTGGGCGCGGGCCGTGGAGGGGGGCTCGCCCTCCGGCTCGGACGAGGTCCTCCGGAACCCGGCCACCTACCAGCAGGAGGCGGACGAGCCCGGGGTGCTGTCGATCCTGTCCCGGCCCGAGGGGGCCCGGGTGTTCGTGGACGGGGAGGAGAAGGGCACCACCCCCCTGTACGTGCGGAACCTGTCCGAGGGAGAGCACGAGGTGATCCTGTACCTGCCGGGCAAGGGCGCGTTCCGGCAGACCGTGGAGGGGCCCGGCGGCCGCATCTTCGTGGACCTGGACGAGGAGACCGGCATCGGGATCGGGCTCGTGTCCGTGACCACCGACCCGGCCGACGCCCGGGTGGAGGTGGACGGCAAGCCCGTGGGCCTGGCCCCCCTGGAGATCCCCCTGAAGGCCGGCCGCCACGTGATCCGGGCGGCCAAGCAGGGGTTCCAGCCCGCCGAGGCCGCCGTGGAGGTGAGCGCCGGCGCAGCCGCCCAGGAGGTCGCGCTCACGTTGGCCCCGGAGGACGGGGCGCTCCTCGTGGTATCCAGCCCGGAGGGCGGACGGGTGTTCGTGGACGACGAGCCCCGGGGCACGGCCCAGGGCCCCCTGCGGGTGGACCCGGTGACGCCCGGGGTGCACCGGGTCCGGGTGGAGCTCGAGGGCTACCGCCCCTGGGAGCGCGGGGACGTGGTGGTGGGCAACGGCCGCACCACCACCGTGATCGCGGCCCTCATGCCCGTGCGCAACGACAGCTCGGTGCGGCTCTACACCGACCCCCCGGGCGCCCGGGTGTGGCTGGACGGAAAGGAGATCGGCCAAGCCGACGAGAACGGCCTGGGGTTCCGGGCGACCAAGGGGCTCCACCGGCTCCGGCTGGCCTTCGACCCGGCCGAGCGGCCCGGGTACACGCCCCTGGAGGTCACGGTGCAGTTCCGGGACGACGTGGAGGACTTCCGGGACCGCCCCCTTCGCATCCCGCCGGTGGACGAGAACTACGCCAACGCCCAGAAGCTGATCGAGCGGGGGCAGATCGAGGAGGCCCTGGGGTTCCTGGGACGGGTGCCGCCGGACCACCCCAGCTTCGCCCGGGCCCGGGCCCAGATGGTGGACCTGCTGGCCCGGGCGGGCCGCATCCGGGAGATCCCCCCGGTCCTGGCCGAGCTGGTGGCCCGGCCGGAGACGGGCCGGAACCCTGCCCTCAACCTGGCCCTGGGGTACTGGTGCTGGCAGGCCGCGCGGCAGGCCGACCCGGGGGAGGCCGTGGCCCTTCTGCGCCAGGGGGTCGAGGCCCTGGAACGGGCCGTGGCCACCCCGGAGCTCCTGCCGGCGGGCCGGCGTCAGCCGCTCCTTCTGAAAGCCTACTACTACCTGGGGGTGACCAGTGAGCGTCTGTTCCAAGAGACCGGAGAGGCCCGGTTCATCCAGAAAGGGGCCCAGGCCTGGCAGGTGTTCTTCGCCCGCCTGGAGCAAGCCCCGGACGCCATGGCGCCGGAGTGGGTCGAACGGGCCCGGCGCCACCGCCAGAACCTTGAGTACCTGGCGACCAAGCTGGGCGGCTAGCCTGCTCCTTCTGGCCCTGGGGATCGCCTGCACCCAGGCCCCCGAGGGCCGGGCCGACCAGCCCCCCGGTCCCGACCCCGAGGTCCGGGCCTGCCAGGAGGGGTGGATGGGGCGGTATGCCCGGAAGGATCCGCAGATCGCCCGGCTCCTCTCCGCCGGGGACGGCTGGCGGGCCCTGCGGGACATGCGGCTGTACGACGCGATCCAGGTGTTTTCCGCCGCCCCCCCCGGCCCCGGCCTGGTGCGCACCTACCAGGCGTTCTCCGACCTGTACGGGGCCATGGACGACCTGTTCCTCGAGACGGAGCACCTGTACCTGAGCCGGGCCCCCTCCGGCGACCGGGCCCTCGTGGAGCGCAGGGGCTGGGTGGCCCTGCGGCGGGGGGACCTGGCCGAGGCCCGAGCCGTGTTCGGGGCCGAAGGGGGTCGACCCCGCAGCTACCCGGCGGCGCTGGCCCGAGCCGGCATCGCGTACTGGCAGGGGGACATGGATCGAGTCCGGGTGCTCGCCCGGCAGGCCCCCCCGCCCGAGACCGACACGGACAAGGTCCTGGGCCTGGTGGCCTGCTACCTGTGGGGCGTGCCGTGCCCCACGGGCGACCGCAGCCCCTACGGGCAGGCCCTGGACGCGTTCCGCCAGGGCGACCTGGCCAGCGGCGTGCTCGCCCTGGAGATGATCGACTTCAATCGGGTGGGCGACGGACCCGGCGCGGACCTGTTCCTGTACGAGCTCCTGCAGCGGGGGTTCGGCGGGCTGGCGGCCAACGGCGCGGGACAGATCCCCTCGCCCTACTGGGCGGGCCGGGGCTTCGAGGCCCAGGGCCGCTGGGACAAGGCCGCCGCGAGCTACGTGGCCGACCTGCCGGACGGATCCGGGCCGGCGCCGTGGCTGTTCAGCCCCGTGCACGGCGCGGCGGAGGCCGCGGAGGTGGGCCGGGTCCGGGCCGGCGCGGCCCTGTTCCGGGCGGGCCGGCGGGCCGAGGGCCTGGCCCTGTGGCGGAAGGTGGCCGGCGGCGACCCCACCCCCCTGACCCTGGCCGTGCTGGCCGGGTTCCAGGCCGAGCTCGGGCTGTCGGAGCCGCTGGGAGACCCGGTGGAGTCGGCCCGGGCCGCGGTGCGGGCCGTGGAACGGCTGCCCGAACGCCTGCCGCCGGGCCCCGAGTCGGCCGCCGTGGCCGAGCTGTACGCCGTGCGCCGGGCCGAGGTGGCCCGGTGGGCCGCCCGGGCCCTGTGGGCCCGGGGCCTCGACACCGAGGCGCTCCAGGTGCTCGACGCGGCCCACCAGAAGGGCCAGGGGGCCCACCCGGACTTCCGCAATCCCCCGGCGTTCCTGGCCGACCTGGCCCGGGCCTACGCCCGGGCCGGGCAGTTCGCCCCGGCCGTGGCGATCCTGTTCGACCTGACCCGGGAGTACCCCTCGGCCCGCCTGGCCTACGAGAGCATGAAGCGCCTGTACGCGTCCCGGAGCGGTGGAGGGGTCCCGCCCCGGTGACCCCTTCGGGGTCGGCCCCGCCCACACCAAGGAGTCTCACACCCCATGATCCGCCACGTCATCGCCCTGTTCCTGCTGGTGGTCGGCCCGGCCGCGAACGCCTCGGCCGGGCTGCGGTACGCCGAGAGCACCCCCCCGTCTACCCTGAACCCCCTGCTGGCCCGGGACATGCCCAGCGTGCGGGCGTCGGAGCTGGTGTACGAGGGGCTCATCACCCCCCCCGACGCGGGGGAGGTGCGCCCCCTGCTGGCCGAGCGGTGGGAGGTGGACCCCGACGGCCGCACCGTGACGTTCTACCTGAAGCGGGGGGTCCGGTGGCACGACGGCAGGCCGTTCACGGCCCGGGACGTGGTGTTCACGGTGGAGGCCGGCCGGGACCCGGCGAACGCCTCTCCCCTGCGCAGCCAGTTCGCGGCCTTCGAGTCGGTGGAGGCCCTCGACGACCACACCGTGCGGTTCCGGCTGGCCCACCCCTCGGCCAACCCCATCCTCCTGTTCGACTTCCGGATCCTCCCGGCCCACCGGTTCCCCGAGGGCAGGCTCGCCGGCGGAGACCCCTCGGCCGTGGGCACCGGCCCGTTCCGGTTCCGCGAGTGGGCGCCCTCGGGGGAGATCCGGTTCGAGGCCAACCCCGACTACCACCGGCCGGGCCAGCCGGGCATCCGGGAGGTGGAGGCCTCGCCGGTGCCCGACGACAACATCCGCAACGAGCTGCTGCGTTACGGCGCCGTGGACCTGGTCCCCCGGGTCCGGCCCCGGGACATCCCGGTGCTCGAGGAGCTCTCGGGCATCCGCCTGTACCCCTACAGCACCCTCTCTTACGCATTCGTGGGCATCAACTTCCGCAACCCCCTGCTGCGGGACCTGCGGGTCCGCCGGGCCCTGGCCCGGGGCATCGACCGGGAGGCCATGCTCAAGGCCCACTACGGGGGCCGGGGGGTCGTGATCTCCGGGCCGTTCCCGCCGGCCTCGTGGGCGTACAACTTCGACGTCAAACCCTGGCCCCACGAGCCCGACGCCGCCGCCCGCCTGCTGGACGAGGCAGGGCTCGTCGACTCCGACGGGGACGGCATCCGCGAGAAGGACGGAAAGCCCGTGCGGTTTCGGCTCGTGTCCCTGGCGGCCAGCGAGGCCCAGAAGGCCGTGGTGCTGGACCTGCAGCAGCAACTGAAGGGCCTGGGCATCGGGATCGAGGTGAAGTTCCTGGAGCCGTCGGCCTGGCGCAAGGCGGTGTTCCAAGACCACGACTTCGACCTGGTGCTGGCCGAGTGGACCTTCGACCACAGCGTGAACATCTACTCCCTGTTCCACTCGGCCGAGGCCGGGCCGGGCCGCAACAACCTGGGCGCCTACGCGAACCCCGAGGTGGACCGGCTGTTGGACGAGACCCGGGAGGTCACCAACTCGGAGGCGCTGCGGGCGGCCTACGGCGAGCTCCACCGCATCCTCCACGACGACCTGCCGTACCTGTTCCTGTGGAGCCTCAACCGGTACGCGGCCGTGTCCACCCGGATCGACAACGTCCGGCTCCACCCCTTCTACTTCTTCTCCTACGTGGGGTCCTGGAAGGAACGGTGACCCCGCGGCCGGCCCTCTCCCTGGCCTGGTGGACCCTGCGCCAGACGGCCGGCGCGCTCCTGGTCCTGTTGGGCACCAGCGCGGCCCTCTACGCCGTGGTGCGCCTGGCTCCCCACGCCGGGCCGGCCGGCCGGGTGGTGGCCGCCGCTCCGGCCGGGACCGTGCCGGCCGAGGGCCTGCCCGGGTACACGGAGTGGCTCGCCGGGGTGGTCCGGGGCGACCTGGGCCGGTCCACGGCGGTGCAGCAGGGTCGGCCCGTGTCCGACCTGGTCTTTGCCGGGCTGCGCCGCTCCCTGGGGCTGGCGGCCGCCGGCCTGGCCCTCTCCTCCCTCCTCTCGGCCGGGCTCACCCTGATCCGCTCCCGCTGGTCCGATCCGGGCCCGGCGTCCGCCCTGTCGGCCGCCGCCCACCTGGTGTCGGCCGTTCCCGTGTTCCTGCTGGCGTACCTGACCACCCTGGCCGAAAACCGGCTCGTGGGGGCCGGGATCCGGGCGGGCTGGTGGGACCGGCCCGGTTGGTTCCCGTTTCCGAGCCGGGACGACTGGGTGCCGTGGCTCGTGGCCGCCCTGATCCTGGCGGTGGGCGACGGCCTGCTGGCGGACCTGTTCCGCCGGACCCAGGCCGAGTGGAGGGCGGCCTGCGCCGTGGAGCACCGCACCGGCGCGCGGCTGCTCGGCATCCCCGACTGGGAGGTGCGGGTGCGCGAGGCCCTGCCCGGCCTGGCGGCCCACCTGTCCCGGCGGGTGTCGTTCGTGCTGGGCTCCACCGTCGTCCTCGAGGCGGCCCTGGGGTGGCCGGGCCTGGGCTACCTGGCGTGGCGCGCCGCGGCCCAGCGGGACCTGCCGCTCCTGCTGGGCGCTGCCGTGCTCATGGCCGCGGTGGTGCGGGCGGCCGGGCTGCTGGCCGAGCTGGTGCGGCGCTGGGCCGACCCCCGCACCGGCGGGGAGGCCGCGTGATGGGACGGCTGACGCGGTTCCCCCGGGGCGGCCCTGCCGCGGCCCGCCTGGCCCTGGCGGCCGGAGCGGCGTGCCTGGCCCCCACCGTGCTGGGGGCCGCCCTGGGGCTGCTGGGCTGGCTCCCCCACGACCCTACCGCCTTCGTGGCCCCGGCCCACGCCCCGCCCGGCCCGGACCTGTGGCTCGGGGCCGACGCCCTCGGCCGCGACCTGGCGGCCCGGCTCGCCTCGGCCGCGGCCCGGTTCGCCGGTCCGGCCCTCCTGGCCGTGGCCGTGGGAGCGCTCGTCGGCGTGGCCCTCGGCCTGGCCGAGGGGCTCCTGCCCGGGCCGGTGGCCGCCCTGGCCACCGGTCTCGCCCAGGCGGTGGACGGGGTCCCCAAGCTGGTCACGGTGCTCCTGGTGGCCGCGGTGACCCAGAGCGACCTGGGCTGGATCATGGCGGCCGTGGGGGTGTCGTTCGCACCCCAGGTGGCCGAGCCGATCCGGTCGAGCATCGAGAGGCTTCGTTCCCTGGCGTTCATCGAGGCGGCCCGGAGCCTGGGCGTGGGGCCGGGCCGGATCGTGTTCGTGCACATCCTCTGGGGCCACGCCCGCCGGGTGCTGTTGGCCCAGGCCACCAGCCTGCTGTCGTTCGCCGTGCTGGCCGAGGCCAGCCTTTCGTACCTGGGGGGCGAGCTGGGGGTGCAGGAGCCGGCCGCGAGCTGGGGCAACATGCTCGCCCTGGCCCGCGACGGCGTGTTCCGGGGCCACTGGCTCCCGGCGCTGGCGCCCGCGGTCATGCTGTCGCTGACCCTGCTGGGCCTCAACCTCCTGGGCCGGGGGCTCTTGGAGGCCGTGGAGGAACCCCGGTGAGCGCCCCCGTGCTGCTGGGGATCCGGGGCCTGGTCGTGGCCCTGGAGGCCGGCCGGTCGATGCGCCGGGTGCTCGACCGGGTCCACATCGAGGTGCGGGCCGGGGAGCCGTTCGGCCTGCTGGGCGAGTCGGGCTCGGGAAAGACCCTCCTGCTCCACTCGGTGCTCGGGCTGTCCGAGGGGGTGCCCGGGGTGGTGGCCGGCGCGGCCCGGGTCCTGCACCTGGACCTGTTCGCCGGCCTCGATCGGTTGGTGGCATGGTCCTCCGAATCCCCCGACCGGGCGGCCAAGGACGTGCGCACCTGGAACCGCCGGCTGCGGCGGCGGGTGGCCTCGGTGCTGGGCCGGGAGGTGACCCTGGTGCCCCAGGACCCGGCCACGGCGTTCCCCCCCTACGCCACGGTGGCCGACCTCCTCGTGCGGGCGGTCCGGCGCAGGGACCCGGGCCTGACCCGGGCCGAGGCCCTGGAGGCGGGGCTCGAGCACCTGGCCCGGGTGGGCATGTACCGCACCCGCGAGGTGGCCCGGCAGCACCCTTACGAGCTTTCGGGCGGCATGGCCCAGAGGGTCGCCCTGGCCCTGGCCCTGGCCCCTGGCCCGCACCTGCTGGTGGCCGACGAGCCCACCACCGGCCTGGACGCCACTCTGCGGGTGCGGGTGCTCCACCTGCTCGCCCGGGCCCGGCAGGCCGGGGGCACCACCCTGCTGCTGATCACCCACGACACCGAGGCGGCCCGCCTGCTGTGCCAGAGGGTGGCCGTGCTGTGCGGGGGGCGGGTGGTGGAGAACGGGCCGGCAGGCAGGGTCCTCGATCCGGACGGTACGCCAAAGCACCCGTACACCCGCATGCTGCTGGAGGCCGAGCAGGTGCTGGCGGGCCGGAAGGCTCCGCCGTCGGCCCGCCCCGGGGCCGGCCCGGCCGGCGCCTGCCCCTACGCGGACCGGTGCGGCCGCTCTCGCAGCCGGTGCCGGGCCGAGGCGCCGCCCTGGGTCCGGGTCGGCCCCGATCACGGCATCGCCTGCTGGGGGGTGGCGGGGTGAGCGGCGTGCGGGTGGAGGTGAGCGGCCTCCACAAGACGTTCCGGCCGCACCGGACCGCCCTGGGCCGCGCCCGGCCGGTCCCGGCCGTGCGGGGGGTGTCGTTCGCCCTGGAGGCGGGCGAGTTCGCCGCCCTGGTGGGGGAGTCCGGGTCGGGCAAGACCACCCTCGGCCGGTGTCTGCTGGGGCTGACCCGGTTCGAGCGGGGGCGGGTCCGGGTGGGGGAGTACGATCCGTCCCGGCTGGGTTGGGGCCGCCGGGCCGAGTTCGCCCGCACGGCCCAGATGGTGTTCCAGAACCCCTACGCCACCCTGAACCCCGCGTTCCGGGTGCGGTTCCTCCTGGCCGAGGCCGTGCGGCTCCACCGGCGCCTGCCCCGGTCCGCCGTGCGGGCCGAGGTGGCGCGGCTGGCCGAGACGGTCCACCTGCCCCCCGAACGCCTCGACGCCTTCCCGCCCGAGCTGTCGGGCGGGGAGCGCCGGCGCGTGGCGTTTGCCCGAGCCCTGGCCACCCGCCCCCGGTTCGTGGTGGCCGACGAGCCCGTGGCCGGGCTGGACCCCCCGATCCAGGAGCAGATGGTGGCCCTGCTGCGCCGGATCCACCGGCGCAGGGGCCTGACCGTGCTCCTGGTGACCCACGACCTCAGGGTGGTGCGCACCCTGGTCGGCCGGGTGCTCGTGCTGTTCCGGGGCCGGCTGGTCGAGGACGCCCCGGCCCGGGTGTTCTTCGGCTGCGGCGCCCTGCACCCGTACTCCCGGGAGCTCCTGGAGAGCGCCTTCGGCGTGGCCGAGGCCGTCGCAGGCCCGTCCCGGCCGTTCTCCGAGCCCCCCGTGTCCGGATGCCCCTTCTCCAGCCGGTGCGTCGAGGCCCTCGCGGAACCCGACGGACCGTGTGCTAGAATGACCCCGGCCCTTCGGGCGGTGGGCCCGGCCCACCGCGTGGCTTGTCACCGCAGAACCTCCGGGAGCGAGACCCCACGGTGAGACAGACCCAGCGATCGTCGCTCGCCCGGCCGGCCGGGATCGGCCTCTGGGCGGGACTCCTGGTGCTCCTGGCCCTGCCGGCCTGGGGGGGCTACACCGCCGCCCTCGACCAGGCCCTGTTCTACCTGAGCCGCGGCAGCACCTACGGTGCGGACGCGGTGCGAAGCCTGCGGAAGGCCGAGGCCGAGGACCCCACCCGGGCCTGGTCCGACCCCCGCTGGCTCGAGGCGGCGGCCCGCGCCTACGTCCAGACCGGCCGCCACACCGAGGCCTACTGGGCCCTGGAGCGCCTGGAGGCGCAGGGAGCCCTGGGGCCCGAGGCGGCGGCCCTGCGCGAGCACCTGCTCGAGGCCTCCGGCCTCGGCCGGGTGCGAATGCTGAGCGCGGTGCCCCTGGAGCGGGTCCGGCTCCGGATGACCCCCCTGGACCCCGCCGCCCTGGACCCGGCGGGCCGCCGGGCCGTGGAGCGGTTGTCCGAGCTGTTCGACCGGGGCCTGGGGGTGGGGCCCGACGGCACCGTGCTGTTGGTGCCCGAGGGCCGGTTCCGGGTCGTCTTCGACCCGGCCACGCCCCTGGAGGCCCCCAAGGACGCGGTGGACCTGGAGGTGTGGGCCGGCGACGAGGTGGACCTTCGGCTCGTGCCCCGCTATCCTCGGCCGGCCTCCTGGCGGGTGGCGCCGGGCGCGCGCACCGTGGACCTGGCCTGGCCCCCTTTGGAGGGCATGACCTACCGCCTGGTGCGGGAGGCCCCGGACGGCCCCGTGGTCGTGTGCGAAGGGACCGAGCCCTCGTGCCGGGACCAGGGCCTGGCGGTGGGGGTGGACGCCGCCTACCGGCTCGAGGTGCGCGCCGCCGACGGGGCCCTGGCCGCAGTGGGCCGGGTGACGGCCCGCACCCTGGCCCCGGTGGACCGGGCCGCGGCCGAGGCCCAGGTCCAGGACGACCTGCGGGTGGCGGTGGCGTGGGTGCTGGGCGACGGAGCCGTGGACGAGGTGCGGGTGGTGCGGGAAGACGCCGAAGGCGACCGGGTCGTCCTGCGGCGCCGCAGCCCGGAGCCCCTGCGGGAGGGCCAGACCGTGGACGGGCCGTTTCTTCCCGAGGCCCGGCCCCGTCCGGTGAGCTACCGGATCGAGGCCTGGGTGGCCGGGGCCGAGGCCCCGTCCGCCGCGGTTCGGGCCGAGGTGGAGATCCCGGCCCGGGTGGAGCGGGTCGTCCAGGTGGCCGAGTCGGTGGACCGAGGCCTGGTGGTGGTGTACTGGGAGACCCTCCCCAGGGAGGCGGCGGCCCAGGGCTACCGCATCTACCGCCAGCGGGGCCGGGGAACCCTGGGGGAGCTCGTGGGCGAGACCACCGACGCGTTCGCCCGGGAGTTCTCCTACGAGGTGGCCGACCCCCTCGAGGCGTCCCAGTGGCGCCACTTTGTGATCCCCGTCGTGGGGGACCGGTGGATCCTGGATCCGGAGTGGATCCGGGCCACCGGCGAGGAACCCGACCAACGGTTCGAGAAGCGCCGCCGGATGGGCCAGGCCCTCCCGGACCTGGCCCTTTCCTGGGACCCCTACCGGGGGGCACGGCTGTACGCCGTGGTCGTGGGGGAGAAGGAGGTGCTCGTGAAACGGCCCTACGTGGAGGTGGACGGGCTGCAGACCCCGCTTCTGGCCACCCGCCACCTCGTGCGCGTGTACGCCGTGGGCGCGGGGGGCGAGCGCGTACCCCTGCTGACCCTGGACCTCTCCTACCAGGCCTATCCGCGCCCCGACAACCGGGGGTCCCGACCGTGACCCGGCGCCTCGCGGCCGCCCTGCTCGCGGCGGTGCTGCTGCCCGCCGGCGCCCGGGCTGGGTACCGGGTGGAGGCCGTGGCGCCCCTGCCCCTGCCGGGCCTGGACGGCAGGGGCCAGCCCGCGGCCCTTGCCGTGGACCCCCCGGGGGACCACCTGGGGTTCGAGTTCCTGGCGGCTGACGGGGACACCCTCGAGGTGTACCTGACCCGGCTTCGGGGGGCCGAGGCCCTGCCCGAAGGTGCGGCCCCGCCGAAACCCACCGTGCCCGCGGCCGGCCCCGACCCGTTCGCCCTCAAGCCCGAACGCCCCCTGAGCGAGGGGCTCAGCTTCGGCCCGCCGAAGCGGGGGCGGCCGCGGCTCGTGGTGGCCGCCACCCGGAAGGCCGCGGTTCGGGGCGCGGGGGTGGTGAACCTGGACGTGTTCCTGCGGGAGCCCGGCCGCCGCATCTTCCTGACCGAGCACCCGGAGAACGACGCCCAGCCCGCGTTCGCTCCGGACGGAACGGCGGTGGCGTTCACCTCGGGCCGGACCGGCCAGGGGGACCTGTACGTGTACCGGTTGCGGGGCGAGCCGGCCGGTCTGATGCGCCTGACGTTCGAGGCGGGCGGCTCCGAGCTGTACCCGGCCTGGTCTCCGGACGGGGACCGGCTTGCCTTCGTGGGGCATCTGGGCGCCTCGGACCACGTGTACGTGGTGGACCGGGTGGGGGCCCTGCTCGCGGTGACCGACGAGGCCTCGCGCCGGCTGCGGCTGCGGGAGCACCTGCGGGATCTCACGCCCGGGTGGACCGGAACGTGCCTCGCTCCCAGCTTCTCCCCCGACGGCCGGTGGGTGGCCTTCCTGTCCCGGCCCGCGGCGAGCAGGCCCGCCGACCTGTACGTGGTCCCGGCCGGGGGAGGCCCGGCCCGCCGGGTGTGCCGGCGGGTGCTGTCCGAGACCCGGGGCGGCCCCCGCTGGACCCCGGACTCCCGGGGCTTCGTGGTGGTGCTGGACGACGCCGACCGCATGAACCCGCTGGCCTGGGTGCCCCGGGACGGCAGCGCACCGCCCCGGGTGCTCCGCACCGGCACCGAGCTGAACGCCGACCCCTGGGTCACGGTGCGGGAGGGCGAGGTGATCGTATTCTTCACGGCCCAGGGCGCGGCCGGCCGGGTCGAAAAACGCTGGCGGCGGGTGTACGCCGCCCGGTTGAGGGAGGAGAGCCCGTGAGCCCTTTGGACGACACGGTGGCCCGATACGACCCGTTCGCGGCGCTGGAGGACATCGCCGTGCGCACCGGCCTGGACCTCAAGGACATCGCCCAGGTCCTGGAGGGAGAGCTGGACTACCTGGGCTGCCTCGGACTCCTGAACGGCGAGGTCATGGACGAGGCCACCCGCCGGGAGTTCGAGGAGCTGCGCCGGGAGAACGAGGACCTGCTCGACCGCAACCCCGACGGGTACGACATGGACGTGGCCGTCTCGTTCATCCAGAGGAACCGGGGCATCGAGCGGGACGTGATCCTCCGGGTGCTCCAGGCGAACATGGAGTTCATGGAGCGCCAGGGGCTGCTGGACGAGGAGTGGGAGGAGGACTGGACCTCGCCTCCCACCACCAAGCCCCGCCCCTGATCCCCCGCCGTCACGCCCCCACCACCCCCCGGCGGCCAGACGGGCGCCCCGGGTCTGGGGGGTCCGGGGCACGGGGCCCTGCTTCCGGCCCCTAGACCCTTCAGGAGTGTTCCCGCAGTGCGGGGTGGGGGCCTGGCTCCGGCCGGGCGCGAGTGCGGCATCCGATCGCCGCGCCTTCTCATGCCGTCGTCTACCCGTCGGTCCGGGCGACGATAGCGGAACCCCTGGGATCTGTTGGCGATCCGGACATTCGGGGGCGCGGCGAGCTAAGGGGCCGCACCCGGCACTCCGCCAGACCCCCACCCCGCACCCCTTAGCCCGCCCTCACGCCTCCCGCCCCACCCCCAGGGCCGCGAGCTCCGCCTCCACCAGGCGGCTCCACCCCCGGTTGGCCCGGGGGCTGGCCGGGCTCGGGTGGCTGATCCGGCCGATCCGCACGCCGGTGCCGGCCAGGGCCGCCCGGGCCCGGGCCTCGGCGAACGCCCCGACTCCCACCACCAGCCGCGGCCGGAGCAGCGCCACCGTATCCCGCAGGGCCCGATCGCAGGCCGCGAACAGGGCCTTGCGCTCGGCCGCGGGCAGCTTGTCGGGGGTGCGGTTCCGCCCGGTCTCCTCCAGGAACACGAGGGGGCAGTAGTTGGCCACGAAGAACCGGGCGAAGAACCGCTCGGGCGTGCCGAACCGCTCCTCGGCCCACCCCCACAGCCGCGCCCCGCTCACCTCCTCGCGGGGGCACCCGAACCCCAGTACGGGCCGCTTGGGGTGCTGGCGGGGGGGCGTGCCCACCGGCGCCTCGATGCCCAGCCACCCCCGCACCCGGCCCACGGCCCCGAACGGCACCCCAGTCTGGGCCATGCCGAACGGGCCGGGGTTCATGCCCAGGAGCACCACCTCCTTGGGCGGGGCGCCGTAGAGCTCCCAGTAGAGGTCGTAGGGGGCCCTGGCGTACTCCAGGGGGTTGTACACGTAGGCCACCGGTGGGGAGAACCGCAGGGCGGCCACGCTGGCCGCGAGCCGGTCGGTGATGTCGCGGTGGGTCACGGAGGGCTCCTCGGGGGGAACTTCGGTCGTCGGTCGGACGGTCCTCGGTCCTCGGTCGGGGGTCCAACGGGGCGCTGCAGGGGGCCTCCTTCTTCCTCCCGGTCCACGGCCGCCTCCGTCACGATCCCGAGCAGGGCGGCCCCGTACCGGGCCAGCTTGGCCCGGCCCAGCCCGGGCACGGCCGCCAGCTCCTCAAGGGTCCGGGGGCGGGCCCGGGCCACCTCCCGGAGGGTGGCGTCGTGGAAGATCACGTAGGGGGGCACGCCCTGGGCCCGGGCCGTCTCCAGGCGCCAGGCCCGCAGCCGCTGGAACAGGGCCTCGTCCGCTCCCCCGAGCTCGGCCGCAGGGACCTGCGTTCGGGCCGTCCTCCGGCCGGCGGGGTCGCGCCGCAGCCGCACCCGCTCCTCGCCCCGGAGCACCGGCCGGGCCCGGGGCGTGAGCCGCAGGGCCCCGTGGCCGTCGGGGTCGGCCTGGATCATGCCGGCCGCGGCCAGCTGCCGGAACACGCTGCGCCAGGTGCGGGCGTCCAGGTCCTCCCCGATCCCGAAGGTGCTGACCCGGTGGTGCCCCCACCCCCGCACCTTGGGGGTGTCGCGGCCCCGCAGCACGTCCACCAGGTGGCCCACCCCGAACCGCTGCCCGGTCCGGAACACACACGAGAGGGCCTTCTGGGCCTCCACCGTGGCGTCCCACGTCTCCACCGGCTCCAAGCAGGTGTCGCAGTTGCCGCAGTCCGCGGCGAGGCGCTCGCCGAAGTACCCCAACAGCACCCGGCGCCGGCACTCGGCGGTCTCGCAGTACCCGAACAGGGCCTCGAGCTTGCGGCGCTCCACCCGGCGGTGGGCCTCGTCCGCGCCGGAGCCCTCCAGCAGCCACGCCAGGGCCGCGATGTCTCCCATGCCGTAGGCCATCCAGGCCTCGGCCGGCAGCCCGTCCCGACCGGCCCGGCCCGTCTCCTGGTAGTACGCCTCCAGGCTCTTCGGGGGGTCCAGGTGGGCCACGAACCGCACGTCGGGCTTGTCGATGCCCATGCCGAACGCCACGGTGGCCACCACGATCACCCCCTCGTCCCGCAGGAACCGTTCCTGGTGGGCGTGGCGCACGGCAGGGTCCAGGCCTGCGTGGTAGGGCAGGGCATCCCACCCCTGCTCCCGCAGCCAGGCGGCCGTTGCCTCGACCCGCTTTCTCGACAGGCAGTACACGATGCCGGCCTCGCCCCGGTGCCCCTCCAGGAACCGGGCCAGCTGCTGCCTCGGCCGCTCCTTGTACACCACCCGGTACCGGATGTTGGGCCGGTCGAACCCGGAGACGAACACTCGGGCCCGGCCCAGCGCCAGCCTTTCGACGATGTCGGAGCGGGTGGGCGCGTCGGCCGTGGCGGTGAGGGCCATTCTCGGAACCCCGGGAAACCGCTCGGCCAGGATCGACAGCCCCAGGTAGTCGGGCCGGAAGTCGTGCCCCCACTGGCTCACGCAGTGGGCCTCGTCGATGGCAAAGAGCGCCACCCGCACCCGGGACAGCAGCTCCAGGAACCGGGGCGTCAGGCACCGCTCGGGCGCCACGTACACCAGGTCCAGCTCCCCCCGGGCCAGGGCCTCCTCCACCCGCCGGGCCTCGGCCGGATCCAGGGACGAGTTGAGCGCAGCGGCCCGCACCCCGAGCTGGACCAGGGCGTCCACCTGGTCTTTCATCAGGGCGATCAGGGGCGACACCACCACCCCCACCCCCGGCCGGGCCAGGGCCGGGATCTGGTAGCACAGGCTCTTGCCCGCGCCGGTGGGCATGACCACCAGGGCGTCGCCCCCCTCCACCACGTGGCCCACCACGGCCTCCTGCTGCCCGCGGAACCCGGGGTAGCCGAACACCTGCCGCAGGATCTCGAAGGGGTTAGGGGTGGGGGGCGATCCGGTTCCCAAGGGGGTCCTCCCGGTAAGTTCCGCTAGTTTCTAGTCTCTGCCCCCGGCACTCACGCACGGCCGAAAAACACGCCCCCCCGCGGATGCCGCATGGGCCCTACGGGCCGCAGTTCCTGTCTCGCAAACGGACCGCCCCGCGGCCTGCCGAAGCTGAATCCTGGCACCTGTCATCGGGCATGGCACAGGGCGCACATGTCCCGGCTGGGCAGCCGGGTCTTGTGCCGGTCGTCCTTGGCCGAGAAGTGGGCGTTGTGGCAGGTGGTGCAGGTCAGGGTTCCGTCCCGCGCCAGGGGGAACTCGATCGACCGCTCCCGACCCGCCGCCTCGAGCCGCTCGCGCATCGGGGGGGGCGGGGTCTTGCCCATGTGGCTCACGTCCTGGTCCGACAGGTCCTCGTGGCACCGCAGGCAGATCATCTTGACCTGGCTCACGAAATACAGGTCCTCGGCCCGCTCCAACCCCTTGACCGGCGGCCGGTCGTGGCAGAACACGCACCCCTCCTGGGAGTCGCCCACGGTCTTGCGGTGGGGATCCGTGGCCGCGAACCTCTCCTTCTCGTGGCAACCCCAACACAGGTCCAACCGGAACCGCTTCGGGTCGTACCGCCGCACCCCCATGCGCTGGGCGCCGGTGTCGCAGTGGTTCGTGTGGCAGGTGGTGCAGGTGGTCCTCCCCTGGGGGTCCAAGGGCAGCGGCCCGGCCCGCTCCAGCCGGGCCGCCATGTCCGGCGGCAGCGGCACCCCCACCGGGTGGTGGCTCCGGGCCGACACGTGGCACGACACGCACAGGAGGATCGTGTCCCCCTGGAACCGCAGGTCGTGGCGCTCCGGTGTGATCCGCTCGGGCGCCGGCTCGACGTGACACGCCCGGCACGCATACCTGTCGTCCCGGTGGGGGTCGTCCTGCAGGCCCCGCTCGAACCTCAGGCCGTAGGCCTCCCGCAGGTAATGGGTGAACCGGCTCGATCCGTGGGGGTCGTGGCACGTGACGCAGGTGATCCCGCCCCCGGGCCCCCGGGGCAGCTCGTCCGGCAGGTCGAGCACGGGGTCGATGTTGCGGGGGTGGTTCCTGGCCCGCACGTCGTGGCAGAAGTCGCACAGCCGGTTCGCTGCGGCCCGGGCCTCGGGCCGGCCCCCCGCCAGCACCGAGTCCACCCGGACCGAGGCGTGGCAGAAGGCACACCGGTTCTCCCCGGCATCGGCCCGGTGGGGGTTGGTGCGGGCCAGGCCCTCGCCGTGGCACAGGGCGCAGAAGTCCGACAGCCTGCGGACCCCGGGGCGCCCGAACCCCCGCAGGGCGTGGGGCCCTGCGGGGCCGTGGAGCCGGTGACACGACCGGCACGTCACCCGCCCACCCTCCAGGGGGAACTCCGAGGGGAGGGGGCGGGGCGGCACCATCCCGTCCGGATGCAGGTTCGCCCCCGGGCCGTGGCACCGGCCGCAGTCCACCGGCTCCGTCGGCTCGGCGCCGTGGCAATCCTCGCACACGGCCCCGTCGTGGGGCGGGGCCGGCGGCGGCAGCCCCCCTGCCGGCGCGCGGCCCGCCCACCCCAACACGATCACCGCCACCCCCATAACCCGGGCCAACACCCCCACGCGTATACCCCCCTTCAATAACTTCGGTCGTTGGTCGTCAGTCGTTGGTCTGGGGCCTTCGGCCCGCTAGGATGCTAGGACGATGGGAGGCTAGGAGGCTGGAAAACCTCACTGCTTTCCAAGCGTTCCAAGCATGACCACGCCCCTTTGGCGTCACCTCACGGTCTCGGGGGGCATGGGGTCTGGTGGAGCGCCGGGCGTGGCTCCTACAGTCGCTGCATCCGGTGCCCAGCCGATGCTCGCCTTCCCCAGGGACCCTGAAAACGTTCGCGCTGATCGATCCCCCATTGAACCTTTGTTGCAACCCGGGCTGGGCGCCGGATGCAGCGTGAGCCGGATACTGCACTCACGCACGGCCGGAACCAGGCCCCTTGCCCCCTCGCGGCAACGCCCCGGACCAACCCCCGGTGCCCGGCTCCGCAGGGGCCTGAGAGACTTCCCAGTAACGTCGGTCGTTGGTCTGGGGCCTTCGGCCCGCGCAGTCTCCCAGAGCTCACATGGGAAACTCGGCCACCGGCGTGGCCGTCCGGGCCGGCGGCGCCGCGGCCGCCGGGGGCTCCTCCCCGCCCTCCCGGCGTTCCAGGCGATCGATCTTCTCCACCACCTGTACGTAGCCGGGAAAGATCCTGAGGCACCGCCGGTAGGCGGCCACCGCCCCGGCCCGATCGCCCCGGGCCGCCAGCAGGTCGCCCACCAGATCGTTGAGCTCGAACGCCACCCGGGGCGGGGGATCCCCGGAGAGGGCCCGCCGGGCCTCGGCCAGGGCCTCGTCCGGTCGGTCCAGGTCCCGCAGGACCAATGCCTTCTGCAGCCGGGCCTCATGGAACCGGGGGGCGAGCCGCAGCAGCCGGTCCAGGTCGCCCAGGGCCAGGCTCAGCCGGCCCGCCCGCCGGTTCGCCATGGCGATGTCGAACAGCGACAGCCGGGTGAACACGCTGCGCAGGTTGAACCGGGCCGGGCCGAACTCCGGGTCGACCTTCAGGGCGCGCTCGAACGCCCGCACCGCCTCCCGGTAGTCGTTGCGGTAGTAGTGGGCCACGCCCAGGGTGTTCCACACCTCCTCCCGGGCCCAGTAGTCCGGCTTGGCCTCGAGGAACCCCTGCAGCACCTCCACCGCCCGATCATACTCCCCCCCACGCACCAGCAGGGTGCCCAGGAACAGGCGGGCCATCTGAAACGGGCTGTCGGGGGGCGTGCGGGGGTCCAGCCCCCGGATCACCCGGTCGTAGGCGTCCCGGCCCTCCTGGTAGTACAGGCCCGTGCGCTCGAACAAGGCCTGGCAGGTCTGGGCCAGGGCGAACGTCACTGCAAGGTTGTCGGGGGCGTCCCGGGCGGCGGACCGGAACGCCTCCAGCGCCCCCGCCAGATCCCCCCGCCGAAACGCCTCCACCCCCGTGCCGTAGGGGTCGGCCGCCATCGCCACGGCCGCCCACATTCCCGCGATGAGCCCCAACCACCGAGTCAACGCTCCGCCCCCTTCCCAGTAACTTCGGTCTACGGCCGTCGGTCGTCGGTCTCCTGGCCCCCAGGGCGCGTGGCTCCGACAGTCGCTGCATCCGGCACTCACAGCCACCGCGTGCCCGGTCGGCTTCGCTTCCCGGCCGCCTCGCCATGAGATCCGCTGAAACGCTTCGGCCTCCGGGCTGAGTGCCGGATGCAGCGTAAGTCGGATGCTGCACTCACGCACGGCCGGAAACAGGTCCCCCGCCGCCGCGGGAGGGCGTCCTGTTACGCCGCACGTTGCAGGGCCTCCCAGGGGCCTGCCGAGGCTTCCCAGTAACTTCGGTTGTCGGTCGTTGGTCGTCGGTCTGGGGCCTTCGGCCCGCTAGGCAGCTAGGCGGCCGGGCGGCTCTCGAACCGCGCCAAAGCCCAGGGGGGCATGGGTCTGCTGGAGCGCCCGCCTAACGGGCCAGGCTACCCGGAATTTCCCTAGTTTCTAGTCTCTGGCCGGCCGGAAGCAGGCCCCATGCCCCACCGCCGGCAACCGCCCCCGCCAGTTACCTTCCCCTGTTGCCCGGCCCCGCAGGGGCCGGGCCGGGTTGCCGTGAGGAGGGGGGGCAGTGTGCCATCCCTCGTCCGTGCCGCACAAGCGCACATCGTTTTGCGCTTGACCCGAGGGCCCGGATTGGTACCCTGAACCTTCCTGCGGAGCCCTGGAGAGGCCACCCATGCGCACCCACGAAGAAGTGTTGGAACGGGCCGTCTGCGCCGAGCACTGCCGGCTGTTCAAGCCCTGGGAGGAGCGGCAGAAGTGCGCCGCGTTCGCCTGGCTCCGGGACCGGGTCGCCCCCGGGTCACCGGCCTTCCGGGTGGTGGAGCGGCTCCGGGGCGCGCCCCTGCGCTGGCGCAACCAGCACGACGCCCTGCTGCTGCGGGCCGTGTGCATCCGGTGCGAGCTCTACCCCTACCGCTGCCCGCTCCGGCGACCCGACAAGCGGGAAGGGGCCTCCCCCTGCGGCGCCTTGCTGGTGATGGAGGCCCTGGTGGACCGCAGGGCGGTGCGGGGCGACGAGCTGTTCGCAGGGCCCCGCCCCGGCCTGGGAGGGTGCTGAGGTGGCCCTGGCCGAGGCCGAACCCGAGGCGGAGCTGGAGCGGGTCGTCCGGCACCTGCGGATCGGCACCGCCTGGGCCGGAAAGACCGTGTACGACGCCGTGCGCACGGCGTTTCCCGACCTGGACCCGCGCGAGGTGTTCCGCAAGGCCCGATCGGGCGAGATCCGGCGGAACGCCCGGCGCTGCCGGGCCCTGGACCGGCTGAACGCGGGGGACACCGTGTCGGTGGAGCTCGTGCGGCCGACCCGGCCTAGCGTCCCCCCGGCCGACCGGGAGCACGTGCAGGTGGACACGCCGGCGGGGCCGTTCCGGGTGGTGAGGGAGGACCCCCACCTGCTCGTGGTGTCGAAGCCGCCGGGATGCGCGAGCCACCCCGCCCTGGGCCACGCCGGCGATACCCTGATCGAGCGGGTCCGCGCCTACCTGGGCGTGACCCCGGCGGACCCGTTCCAGCCGGCCCTGGCCAACCGCCTGGACCTCGAGACCTCCGGGATCGTGCTGGTGGCCAAGACCCGCCCGGCCCAGCGCCGCCTGGGCCGGAACCTCCAGAGGGGCCGGATCGGGAAGGCGTACCTCACCCTCGTGGCCGGCTGGCCCGAGCCGGCCGAGGGGGAGATCCGGATCCCCCTGCCCCGCCACCCGGACTCCCGCGACCGGGGCCGGCACCCTCCGGGCCATGCCCGAACTCGGCCGGTGCTCCAGGAGGCCCTGACCCGGTACCGCACCCTGGCCCGGTACCCCCAGCCCCTGCAAGTGGTCTTGCTCGAGGTGGACCTGGTGACCGGCCGGACCCACCAGATCCGCCGCCATCTGGCCCTGGCCGGCCATCCCCTGGCCCTCGACCGGCGCTACGGCGACCCGGAGTTCAACGAGCACCTGCGAGCCGTGGCCGGCCTGGGCCGGATGTTCCTCCACGCCTATCGGGTGCGGCTCCGCCACCCCGCCGGGGGCGGCCCCCTTGACCTCACCGACCCCTTGCCCGAGGATCTGGTGGCCAGTCTGGCCGCGTTCGGCGGCCTCCCGTCCGGTGTGGACGGCCTGGCCGCCCTTCGGGCCACCTGATACCGCGTTGCGTTCAAACCGAGAACTCTCGTGGGACGGGGCAAGGGTTTCATTCCGAATTGCGTTCAAACAGAGCGCCTCCGGGGCGGGGCAAGGGGCCTGGTTCCGGCCGTGCGTGAGTGCAGCATCCGACTCACGTTGCCTCCAGCACTCAGCCCGGAGGCTCCATGAACGCCGGAAAAACGAACGTTGACACCGTATTTCTCGGATTGCAGCCGGGCGGGCATCGGCTGAGTGCCGGAGGCAACGACTGTCGGAGCCACGCCCGGCGCTCCACCAGGCCCCTTGCCCCGCTCTCTCAGGGGGCCAATGGTTTTGAACGCAACTCGCCGTGAACCCTGCTGAACACCAAGGAGGCGCTCCATGCCCGACACCTTCCGCGTGCTCGTGACCTGCTCGTTGGGCCAGGCGGCCCTGGACCGGTTCACCGAGGAACCCGGCTTCATGGTCCGGGTCGAGAGCATCAACGATCCCCAGACCCTGGCGCGGGCCGTGCCCGGGTTCCACGCCGTGATCGTGCGGAGCAACGTCCGGGTGACCCGGGAGGTGCTCGAGGCCGGAACCGACCTACGGGTGGTGGGTCGGGCCGGCATCGGGGTCGACAACATCGACATGGACGCGGCCACCCGCCTGGGGGTGGCGGTGGTGAACGCCCCGGGCGGCAACGTGGTCACCACGGCCGAGCACGCCCTGACCCTCCTGATGAGCGCGGCCCGCAAGGTGCCCCAGGCCTGCGCGGCCCTGAAGGCGGGCCGTTGGGAGAAGAAGCGGTTCGTGGGCCGGGAGCTGCGGGGCAAGACCCTGGGGATCGTGGGCGTGGGCCGGATCGGCTCGGTGGTGGCCGAGCTGGCCCGGGGCATCCGGATGCGGGTGGTCGCCTACGATCCCTATCTGACCGAGGAGCGGGCGGCCCAGCTCGGGGTGGAGAAGGTGGATCTGGACCGGCTCCTCGCCGAGGCGGACGCGATCACCGTGCACACCCCGCTCACGCCCGACACCCGGGGGCTGTTGGGAGACGAGGCGTTTGCCAAGGTCAAGCCCGGGGTGATCGTGGTCAACTGCGCCCGGGGGGGCATCGTGGACGAGGACGCCCTGGACCGGGCCATCGCCGGGGGCCGGGTGTCGGCCGCCGCCCTGGACGTGTTCGAGCAGGAGCCGCCGCCCCCGAAGTCCCTCTACGGCCGGGACGAGGTGGTGGTCACCCCCCACCTGGGCGCCTCCACGGTCGAGGCCCAGGAGAGCGTCGCCCTGGAGGTGGCCGAGAACGTGATCTCGTTCCTGCGCACCGGCGTGGCGCCCAACGCGCTGAACGCCCCCAGCGTGCCCTCCGAGACCCTGACCCGGCTCGGTCCGTACCTGGACCTGGCCCGCAGGCTGGGGCTGTTCCTGGCCCAGGCCGTGCCCGAACCCGTGGACCGGGTGGAGGTGGCGGTGCAGGGCCAGGCCTCGGGCCAGGGGGCCGACCTGGTGACGGCCGCCGCCCTGGTGGGGCTGCTCTCCCCGGCCCTGGAGACCCGGGTGAACCTAGTGAACGCCCCGGCCGTGGCCCGGGAGCGGGGCGTGCGGGTCTCCACCCGGGTCACGGCCGAGGCCGGGGACTTCAGCGACCTGGTGGCGATCACCGTGGCCGGCCCCTCGGGGGAGCACCGGGTCGAGGGCACCCTGTTCGGCAAGCACGAGCCCCGGCTGGTGCGGTTCAATGACTACCGGCTCGACGCCCTGCCCCGGGGCACCCTGATCCTGATCTACAACCGGGACGTGCCCGGGGTCATCGGGAAGATCGGCACCTGCCTGGGGGATCAGGGGGTGAACATCGCCGGCATGTACAACGGCCGATCCGCGCCCGGCGGCACCGCGATCAGCATGGTGAACATCGACGGCACGGCCGGCCCCGAGGTACTCGAGGCCCTGGCGGGCCTGCCCGACATCCTGGAGGTGCGGCAGCTATTCCTGTGACCTCACCCACTCGTCGATCCGGCGGGCGTCCTCCTCGGGCAGGTCCAGGAACTGCAGGCCGTACCCCGGAGGATGGGGGGAGTCGTGGCGGTAGGGCCGGGCCCACACCACCCGGGCCCGGCACGAGAACTCCCGGTCGAGGCCGGGCAGCCCGAAACGGATCTCGAACTCCTCGCCGGGCCGCCGCACCCGCGGGGAGTTGATGAACAGCCCCCCCCGGCTCACGTTGGTGGCGTACCCGAAGAACACCTCCATGCCCGCGATGCAGCGGGTCTCCCTCACGACCAGGGGAACCCTGGGGTGGGCCCGCCGGTCGGCCGGGGGCCGGGGCGGTGGGGAACGCTTCATGGGAGGTCCTCCGCTGTGTACCGGTACACCAGGGTCCGGCAGGGGTACTCCGGGCGGAACCCCGTGAGCTCCGGCGACACGGTCTCCCCGGCCCCCAGCACCAGGACCCCACCCGGCCGGAGCGCGGCCGTCAGGTTGCGGTGGAGCCGCTCCAGGGTCTCCGGGCCGAAGTAGATGCCCACGTTGCGGCAGAACACCACGTCGAACCCGGTCTCCGGCGGGGGCCCGGCGACCAGGTTGTGCCGCCGGAACCGGACCCAGCGCCGCACGTCGGCCCGGATGCGGGCCCGGCCGCGGTCGAGGGGCTCAAAATACCGCGCCCGGTGCCCTTCGTCGAGGCCCCGCTCCAGCTCCCACGGGTCGTACACCCCCTGGCGGGCCCGCTCCAGAGCCACGGGGCTCAGGTCCGTGGCCAGCAGGTCCAACCGGATCCGGCCCCGGTCCAAGAGGTCTGCCAGGCACATGACGATGCTGTAGGGCTCTTGCCCCGTGCTGCACCCCGCGCTCCAAATCCGCAGGGGGTAGGGTACGGGCCCGCCCCGGGCCAGCTCCGGAACGAGGACCTCGTGCAGGGCCTGGAACGGCCGGCCGTCCCGGAAGAACGAGGTCTCCAGCGTGAGCACCGCCTGGACCAACCCCTCCCGGGCCCGGGTGCCGGCCCGTAGGATCGCGTCCGGCAGGTCCTCCCACCGGGAGCATCCGGTGTCCCGCAGAAGCTTCCCCAGCCGGGACACCACGAAGTACTCCTTGCCCGGCGCCAGGCGGATGCCGGTGTGCTCGAACACCAACTCCGCCACCGCCCGAAACGAGGCGGCATCCAGGATCGGGGGCGATCGGGGCTCCATCCGGGGATTCCTCCGGGGCGTCCACGGTTTCTGGGTCTTGGGGGCCCCTTCCCCATCGGCCCGCACGGGCCCCGGCTTGACCCCCGGGTTGCGACGACCGGGAGCCCTGGGGCATCCTGGGATCCTCGGCAGACTGTTAGTCGGTTCGGGCAGGCCCGGGCCGTTGCAGCCGGCAGGGCATGGGTTTCAGGAACCGGAATTCAGCGGACAGGAGACAGGAAGTCCCGAAAAGTAGTTTGGGTTCCCGGGGGGATCCTCTCGGGGCACCGAAGAGCGTTCTCCCTGTCCACCGACTTCTGAATTCTGGCCCCTGAAACCCATGCCCCCCGAGACCGTGAGGTGGCGTCAAAGAGGCGTGGTCATGCTTGGAATGCTGGGAGATCACGGAGGGTTTCAAGCCTTCTAGCATCCTAGCCTGCCAGCTTTCTAGCGGGCCGAAGGCCCAGACCAACGACCGACGACCAACGACCAACGACCGAAGCTACTGGGAAGAAGACAGAATTCAGAGGACAGGGTTGGGTCCCAGGGGTTCTCCCCGTCCACTGTCCTCTGAGTTCTGGCCCCTGATATGCCGAAGGTCCAAACCGCCGCAAGGAGGTGTGGGTGCGCGTGATCGTGGTGGGCGCGGGCGAGGTGGGGTTCCACACCGCCGAGCGCCTGGCCCTCGAGGGCCACGACGTGGTGGTAGTGGAGCACAGCCGCCAGGCCCTGCGCTCCGTGGAGGAGCGGCTGAACGTCATGGCCCTCGAGGGCAACGGCGCCGAGGCCCGGGTGCTGGAGGAGGCCGGCATCGGGGCGTGCGGCCTGTTCATCGCGGTCACCGACGTGGACGAGGTGAACCTCGTGGCCTGCCTCCTGGCCAAGGAGTACGGGGTGCCGGTGAAGATCGCCCGGGTGCGCTCGGTGGCGTACACCGGCCGGGGCGCGGTGCTCAACGCCGAGAAGCTCGGGATCGAGCTCCTGATCAACCCACTGGAGGCCGTGGCCCAGGACCTGATCAACATCGCCAGCCACGCCGCCGCCGTGGAGGTGGCCGAGTTCGCGGGGGGCCGGATCCTGTTCGTGGGGTACCCCATCACCCCCGACAGCCCGGTGGCCGGCCTCACCCTGGCCGAGATCGGGGAGCTGCGCACCATGTACCCGTTCGTGGTGGCCGCCATCACCCGCCACGGCCGCACCTTGATCCCCCGGGGCGACGACCGGGTGGAGCCCGACGACCACGTGTTTCTGGTGCTCCGGCGGGAGGACCTGGCCGCGGTGCGCTACATGTTCGGCCTGGAGAAGCGCCAGACCCGGCGGATCTTCGTGTTCGGCGGCGGGGCGGTGGGCCAGCGGGTGGCCGAGCACTTCGAGCAAAACCGGGCCGAAGTGACCCTGGTGGAGCCCAACCGGGCCCGGTGCGAGGAGCTCGCCCGCCGAGCCACCCGGGCCACCGTGATCAACGCGGACATCACCGAGGTGGACGTGCTCCTTTCGGAGGGCATCGGCAAGGCCGACGTGGTGGTGGCCACCACCCCCAACGAGGAGAAGAACATCCTGGCCTCCCTGCTGGCCAAGCGCCACGGCGCCCGCCGGGCCCTGTGCGTGGTGGACCGGCCGGCCTACGTGGGGCTGGTGCCGAGCCTGGGCATCGACGCCTGCATCAGCCCCCGACTCTCCACGGCCAGCGCCATCCTCAAGTACGTGCGCCGGGGTGGGGTGCTCAACATGGCCACCGTGGAGGAGAACCAGGCCGAGGTGCTCGAGCTGCGCATCCCCGAGGCGTTCGCCTGGGCCCGCCGACCCCTGCGGGAGATCCCGTTCCCCGACGGCGCCATCGTGGGCGCCGCCCTGCGGGGCGACCAGGCGTTCATCCCCACCGGCGACACCACCCTGGATCCCGGGGACCGCATCGTGGTGTTCGCCCTGCCCGAGGCGGTGGTGGCGGTGGAAGACTTCTTCGGCACGTCATGAACCTGTTCGCCCTCGCCCGAGTCCTGGGCGGCCTGGCCTTGGCCCTGACCGCCGTGCTGCTGGTGCCGCTGGCCCTCTCGCTGGCCGACGGCGACGGGACCCACCCGACCTTTCTCGCCGCCCTGGCCGCTTCGGCAGGCCTCGGAGGGGGGCTCCTGGCCCTGGGACGGCGGGGCCCGGCCGAGCTCACCCACCGGGAGGGGTTCGCCGTGGTCACCCTGGGCTGGGTCCTGTTCGGGCTGGTGGGCGCCCTGCCCTACCGGCTCCACGGCGCCCTGCCCACCATGGTGGACGCGGTGTTCGAGTCCCTCTCCGGGTTCACCACCACCGGGGCCACCGTGCTCACCGACATCGAGGCCCTGCCCCGGAGCCTGCTGCTATGGCGGGCCACCACCCACTGGCTCGGCGGCATGGGCATCATCGTGCTGGGGCTCGCCATCCTGCCCATGCTCGGGGTCGGCGGCATGCAGATGTTCCGGGCCGAGGTGCCCGGCCCCACCGCGGACCGGCTCCGGCCGCGCATCCAGGACACGGCCAAGCTCCTGTGGGGGGTGTACGTGGCCCTGACCGCGGTGGAGACCCTGCTCCTGATGCTGGGGGGGCTCGACTGGTTCGAGGCGGTGTGCCACGCCTTCGCCACCATGGCCACCGGCGGGTTCAGCACCCGCAACGCCAGCGTGGCCGGGTTCGGCAGCGCCTACGTGGACGCCGTGATCACGGTGTTCATGTTTCTGGCCGGCGTGAACTTCGCCCTGCACCACGCCGCCCTGACCGGCGGGTGGCGCCGCATCCGCCGGAACGAGGAGCTGCGGGCCTACGGGCTGCTGACCCTGGCCGCGGTGGCCGTGCTGATGGTCTCCAACACGGCCCGCGCCTACCCGAACTTCTGGCAGAACCTGCGCTACAGCGCGTTCCAGGCCGTGTCGATCCTGACCACCACGGGGTTCGGCACGGCCGACTACGAGACCTGGCCCGTGGTGGGGCAGGTGCTCCTGGTGCTGCTCATGTTCATCGGGGGGTGCGCCGGCAGCACCGGCGGGGGCATGAAGGTGAGCCGGGTCGTGCTGATCGTCAAGCACGCCTGGGCCCAGCTCTGGTCGCTCATCCATCCCCGGGGGGTGCGGCTGGTGAAGCTGGACGGCCGGCCCGTGCCCCCCGAGGTGCTCCAGGGGGTGCTGGGGTTCTTCGCCCTCTACCTCCTGACCGTCGGCGGGGGCGCCCTGGCCATGGCCGCCCTCGGCGTGGACCCGGTCACGGCCGTGGCGTCGGTGATCGCCTGCGTGGGCAACATCGGGCCCGGGCTCGGGGGGGTGGGCCCGACCGACACCTACGCCCACCTGCCCCAGGCCGGCAAGGCCGTGCTCACCTTCTGCATGCTGGCCGGCCGGCTCGAGCTGTTCACGGTGTTCGTGCTGTTCTTCCCCGGGGCATGGAGAAGGTAGGCGGATCAGATGGATGGCAACTTGGCATGACACCCCTGGAGACGCGGAATGAACCCCTTTGACCTGTTCGTGCTCGTGTTGGCCGGCCTGCTCCTGCTGGCCGGGATCTGGAAGGGCGCCGTGCGCCAGATCGCGGGCTTCGCCGGGGTGATCCTGGGCGCCGGGGCCGCGCTTCGCTACCACGGGGAGCTGGCCCGCCTGATCCCCTGGGGCGCGCCGGCTACCCGGGAGCTGATCGCGTTCTCGGCGCTTCTGGTGGGGGCGATCGCGGCGGCGTTCCTGGTGGGGTGGGCGATCTCCCGGCTCCTGGGCGCCGCCTGCCTGGGGTGGCTAGACCGGACCCTGGGTGCGGCCCTGGGGCTCGTGAAGGCGATCGTGGTGGCAGCGACCGTCGGGTACTTCCTGGCCGCGCTCCTGCCGGCCCGTTCGACCCTGATCCGGCGCTCGGTGACCCTGCCCTATGCCCTGCGGGCCGCCGAAACCGCCCTGGAGCTCCTACCCCCAACCTACCGCAGGCCCGTGCGCGAAGGACGGCAGGCCCTTCGCCGGTTGGGCCGGGGGATCTGACCCATGGCCCCGGACGCCCCCTCCACCGCCCGGATCCTCATGCTCGGGCTCCTGCACACCCTGCGCCGGCGGCGAGGTCTGCCCACCGAGGTGGAGGTGGAGGTGCCCCCCGAGGGCACGCCCGCCGCCGAGGTGGCCCGGCGGCTCGACCTGCCGCTGGACCGGATCGAGGCCGTCATCGTGAACCACCGAACCCACGACCTCTCCCACCCCATCCGGCCGGGCGACCGGGCCGCGTTCGTGCCCCAGGGCACGCCCGGCCCCCACCGGTACACCCTGGGCATCTACTCCGCCGGGAAAGGTTCTCAGGACGAGCCCTAGGCCTCCCACCGCGGCCCCGGGCCTAGTTGGTCGCCGCAGCGGGGGGCCGGAGGCGTTCGAGCAGCTCCTCCCGGCCCGAGACCCCGACCTTGGCGTAGATGCGGCGGGCATAGGTCTGGACCGACGAGGGCGAGATGCCCAGGCGCTCGGCGATGGCGCGGTTGCTCAACCCCTGGAGCATGCAGACCGCGACCTCCCGCTCGCGGGAGGAAAGGGGCACCGCGCCGAGCCGGGGCAGCACCAGTTCCCCGGTCGGAGTCCCCTCGGCCGCGGAGGGCCCGGTGGGGTCCCGGCCCGGTGCCGCGCCAGGGACGTCGCCCCCCGATACGGCGTAGAGCACGAGCAGCGCGCCGTTCACGAAAAACGCCCCCAGCAGCGGCACCCCGTCCCCCACCGCCCACGGTCCGTGGGCGGCAAGGCACCCCAGCCCCAGCCCCCCGCACACGCTCGCCAGCCCCAGGGCGAAGCCCCGCGCGGGATCGGGCTGCCCCAGGCAGTAAGCCAGCACAAAGGCGTCCAGGAAGCCGGACCCCCCCTGCATGAGGCCCATGCCGGCGTTCACCCCCCCTGCACCGCCCGTTCGAAACACCGCGAGCGCGGCGAATCCGAACGCCACCCCCAGGACCAGGGTGGGCTTGGCCCGGCCCCGGCCCAGGTACACCGCGGCCAGCACCGCCCCCGCGTACGCCGCGAGCTCCGCGCCCGGCAGCCAGGCCACCCGCGCGTAAGCGGGAAACAGTTTCTCGTAAAACACCCCGTTCAGGGCGTAGATGGCCAGCAGGAACCCCAGGTGGGCCCCGTGGAGAAGCCGCACCGACGGGGGGGCTGGCGGCGGGGGCACGGGTCTCCACAGGGGAACGAGCACCACCGCAGCCGCGGCCAACAGCCGCAGCCCCGGCGGGCCGGGAAGCCGTGCGGCCAGGGGCAGCACCAGATTGGCCGCCACCAGAGCCCAGGCCCCCGCGACGAGGGGGCGGTCGGAGCGGGCCAGGGCCCCGGCCACCCGCACGGCCAGGGGCGCGCTCACCGCGCCCAAGACCCCCAGGACCAGGCCGTGGCCTGCGGGGAAGAACGGGTACAGGGCGGTGAGCCCCGCCGCGACAACGCCGCCGCCCACGGAGGCGGGAAGGAGCATCCGGCGCAGCGCCCCGCTCGCTCCCAGCAGCGCCAGCCCGGCCGCGTGGGGAAGCAGGAACGCGGCGACCGGCGGAGGGGGGGTGTTCTCCAGGGCGAAGAACGGCCCTTGGAGCGGGAACAGAAGGAGCCAGAACACGAAAGCGGCAAAATGGATCGCCGGCCGGTTTCCGGGATGCATGGCGGCTACTTTACCCCCAAGAAAACGAGAAATACAAGCAAACGCGTCGGCGCCCGACTCCTCCTGGACGACACCGTGGACGACACGATTTCCGGCGGATGACACGGTGGACGACTTTTCGCCCGTTCTCGGCGTCCGATACAGAACCTTAGCTGGGGGCGCCAGACCCTTCCCGTCCGCCGGCCTGGCCGGCGGCCCCGTCCCAAGGAGAGGAGAGGATCCATGGTGTGGAAACTGCCGACAATCGGACCGGTGCGGGGGGCCCGCGAAGGGAGGGGCGTGCTTTCCCAGCGGATGCGGCTCGGACTGATCAGCCTGCTCGTCTTGGCCGCCGCCGGCTGCGGGGGTGGGGGAGGCGGCTCAGGAGGAACCCAACCCTCGGCGGCATCGACGACCGAGAGCGCCCTGACCGTGTCCGGAACGGTCCGGGATCTGTCCAGCGCCGGCGCGGCGCGCCTGGCCCGATCGGAACTCTCCGCCGTGGAGAACGCGGTCGTGCGGGTGTCGGTGGACCTGGACGGGGACGGCCTGTTCGCCCCGGAGACCGAGGTGTTCACCGTGCGCACCGATGAAAGCGGCGGCTTCGTTGTCAGCCTGCCGGCCGAAGCCGAGGGCAAGACGGTGGAGGTCCGGGTGGAGAAGCCCGGGTACAGCACCTTTGTGAAGCGGTACGAGGACGTCGAGGGGTCCATCCTAATGGACCCGGTCTTGTCCGAGGGCGCGGTGGCCGCGGTGGACCTGGACGGGGTGTCGGCCTCGCCGGCACGCGCGGGTCGAGTGGTGCTCGACACCGACCGCACGGTCACCGTGAGCCTGGTACGCGACCGGGCCACGGGCCGCCGCGCGGCACGGGTGTTCTGGGGCTCCGAGCCCTCGCCCTTTTCCGGCGCCGGCCAGGAGCTCGCCCGGATGTCATTCAGCCTGCGGGGGTTGGAGCTACCGGCCGGCACCCAGCGGCTGTACGCAAGCGTGGCCTACCTGGACACGGCCAACGACCCCGACACCATGCCCGGCGGTTTCAAGGCCGAGGGCTCCGGCGACAGCCCGGTGGAGGTGCTAAGCACCTACGCCGCCTCCGAGATCACCCTATACGACGAGCTCGGCAACAAGCTCCTCACCGACCCCACCGATCGGGACCGGGACATCCGGATCCGGATCGCGATTCCGGCCGAGGCGTATGAGACGCTGGTGGACGAGGATCCCGAGACCCCTGAGGTGGAGATTCCGCTCTTCTACTATGACGAAGCAGCAGGAACCTGGCGACTCCACCGCACGGCCGACGGCAGCCCGGCCTACGGCCATCTCGAGGACCCGTACGGAAACGTGCTCACCCAGGACGACCTCGCGCGGCTCCGGGCCGGGGACGACACCGACACCCCGGTGTTCGGGGTGGGAACGGTGCACCACTTTACCACCTGGAACTGCGACCGCTCCGGGTACTCGGTCAGCTACCACGCCAGGCTCCGGGACCGGAACGGCAACCGCGTGAAGAACGTCTCGGTGCGCGTGCGCACGAGGCGCGGCGGCCGGACCTCGGACTACAGCAACCGCCCCGACCCCAACCTCCACACCTACCGGGCCGCCACGGCCGACAGCATCATCCGCAGGGTGCTGGACCGGAGCATCTCGGCCGAGGAACGCTCCCGGTACCTGTACGCCGTGATGCACTCCAAAAACCCCGACGCCCTGACCGCCCTTCTGGAGGCCCTACGCCGCTACGAGGAGAACCAGATGGTGGAGATCTCCTCGGAGGAGAGCGAGTTCAAACGGGGACTGATGGATATCTTCCGGAGGAAAGAAATCAACGACGCCTTCATCAACACCGAGGGGCTGGACTGCTCCAAGACCCCCGACCTCTGCAAGGGGGCCGTCGCGGCCGCGGCCGAAGCCGTGAACCGGTCGTCCAAGGCCAAGCAGGTCACCGCGTTCCTGATGCAGATCGCGGTGGACGCCTACAACCCTACCAACCTGGACTTCGAGTACGCGGCCACCAAAGGCCTGGAGTTCCTGGACGTTGTGGCGAACACCGACGGCGTGGCCCAGGAGCTCGGCGAGATTCCCGGTCAGATCAAGTCGGCCAAGGAGCTGGCCTCGCAGGCCCTTCAAGCCTACCGGGCGTACAAAAAAGGGACGGGAAGCTGGCGCGACTTCTGGAACCTGGCCAAACAGCTCCGGGAGACCATGGAGAACATCAAGAGCCTCGCCAGCACCCTGGGCAGCCGCCTGAACCGGCGTGTGACCCGGGCGGCGCCGCTCACCGAGCCCGATCCGCAGACCCCCGAGGAGGAGGCGGCCGCGGTGGACGACGTGGCGGACGAGGTGTTGGCCTCGTACGACGAACTGGGCGGGCTCCTGCTCGGGGCGTCGCACATGCGGCGGTACCAATGGGGCTACTTCGACGACCAGGGCGAGTTCCACCCTGTGGAGGACTGGCCCGGGAAGCCCGAGTACGTGGGCGGGGACGCGGTGGTCATGCTGGAGTACTACGACGGCACCGACTGGGTCCCGTTGGAAGGCCGGTCGGATCTGGGGGTGGACGCCTCGTTCATCCCTGTTCCGACGGTGACCTCGTTCGGGCCCGGCAGCCCCCAGGCCCCGGCGCTCTACCTGGGCACCTGGACCTTGGACCTGGAGCCCAACGTGACCGTGCAGGGGCTGGTGCAGAGCAAGGGGGGCGCACCCCTGCCGGACGTGCCGGTGGTGGTGGCCGGCACCGAGCTGCGCACCGGCCCCGACGGGCGGTTCGAGGGCGAGATCTCGTGGTTTTCCGACTCCACGTGGGTGCCGTACCAGCTGCCGTCCTTCGGGCTGGGTGGAAGCGGTACGCTCCGCGAAGGGGCCCTGGACCTGGGAACGATCGAGGTCCAGGACCAGGTGACGGTGGACTACGGGAACGTACCTTGGCTGACGAGGCTCCGGCGGGGGGAGTCGCTGACCGTTCGACCGGACGAGTGGGCCGGAAGCGCCAGCGGCCGGACGCTCGCGATCTCCTACGCCCTGTACCGGGGTTGGGTGTCCGACGAATCGGTGCCGATCGAGGAAGGGTCGGGGGAGTCGTTTTCGTTCACGGTGGCAGACGACGTGGACCTGGGCCGGTACACCCTCCGGGTGACCCTGTCCGTGGCGGACGACGACACGGTGCCGCCCCGGGTGGTGGACCTGGGGATCGACGTGCAGAGCACCCCGCCCTCGATCGATGCCCTTACCCTGAGCGCCGACGAGGTCCAGGCCGGCAGCCCGGTGGTGGTGAGCCTGGACGCGTCGGACCCCGACGGCGACGACACGATCCGCTCCCGCAACATCACCTTGGACTGCTCGGACGAGGCGGGCACCCGCCGCTGGTTGGCCGTGAGGGCCGAGCCCGACGGAACCTGGTCCATCGGCACCGATCCGGCCTACACCCTGCTCGAGGGCACGCTCCGGTGCGTGGTCATCGCCTCGGTGACGGATCGCACGTGGCTCACGGACCGGGAAACCGCCGAGTTCACCGTGGAACCCAACCCGGTTCCGCCGGAAGTGGCGGGCGGCGGGCTCGACGACGAGTACGTGGTGTCCCTGTACCGGGCGTACGATGCGGACACCGACGGATGGCAAGAGCGGGTGGACGTGTGGATGGCCGGGCGGGTCTGGTTCCGAGACCCCAACGGCGACCTGGACCACTTCGAGCTCGACTGCGGTAACGGCGAATCCCCGGCCGAGGCCGCCAGCGTCTGGGACCTCCCCGCGTGCCGCTACACCGACCCCGGGGACTTCGCGGTCACCTACAAAGCGGTGGACTCCCGGGGGCTCGAGACGGCCCTCACCACCACGGTGCACGTGCTCTACCCCTTGCGGTTCGAGGTGTCCCTGCCGGAAGACGCGCTTCACCAAGACGAGGACGGCAACACCTGGGTGGAGCTCCCGGCCGGGGACGCCCCCGGCCTGGACGTGACCGTGCAGGTCAAGAGCGACAACGGCCCCGGCGGGTACGAGGAAGGGGGCGGTTCGATCGCGGAAGGCACGTACTCGGTGACCTACCGGTCGGGCAACCGGTGGTGGTGGTCCGAGACGATCGCCTGGAACGCGGAACTCCCCGAGGACGGGGCCATCCCCCTCGTTCTGGACAAGCCGGGCAGCTACACGGTGTCGGTGTGGGCCCAGGATGCCAGGGGGATGAGCGCGTCGCTCTCACGGGTGATCGAGGTCACGGCTCCGTTCGACGGCGAGCTCCGGGTGAACGGCGACCCCCTGGATGCCTTTGCCGCCTCCGGCGGCTGGGTGCTCGTGGGCGACGAGGTGGCGCTCTCGGTGGAGGTGACCACCCAGCCCGACGATGCAGACCTGCGATTCCGGTGGCTCGTGGACGGCGTGGACCAAGGGGAGGGCACGAGCCCAGCGTTCACCTACACCCCGGACACCGAGGGCGAACACACCGTGCGGGTCGAGATTCGAAACGCCCAGGAGACGGCCGAGGCCCACAAGGTGGTGCGGGAGGTGAGCTTCCAGGCCTACTCCCCGGTACTCTTGGAGGTGGGCCGCGCGGACGGGGTGGACGAGCCTACGGCCCGGGCGGGCGACGTGGTGACCCTGGGGGCCGCGGTGCCGGAGGGCGTGGAGGTGGCGGAGGTCCGGTGGAGCGTGGATGGCCCGGAGGGCGGGTTCCGGCCGGTTCCCACGGACGATCCGCTGCAGGCCGCGTGGACCTTTGCGGAGGCCGGCTCCTACACCGTGAGGGTGGAGGCGGAGGACAGCCGGGGGGTCGTGTCCACGGCCACGTACGCCGTGACGGTCACGGCCGACCCGCCGGTGATCCACGCCCTCACGGCCGACCCCGCCTCGGGCCGACCGCCGCTGGAGGTCACGTTTGCTGCGGATGCCGAGGATCCGGACGCCCGGGAGGGCGAGAGCCTGTACTACCGGTGGTTCGTGGACGGTGAGCCCGTGAGCGCCGGCACCGCGAGCACCTTCACCCATGCCTTCGAGGCGGAGGCCACCCACACCGTGCGGGTGGAGGTGACGGATGCGGGCGGGCTCACTGCCTCGTCTTCGGTACCGGTGCTGGTCCAGGACCGGCCGCCGACGATCGTGTCCGTTCGGGTGGAGCCCGGTTCGGGCGTGGCCCCCCTGGACGTCACGGCAACGGCCGAGGCCGACGACGACGGGGAGATCACCGGGTACGCGTGGTACCTGGACGACGAACCGATCGGATCGGGCGCCACCCTATCCCATACCTTCCAGGACCCGGGCACCTACACGCTGACCGCGGAGGTCACCGACGACGCGGGCCAGAGCTCGACCAAGAGCGTCACGGTGTACGTCCTGGATCCGGACGAAGCGGGCGTGGTGTTCCAGTTCAAGGAGGTCCGGTCCGACGGCCTCGGACCGGAGGTGGACTTCGACGCCCTGTCGGACGTGATCGGCCACGGCGGAGGCCTGTGGTTTGCGAGCACTCCGGTGGACGATCCTGCCGTGAACTCGGAGGACCTGCAGGGGCTGAGCTCCCAGCTGACGTTTGCGGGGCCGGCGTTTTACGGGTTCCACGGAGAGAGCTGGGGCAACGTGTCCGATACCCTGGTCCAGATCGAGACCCCCGGCACGTATGAGGTGGGTCTGGACTCCTGGGAGACCGGCTCGTCACGCACGGTCCGGTTCCCTGCGGCCTACAGCTGCGGGCTCCTTCTCTACGGGCAGTGGCCCCGCAACTTCGGGTACTGGGGGTCGAACGTGGATTCCCCGCTGTCCTCCCTGGACATCGAGCCGCTGTGGGCCTTTACGACGTCGGACGGGCGGGTGAACCTGCTCGCCATGCTGGGTCAGTGGAACGACTCCACGTACACCTGCGACTACGAGTACTTCGGGTTCAAGAGCTCCGGGGAGGACGCGTTCTCCCTGGGCGAGACGGACGCGGTGGCGCTGCGGTCATTGGAGATCGCCTCGCCCGCCGGCATCCAAGTCGAGCTGTCCGACGTGGCGATCCTCGTCGACGGGATGGAGCTTCGGTTCGGGGAAACCCACGAGCTTCCCCAGGATGACCAGGGCAGGGTACAGATCCCGGTGGTGCCGGGGGCGGACTACGTGCTGGAGTTCGCTGCCCCACTCGACGACGGCTCCTACTGGACCGTGGAGGTCCCCCTGGACGCGGACACGGTGGGGGCGTCCGACCCCGTGCCCGTGGATCTTTCGGGGCTCGACCCGGAGTCTCCCCTGGGGCTGGAGAACGCGCCCCCAGGCTATCTACGGGCGGAGGTTGTGGGGGCGTCGGGGATCCGGGTGCGGTCCATGCAGAGTGTGTCCGAGGGCGCCGCCGCCACCGGGTCGGTGCTCACAGTGCAGGACGAGAGCACGGTGCACCTGATGTTCGACGGCACGGACCAACGGGACGGGTTCGGGTTCTACCGCTCCTGGGCGCCCGAGGCGCTGCCCGACCCCCTGGACCTCGCCGCGCCGGGCGTGGCCGTGACCGTGTCGGATCCGGAGATCACCGTGGACACCGAGGGCAAGACGGTCACGGTACGCTACCAGGCCTCGAACGCCGACGCCTGCGCGGTGGACGTGGACGTGGAGTTCGACACGAACGGCGACGGGTGGGCCGACCGCACCCGGTGGGAGAACTACCTGACGGACGGCTCGATCACCGAGCTCACCCTGGGCTATCCCCTGCCCGAGATGACCGTGACCTACGGGGGAGAGGGAAGCGCCGACACCCAGACCTACCCCGCCACGGATGCCGTGAGCAAGGTCACGGCCCGGGTCACCTGCATGCGCCTGACGGGCGGCTACGACGCCTTCGTCCGGGAGGTCCTCCGGGAGGGCGGCACCCTCGAGGAGATCTCGTCCTACGGGTGGCAGCCGATCGACCTGATGGAGGTGCCGGCCGTGGAGGAGATGGCGTGGAAACGCACCTCGTGGACCCTCGGCCCCCCGTAAGCCGGAAACCCCATCTGCAAGAAAGGAAGGGCCCCTCGGGGCCCTTCCTTTTTCCCCCGGGCACGGCCCAAGGAGGCTACGACTCCGCCGAATCCCCGCTGCGGTCCGCCTCCAACCCCGCCAGGAGGGCCCGCACCTCCCCATCCAGGGGCACGGCCCGGCCGGTTTGGGCCGACACCACCACGAAGGTCACGTCGGCCTCGGCCACCACGGTGTCGGTGCCGGCCAGGCGCACCACCTGGCGCACCACGCCCGAGCGGTTCCCCAGCCCCTTCAGGGAGGTGAGGATCTCCAGCTCGTCGCCCAGGAAGGCGGGCCGGCGGTAGTTGATGTTGATGTTCACCACGGAGAACCCGTACCCCCCCTTCATGAACCCGGCCAGGTCTCCGCGCTCCTCCACCCAGCTCCACCGGCCCTCCTCGAGGAACTCCAGGTACCGGGCGTTGTTGACGTGTCCGTAGAGATCCAGGTGGTACCCCCGGACCTTGATCCTGGTGACGTGGGGCATGGGGCGTTCTCCTTCCCGTTTCGTGGAAAAAAGCGGCCGCGAATGATACCGCGACCCGCCCCCTGGGCCAAACCCCCGGTCACCGGCCCGTCGGGGGCCGCGACAGGAACCCCAGCCAGTCCTTCATGAGGGCGAGGTTCTTCTGCAGGTACCACCGGCCGTTGGCGAACACCCCGTAGTCCGCGCCGGCCATGGCCGAGGCGAACCGGGTGGAGTTCGCGTAGAACAGCCACTGCTCCACCCACATCTTCTCGATGGCCTCGTCGAAGGGGTTCCCGCCCTGGCCGGGCCCCCGGGCCAGCCCGGACTCCCAGGCCCGCAGAAGGATCTTGGTGGCCTCGAGCGTCAGCGCGTTGGTGGTCCGGACCGTGTGGTCCAGCCGCTCGAAGTGGCCCCGGATCCACTGGCCGCTGTGGCACCCCGAGCACACCGAGCGCATCCGAGCCTCCCGCCGGGCCTGCTCGGCCCCGTCGATCAGGAACTCGGCCACCGGCTCCCCGGACAGCTCCGACGGGAGGGAGAGCCCCCCCTTGTTCCGGATCACCGTGGTGTCGCCCGAGCGGGGGTGGGCCGTGGCGTAGGGCAGCCCGAACAGGCGGTACTTCAGCCGGTCGGCCATCTCGTGGGTGCGCGGGGCCAGCACGTCTCCCCCCGGGCTCACGATGAGGCTCGCGTGGCAGGTGGCGCAGGTGGGAGCGGTGAAGTCCCGGCCCACCACCCAGGGAACGCCCTCAAGGTCCCACGAGCCCCTGGACGACTGATACACGGCGTTGTGCTTGCTGACCTCGTACACCTTGTAGGCCGGCACGTCCGGCCCCTTGTGGCACTGCTCGCACGCGTCCGGCTCGCGGGCCTCCTCGATCGAGAACCGGTGGCGGGTGTGACACGAGGTGCACGCCCCCTTGGTGCCGTCGGGGTTGATCCGACCCACCCCCTGGTTGGGCCAGCCCCGGAGCCTGGGGAACTCCATCTCGCCCATGGCCGTGTCGCGGGTCTCCATACCGTCCACCGTGACCCGGGTTCCGTGGCAGGCGAGGCAGGCGTCGCCGAGCGTCCGCTCGTCGGGGGGGCTCACCACCAACCCCTGCCCGTCGTACGTGGTGGGCCCGGCCGCCGCCGCCACCAACGCCCCGTACAGCGGGTTGCCCATCAGGTTGTCGTGGGCGTTGGCCATGAGGTTGCGGCCGTACTGCTCGCGCTCCTCGGGGTGGCAGGTGGCGCAGTCGGCCGGGGTGACCACGATGTGCACCCGGAACCCGTTGTGGTCGAAGGTGTCGGGGTGGGCGTCGGGGTTGCGGGTGTGACACTCGGCGCAGCCCACCACCACGGTCCGGAGCGCCTCGGGCACGGAGGCTGCCGAGACTCTGCGCTCGAGCTTCGGCCGGTCCAGCGCCTCCCCGGGCGTGGTGTGGGCGTGACGGCTGCGGCGCCAGTCCGCCACGATGCCGGGGGTCACCTCCTCGTGGCATCCGATGCACGCCTCGGTGTCGTCGCTCACCGGTGTCTCCGAAGCCCCCACCCGTGCCGCAGCCAGGGCGACCACGACGGCCGCGGCCAACGCCCCCAGGCTCTTCATGATCGCGCTCCTCTCTCCGATGCCGGAATGGTCCGTTTGCTGCCCGGCCCCGGGCCGGGGCCGCCGGTATCCCTTACCACAGGCCGCGGGCACCGCAAGGGCGCCCCTTTCCCCAAGCCCTTGGACGAGCGAACGCCGCGCCCCCATGGGGACGCGGCGTTCGTCCGGATTGGGCCCCGGGGCACAGACCGGTCAGGCTGCTCCCTTCTCCTTCAACTGGGCCGCCATCTTCACGTCCACGTTCATGATGTGGTTGCGCAGCCAGTCCACGACCTTGTTCTGCACCTGGAGCGTGAGCGACAGGCTCCCCGCCCTCTTCTCGTTCTCGGCGGCCAGGGCCTCGAACTCCTTCTTGAACCGGTCGTGGATCGCCTTGTGCTCGGGGTACTTGGGGTAGCCGTACTTCTTCATCAGGGCCTCTTCGTCGGCGAAGTGCTCCACCACGTACCGCCCCAGAAACTCCAGCACCTCCCCCACCATCTCCCGACCCTGCCCCTCCTTCATCGCGTCCAGCAGCTTGTTGATCCTTCGGATCAGCTCCTTGTGCTGGGCGTCGATCTTGGCGATGCCCGTGGCCATCTTGGGTTCCCACTGCATGGTCCTTCTCCTTTCCGTCACACCGGCCCGGGGGCCGGGTCGGCGAACAGGGGGTAGCGTTCGAAAGGGGGTTGTGCGGGCAAGGGGAGGGGCGACGATCCGACGATAGCGGCCCCGTGCACTTGCAAAGATCTATCGTCATGAGGGGTGGGAACCTTTAGCCCCCTCGGGGGGACGAGCCGTCCCCGCCTTCCGTCGCTTTGACCTGGGTCAAGGTTTTTCATTTTCTTATCCCCCAAACCAAGTTCTAGTTTGCCTGAGTCGGCAAGTCGTGGAATAGTGACTCTTGCTTGCGTGGATTCACCGGCTCTCAACACGGCCATTCTCGGCCACCCGGTCAACCGCCCGGAGCCGGCCGGGAACGAGCACCCGTCCTGATCCGCGGAGGGGTTGGATGGGCCTGCGCGTCACTGTTCCGGACGATCGCTACTGGAAAGAGCTGATCAACTGCCAGGCGGCCTGCCCCGTGCACACGGACGCGCGGGGGTATGTGCGGGCGATCGCCTCGGGTGAGGATGAAACAGCGTATCGGATCGCCCGGGGACCCAACCCCTTGGCCTCGGTCTGCGGCCGGGTGTGCAGCGCGCCCTGCCAGGAGGCCTGCCGCCGGGGCAAAGTGGACGAGCCCATCTCCATCCGGGCGCTGAAGCGTTACGTGACCGAGCGGTTCGGTACCGAGGCCCCGCCGGACCGCACGCTGGCCCGCCCCGAGAACTTCCAGGAACCGGCAACGCCAGACGCCGACCAGGACGAACTGGCCCACCTGTTCCGGGCCCGCGCCGAGGGGGCCCTGCCGCCCCCCGAGCGCCGGCGCGTGGCGATCATCGGCGCGGGGCCCGCGGGGCTCGCCTGCGCCCACGACCTGGCCCTGATGGGCGCCCGGCCGGTGGTCCTGGAGATGGAGCCCAAGCCGGCCGGCATGATGTACACTGGCATCCCGGCGTTCCGGCTCCCCCGGGAGGTGCTCGACGCCGAGATCCGGGCCATCCAGGACCTGGGGGTGGAGATCCGTTGCGGGGTCCGGGTGGGCCGGGACGTCGGCTTCGACGACCTGCTCCGGGAGTTCGACGCGGTGGTGATCGCCGTGGGGGCCAAGCGCTCCCGGAGCCTGGGCATCCCCGGCGAGGACGCCGAGGGGGTGCTCGGCGGGGTGGAGTTCCTGCGGCAGGTGGCCTTCGGCGCCCCCCCGCCCCTGGGGAAGCGGGTGGTGGTGATCGGGGGCGGGTTCACGGCCCTGGACTGCTCCCGGTCCTCCCTGCGGGTGGGGGTGGACAGCGTGGTGAACGTGCTGTACCGCCGCACCCGGGACGAGATGCCGGTCACCGAGGAGGAGCTGGAGGAGGCCCGGGAGGAGGGGGTCAACTTCCAGTACCTGGTGACCCCGGTGGCCATCGAGAAGGACGAGCAGGGCCGGGTGCGCGGCGTGCGCCTGGTGGAGAACCGGCTGGGCCCGCCGGACGAGAGCGGCCGGCGCTGGCCGGAGCCGATCCCCGGGTCCGAGCGGATGGAGCCCTGCGACACCGTGATCCTGGCCATCGGCCAGCGCACCGATCTGGACTTTGTGGATCCCGAGCGCCACGGGGTGCGGTTCACCGACTGGGGCCTGCTGGAGATCGACGAGGACACCCTGGCCACCACGGCCGAGGGCGTGTTCGTGGCCGGCGACGCCGCCCTGGGCGCGGCCAACATCGTCACGGCGGTGGCCAGCGGCAAAAGGGCCGCCCGGTCCGTGTACGCCTACCTCTCCGGCCGGGAGATCGCCCCCCGGCTCCTGGAGCGCCACCGGGATCTGCCCGGCTTCCGGCGCGAACCGGGCTACGAGGCCCTCCCCCGTACCCCGGTGCCCCTGGAGGAGGTGCAAAAACGGCTCTCCTCTCCGGGCCGCCTCGTGGAGCGGGGCTACGACGAAGCCCTGGCCCGGCGCGAGGCGAGCCGGTGCCTGGACTGCGGGGTGAACCCGATCTTCGACAGCGAGCGGTGCGTGCTGTGCGGCGGGTGCGCGGACGTGTGCCCCATGGGCTGCCTCAAGCTCGTGCCGTTGGCGGACCTGGAGCTGGACGACGAGCAGCAGCGCCTCGCCCGGGAGGTGATCGGCGAGGGGTGGGAGCAGGCGAGCGCCATCATCAAGGACGAGGATCTGTGCATCCGGTGCGCCCTGTGCGCCCAGCGGTGCCCCAACGCGGCGATCACCATGGAGCGGGTGGAGTTCCAGGAGGTGTGGCCATGAGCGTCTCGACGGATCCCCCGGTCAAGCGAAGGGACTTCCTGGGCCTGGCGGCCCTGGGCAGCTTTCTGGCGGCGGTGGCGGCCTCGGTGGGCGGGATGCTGAGCCTGGCCTTCCCCCGGGCGTTTCCCGAACCCTCCCGGCGCTACAAGATCGGGCTGGCCAACGACTTCCGGGTGGGGGAGGTCCGCCGGCCCGAGGGCCGCAACGTGTTCATCTTCCACCGGCCCGAGGGGTTCGTGGCCATCTCGGCCGTGTGCACGCACCTGGGGTGCATCGTCAACCAGGCCCCCCCGGGGTTCGTGTGCCCTTGCCACGGATCGAGGTTCGACCCCGACGGCAAGGTCCTCCAGGGCCCGGCGCCGAGCCCCCTGCCCTGGTACGAGATCTCCCTGGCCCCCGACGGCCAGCTCCAGGTGGACGAGAGCCGGACCGTGTCAGCCGGCACGTACTTTCAGGCATGACAAGGGGATGACGGCATGAGCCAGCCCAACCCGATCGCCGGCGAAGCCCACGAGCCCCCCCCGGGCGGACTGGCCGCGTTGGTGGCCAACCTGAAGGCGCTGCCCCAGACCCTGAAGCGCAGCCTGGTGCGCCACGGCCCGCCCGTCACCGACCGGGCCCGGTCCGAGGCCGTGACCCAAAACTTCTTCCTCCATATCCACTCCGCGCGGGTCCACCGGTGGAGCCTGAGGCCCTCGTTCACCCTGGGACTGGGGCTGATCGCGTTTTTCAGCTTCGTGATCCTCGCGGTCACGGGCGTGCTGCTCATGTTCTACTACAAGCCCACCACGGCCCTGGCCTACGACTCCATTAAGGAGATCCACTTCATGGTGCCGGTGGGCCGGATCATCCGCAACATGCACCGGTGGGCGGCCCACCTGATGGTGGCCTCGGTGATCCTCCACATGGTCCGGGTGTTCTTCACGGCCTCGTACAAGGGCGGCCGCCAGTTCAACTGGGTCCTGGGGATCCTGCTGTGGGTGCTGACCATGGCCCTGTCCTACACCGGGTACCTGCTCCCGTGGGACCAGCTCGGGTACTGGGCCATGGTGATCGGCACCAACATCGCCACCTCGATCCGGGAGGTGACCGACGCCCTGGGCATCACCCGGTACTTCGACCCGGGCGCGTACATGCAGGCCGCCCTGGTGGGGGGCCGGGTCCTCGGGGACGAGGCCCTCATCCGGTTCAACATGATCCACTGCATCCTGCTGCCCCTGCTCACGGCCGTGTTCATCGGGGTGCACTTCTGGCGCATCCGGAAGGACGGGGGGCTGTCGCGTCCGCCGGACGCCGATGCCGTGCTCGGCCCCCCGCCCGAGGACTGCCGGCCGGTGTTCACCCAGGAGCCCAAGAAGACCTACGGGCTCATGGCGCTGGTGCGGGGCAAGAGCCCGGCCGTGGGCCGCGGCCCGGAGAACACCCTCCCCTCCTGGCCCCACCTGTTCTATGCCGAGGCCACGGTCCTCATGGTCACGGTGGTGTTCCTGCTGGCCTGGGCCTTCCTCCAGGATGCGCCCCTGAAAGAGCCGGCCAACCCCCTGGTGCCCGAAAACCCGGCCAAGGCGCCCTGGTACTTTCTGGGCCTCCAGGAGCTCGTGTCGTACTCGGCGTTCATGGGGGGCATCGGCATCCCCACGGTGGCGCTCCTGGGGCTCGCCCTGGTGCCGTACCTCGACCGGGAGCAGACCGTGTCGGGCCGGTGGTTCGGGGGGAGCGCCCGGGAGAAGCGCATCGCCCTGGTGTCGGCCGCGTTCGGCCTGACCGCGGTGCTGGGGCTCGAGACGTTCGCCATCGCGTTCGGGTGGCTCCGCAACTGGTTCCCCGACATCCCCCAGATTGCCGTGATCCTGTTCAACCCCGGCACCGTGCTCACGGCCGTGTACATGCTCTGGTCCCTGCTGGTGGCGCACCGCACCGGATCAACCCGGCTGGGCGCCGTCGGTTTGTTCACCTGCTTCCTGGCCGGTTTCCTGGTGCTGACCATCATCGCGGTCTGGTTCCGGGGGCCCAACTGGGTGTTCTACTGGTGGCCCACGCTGTGGCCGACACACTAGGTGGATCATGGGCAACGATCGAGCCGACACGTCCCCCCCGAAGGGTGCCTTCCCCTCCTCGCGCCGGTGGAAGCTCGCGCTGCTGGCGAGCTCGCTTGCGGCCCTGGGCCTGATGGCGGTGGCCGCGGTCCGGGAGAACCTGGGGCTGGAGTGGCGCGGCTACCAGCGGGCTTACAAGGAGGCCGTGCTGGCCCGGGCCGCGGACGACCGAGCCCGGGCCGCGGCCGAGCGGATCCGGGTGGAGGTGCAGCAGGTGGTGCTGCCCGAGCTGGGCCGGCTGGACCGGTGCGTCACCTGCCACGCCGGCGTGGACAACCCCAGCCTGGCCGACGCAGACCCGCCCCTGCGGGCCCACAGCGGCGACTGGCTGAAGACCCACCCCCTCGGACGGTTCGGCTGCACGGTGTGCCACGACGGCCAGGGCCGCGCCCTGGAGAAGGCCGACGCCCACGGTCAGACCCGGTACTGGCCCGAGCCCCTGCGCACGGGCGAGCTCGTGTACACCAACTGCGGCCGGTGCCACCACGAGAACGACCTCTACGGCGTCGAGGCGATCCAGTACGTGGCGGGCGTGCCGCCCCGGCCGATCACGACCGATGAGCTGGACGCGGCCCTCCCCGGAAGCGCCTCGGTCGCCCGCGGAAAGCGTCTGGTGGTGGAGTACGGCTGCCTGGGCTGCCACAAGTACCGGAACCGAGGCGGGTCGCTGGGGCCCGACATCACCCATGTGGGCGACAAGGGGCCCGAGGGGTTCGACTTCTCGCACGTCCAGGGGGAGCGCACGGTCCGCCAATGGCTGTTCGAGCACTTCAAGCGGCCGGCCGCCGTGAGCCCCAACACCCTGATGCCCGACCTGGGCCTCACCGACCGCCAGGCCGAGGACCTCACCAACTACATGCTGAGCCTGCGGGAGAAGGCTGCCCCGGCCTCGTACACCCCGCCGCCGCCCCGGGGAGACGGCGAACCCCTGGACGGCAAGCGGCTGTACCGCATGTTCTGCTCGGCCTGCCACGGCCGGGACGGGCAGGGCAGCACCGTGCGGGACCCCCTCCTGGCCCAGGCCGCGGACCGCCCGCTGGACCTGATGGTGCCTTCGCTGAACAACCCGGACACCCTGGCCGTGGCCAGCGACCACTACCTGGCCACCATCGTGAAAAACGGCCGGCCCGGCACCACCATGCTCGCCTGGGGCGATGCGGAGGGCGGGGGGCTGCTGCCCGAGGAGGTGGACCGGGTGGTGGCCTACATCCGCTCGTGGCAGATCCCCGGACCCGACCGGGCCCGCATCGCAGCGGCCAAGGGGGACCCCCGGTCCGGGCGGATCCTGTTCCGTCGCAACTGCGCGGCATGCCACGGCCGCCGGGGCGAGGGGGGGATCGGCGCATCCCTCAACTCCCCGGGGTTCCTGGCCGCGGCCTCGGACGCGTTCCTGGCCGCCACCATCCTGGACGGCCGGGAGAACACGGCCATGCCGGGCTGGCGGCGGCTCACCGAGCAGGAGGTCTCGGACCTGCTGGCGTTCCTGCGCACCTGGCAGCCGAGGCGCAGCGACCGGGCTGCGGTGCTCTCGCTCCTGGAGGCCGGTGACCCCCGGGCCTCCGAGCGCATCGGCCGGATCCTGTACCGGACCAACTGCCGCACCTGCCACGGCCTCGACGGCATGGGGGATCTGGCGGTGTCCCTGGCCACCCAGGAGTTCCTTGCCCTGGTGGGGAACGACTACCTGTACACCACCATCGTGTCCGGCCGGCCCGGTACCGGCATGCCCGCCTGGCGCCATCTGTCGAGCGAGGACGTGGCGTCGATCATCCGCTTCATCCGCTCGTGGCAGACCGAGCCCAGCCGAAGCGTGCCCGCGGGGGCCGGGCGTGGCGACCCATGGGTGGGCCGGGCCCTCTACCGGGACAACTGCAGCAAGTGCCACGGCGAGGCGGCCGAGGGGGGGGTGGGCCCCCAGCTCAACAACCCGGTGTTCCTGGCCTCGGCCACAGACGGCATGATTCTCGAGTGGATCCGCAACGGCAAGGTGGGTACCCAGATGCTGGGGTTCGCCCGGGCCGAGCAGGGGATCGGCGAGCTCACGGACCGGCAGATGCGTGACATCGTGGCCTACCTGCGCACGTTCCAGGACCGGCCGCGGGTCTCGGTGAAGCACTCCCCCCACGGCGTGCCCCAGCTGGGGGAGATCTGGTACCGGCAGTCGTGCTCCCAGTGCCACGGCGAGGCCGGGGAGGGGGCGAGCGGCCCGGCCCTGGCCAACCTCTCGTTCCTCCGGAGCGCGTCCGACGGGTTTCTCATGGCCACCATGGCCATGGGCCGCGACGGCACCGAGATGCGGCCGGTCAAGAAGGGGCCCCAGTCCATCCTGGATCTCACCAGCGACCAGATCAACGACATCGTGGCCTACCTGCGCTCCCTGGAGCACGCCCGGCCCCCGGGGGACACCCCCCACCGGTTCGTGATCCCCTGGGACCTGGCCCGGGGCCAAAGGCTCTACGAGGCCAACTGCGCGGGCTGCCACGGGATCAACGGAAAGGCCGAGATCGACGAGCCCAAGCTCTCCTCGTGGGCGCCCGCGCTCAACAACGAAGGCTTCCTGGCCGCGGCCACGGACGGGTTCCTCCAGGCCACCATCGTGAAGGGCCGCGCAGGCACGGCCATGCGCCCCTTCGGCCGCGGGTTCAACGGCCTGGTGGACCTGACCATGGACGAGATCGACGACCTCGTGGCCTACATCCGCCACTGGTCCCGGGCGGCACCCTCGCCCATGACCCTTCCGGCCGAGCGCAGCGTGCTGGCCGCGGCCCCGGCCCGGTGAGCGGGGGAACCCGGAGATCGAACGAATGAACGGCCTTCGAGCGTTCCAGCGTTCCAGCCTTCCAGCCTCGTAAGGAGAAGACCCATGCAACGCCGTCGCGGACCCGTGCACTTCGACCGAAGGGAGTTCCTCAAGATGGCCGCCGGAGCCGGCGTCGTGTGCGCCGCGTCCAAGCTGGCCCCGTTGGAGCTGATCGAGGCGGCCCACGCAGCCCCTGCGAAGCCCCCGGCCGGGGTGAGGCTGCTCCAGTCGGCCTGCCCCTACTGCGGGGTGGGCTGCGGCACCCTGATCAAGGTCCAGGACGGCAAGGTGGTGGGCATGGTGCCCGACAAGAAGCACCCGACCAACCGGGGGATCCAGTGCATCAAGGGCCTGAACGCCCACGAGCCCATCTACCGGGACCGGCTCACCAAGGTGCTGGTGCGAAAGGACATGACCGATCCCCTGCGGGATCACGTGTCCAGCACCAAGGGCCGGTTCGACGACAGCGTGTTCACGGAGATGCCCTACGAGGAGGCCGAGGAGCTGGTGGCCGAGAAGATCGCCGAGATCGTCAAGGCCAAGGGCGGAAATGCCGTGGGCCTCAACGGCTCGGGCCAGCTCACCATGGAGGCCCAGTGGATCGAGAACGTCCTGATGAAGGGGGTGATCGGGTCCAACTCCATCGAGGCCAACGCCCGCATGTGCATGACCTCGGCCGTGACCGGGTACTTCCACTCCTACGGCTCGGACGCCCCGCCCACGAGCTACGAAGACATCGAGCACGCGGACTTCATCTGCTTCTGGGGCCACAACGCCCGGGAGGCCCACCCGATCCTGTTCTGGCGGGTGGCCGACTACAAGAAGCGCACGGGCATCCCCACGCTGGTGGCCGATCCGAGGAAGACCGGAACGGTGATCGGGCTGGAGTCCATCGACCCCAGGAACAGCTACCACCTCCAGACCCTCAACGGCGACATCAGCTACCAGAACGCCATCGCCCACGTGCTGCTCACCCGCTACCCCCAGGCCCTCATGCCCGAGAAGTGGCTCGACGAGAACGTGAACGGCTGGCGCGAGTACGTCACGGGCGTGAAGGAGCGCTACTCGCCCCAGCAGGTGGTGGAGCGGCAGCGGGTGTTCGAGAACGGCCGGGTCACCGTGGGGTTCATCGAGCAGGTGGCCAAGGAGTGGGCCGCGGCCACCGTCAAGGGCCGGCAGCGGGGCCGGGGCGGGGTGCTCTCGTTCTGGGGCATCGGGTACAACCAGATGCTCCACGGCCAGCACAACACGATCAGCATCATCAACCTGCACCTGCTCACGGGCAACGTCGGCCGGCCCGGATGCGGCACCCACTCCCAGACCGGCCAGCCCAACGCCATGAGCGAGCGGCTCATGGGCGGGCTCACCGGGCGGCTGCCGTTCAACCAGCCGCTGAAGAACGAGCAGTGGCGAAACCACATCGCCGACGCCTGGCGCGTGCCCCGGGAGCGGCTGGCCCAGACCGCGCTTCTCCAGAACCCGGGCATGGTCATCGGCATGATGGAGCGGGCGCTGAAGGGTGATCTGCTGGCCATGTTCTGGATGTACACCACCCACGTCCACCTTCCCGACGTGGAGACCCTGGTTCGGCCCGCCATGACCAAGATGTTCTGCGTGGTCCAGGACATCTACCGCCACGCACCCAACCTGCTTTACGCCGACGTGGTGTTCCCGGCCGCCACCTGGGGCGAGTGGGCCGGTGGCACCTACATCCAGTCGGAGCGGCGCATCTACGTCTGCGACGGCACGTCCAACCCGCCGCCCAACTGCCGGCCCGACATGGACATGGCCATCGACAAGGGCAAGGCCCTGGCCCGGAAGCTGGGTCTCGACGCGGACCGGATCTTCCCCTACGAGAAGAAGATCCCCTTGGGCAACGGGCTCATGGCCTACGATCCCGAGGACGTGTTCCGGGACATCGTGGCCGCGAGCAAGGGCTCCGACGCCGATGTCAGCGGCATGCTCGAGGTAGAGCGGCAGGACGGGGTCAGCCTCTACGATCAGCTCCGGAGGCTCCGGGGCGTGCAGTGGCCGGCACCCACCGTGGAGCTGGCCCGCAAGGGCGGGGTACCCCGCCGGTACCTGGGCCAGGAGGGCTGGGCCGGCAAGCCTTACGGCGCCTTCCGCCACAAGGACGGCAAGGCCCGGATGAAGCTGTGCGAGCAGGACTACTCCCGTCTCAAGGAGATCACCGGGCAGCTCATGCGCTACGGCTATCGGGACCTGCCCGGCGCCGGACCGTTCCTGATCGACAACCTGGCCGAGGCCAAGAAGAAGGGGATCAAGAACCTGCTGGTCCAGGCTCGGGACGCGGGCCTCACCCCGGAACTGCCCGATCTGGACGCGTATCACGACCGGACCCTGGCCCTGGAGGACCACAAGAAGAAGGACCTGTACCCCTTCTGGCTCTCGCTCGGCATCGTGTACGAGCACTTCCACACGGCGAAGACGATCCGGGGGCCGACGACCCTGAAGCTGGTGCCCGAGCAGTACGTGGAGCTCAGCCCCGAGGACGCCGAGCGGTTCGGGCTGGAGGACGGCGACCGGGTGCGGGTGGTGACCCGTCGGGGCTCCTACGAGGCCCGGGTGTCGGTGGGGGTGGAGAGCCTGGTGCGGCCGGCCCGAACCGAGGTGCCGCCGGGGCTCGTGTTCAGCCCGTGGAACCTTTCCGTGGCCGACAGCGCCGATCCCCGGAAAAACCGGTGGCTGGTGAACGCCGTGAGTCACCGGGCGTGGGACCCGGTGAGCGGCCAGGTGGACTACAAGAAGCTCGCGGCCCGCATCGAGAGGGTGTGAGCCCGGAAAGCGGTCTCGGATGGAGCGCAGGCAGTTCCTCAAGAACGCCCTGTCGGTGCTGGTGCCGGGCGTGGGCGTAACCTGGTTGTCCCTGCGGCCCGGCTCGCCCCGGGCGGCCCGGGCCGCCTGGGTGAGGCCCCCCGGGGCGCTGCTCGAGGCGGAGTTCCTGGCCCGGTGCATCCGGTGTCAGCGGTGCGCGGACGCCTGCCCCAACCGGGCCATCGTGGCCCTGGGCGTTTCGGCCGGCGGCGGCATGGAGGGAACCCCTGCGATCCAGCCCCGCCGCCAGGCCTGCATGTTGTGCAACCGGGTCAAAGGCCAGTACCTGCGGTGCACCGAGGCGTGCCCCAGCGGGGCGCTCCAGCCCGTGCGCAAGGACCCCGAGGAGATCCAACAAAAGGTGGCCATGGGTAAGGCCGTACTCGACAAGGGCCTGTGCTACTCCTACAACAGCTGGACCTGCGGCGCCTGCTACCGGGCCTGCCCGTTTCCGGGCAGGGCCATGACCCTGGGGCTGTGGGAGCGGCCCGAAGTGAAGGCCGAGGGCTGCGTGGGCTGCGGCGCGTGCGAGCGAGCCTGCATCCGGTACCCCCAGGCGATCCGGGTGCGGCCGAGGGCGGCGTGATCCGCAGGGGACGTCGGGGCGCCCTCCGAACGATGCTGCGCCTCGGGGCCGGAGCCGCTGCATTCGGTGCGGCGGCCGTGGCAGCCCAGATGCTGCTCCGAAAACCCCGCGGAGCGGCGTCGGCGCTTCCGGTGGCGCGAAAGGACCCGGGCCGCCGGCTCGTCCGGCCGCCGGGCGCCGTGGGGGAGCCGGCCTTTCTGGCGGGCTGCATCCGATGCTACCGGTGTCAGGACGCCTGCGACGTGGGCGCGATCCGGTTCTTCACCGCGGGCGACGGTGCGCTCTTTCACACCCCGCACATCGACCCGGCGGTGAAGGGCTGCACCCTGTGCATGCGGTGCACCCAGGTCTGCCCCACCCACGTGCTCCGTCCCCTGGAGCCCAGGGAGCGCGGCCGGGTGCGCATGGCGTCGGCCGAGCTGCGCGAGGACCTGTGCCTCTCGTACAAGGCCAAGCGCATCCGGGACGAGCAGGCCATGCTCATGGCCCTGGGCCGGGAGCCCACCGAGGCCACGGCCATGGCGGAGCGGCGGGGGCCGTGCGGCGAGTGCTACATGTTCTGCCCTCTCCGGGAGCGGGCCATCCGGCTGGAGCCGGGGGCGTTCCTGGCGCCGATCCTGGTGAAGAAGGAGTGCGTGGGATGCGGCATGTGCGAGGAGATCTGCCGGGTGGTCACCCGGGGACGGCCGGCCATCCGGGTGGTCGCCACCCGGGGAATGGTGTGAGGGAGCCGTGACAGCCCGACAGAGACGACACGGGTGGATCCAGGCGCTCCGGCGCCTGGTCCAGATCGGCACGGTGTGCCTGGTGGTGGGCCTTGCCCTGGCCAGCCTGTACGCCCACTACCGGGCGGCCCGGGCCCTGGACGAGATGCGGGCGGTGGAGGGCCCGGTGGGCTCGGGGCTCCGGGTCGTGGACCGGCTGGTCTCCGGCCTGGACGATCCCCGGGCGTTCCTGGATGGGTTCAAGGGAAGCCTGTGGTCCATGCGGCTCGCTGGCTGGGACGTGACCGACCCCCTGGCCGCCCTCGAGGTGATCGCCACCTCCAAGGTGTTGCACCCCCCGCTGCTCCTGGCAGCGGCCGTGCCGGTGCTCCTTGCCCTTCTGCTGGGCCGGGTGTTCTGCAGCTGGGTCTGCCCCGGGTACCTGCTGTTCGAGGCGGGCGGAAAGCTTCGGAGGCTCCTACGTTGGGTGGAGCTCCCGCCGGCAGAGGTCCGGTTCTCGTACCGAAACAAGTACCTCTTTCTGGCGGTGGGGCTGGTGGTGGCCGCGATCACGGCCCGGCCCCTGTTCGCCCTGATCTACCCGCCTGCCGTGGTGAGCCGGCTCGTGCACGCCTGGGTGTTCGGCACGGCGCTGACCGGCATGCTCGTGGTGCTGGGGCTGATCCTGGCCTTTGAGGTGTTCGTGTCGCCCCGGTGGTTCTGCCGGAGCCTGTGCCCCGGGGGGGCACTGCTGGGAGTTCTGGGACGGGGCCGGCCGGTGCGCGTGCGGCTCGAACCGCACCGGTGTACCCACTGCCGCAGGTGCGAGCCGGTGTGCGAGCAGGGCCTGAACCCCGTGACCGAGAGCTCGGGGATGGAGTGCGACAACTGCGGCCGGTGCGTGCGGGCGTGCCCGGAGGACGCGCTGGCCTATCGGGTGGGCATCCAACGGATGCGGTCGTCCGACGGGCCCGGACGAGCCGGGTCTCTGGCCGCGGCGCTGTTCTGGGGAGCCCTCGCCCTGGCGGTTTTGGCGCCGACCCCGGCCCGGGCCCACCATATCCTGGGGCTGCCCCATTACTCGTATAAGGAGAACTACCCCCAGGTGCCCACCCTGGAGTACCCGGCGAGCGCCGGCCCCTACGACGTCCTGCTCACCAGCTACCCGGGCAAGCCCCCGCCCGGCGAGCCGGCCAACCTGGCCTTCTACATCAAGAACCGCGCCACCGGCGAACCCTACGGCCAGCCCGTCACGGTACGGGTGCTCCAGACCTTCACCTTCGGCCGCAACCGGGAGCTCCAGCCGCCCATCCGGATCGAGCCGTTCGACCGGGTGCACAAGCTCACCGTCACCTTCGACAGGGAGGGGGAGTACGTGGTGGAGCTTGCCATGGAGGTGGAGGGCCGGTCCGAGGTGATCCCGTTTCGGATGGTGGTGGGGGATCCGTCGTCCGCCGCATCGGTTTTGGCCGCGGTGGGAGGGGGGCTGGCGGTGTTCCTGATCGGGGTGCGGGCGGTGCGGATCAAGCGCCGTCGGCGCCAGGCCCAGGAGGCGGGGGCATGAGGCGGCTGGGCGTTGCGTTTCCGTACCTCTTCTTCGGGGCCATGGTCCTTCTGGTGGCCTGGTCCAACTGGAGCGCCATGAAGCCGGCCATGGCCATGCGCTCCATGGAGGGCATGGAGGGCATGGAGGGCCATGGGGGGATGCAAGGGGGGATGGCCGGCGCGGTCACCGACCCGGTGTGCCGCATGCAGGTAAACCCCGGCTGGGGTTACGCCGAGACCTTCGAAGGCACCACGTTCCACTTCTGCACCGAGCGGTGCAGGAAGCTCTTCCGTGCAGACCCCGAGCGGTACGTGCGCGAGCGGTGCATGGTGTGCGAGGCGGCGGTGGATCCCTCCACGGCCCTTCCCTCCACGTACCTGGGCAAGACCTACTACCTGTGCTCGGCCGAGCACCGCCAGGCGTTCCAGCTCGATCCGGCCCGGTACTTCATGCACACCATGTGGGGCATCCCCCAGTGGATGTACTACGTGTCCATCGCGGCGGTGCTCCTGGTCTCGTTCGTGTGCTTCGAGGGCCGGCCGGCCCGGCCGCGACGCCCCACCCCCCCCGGCCCCTCGTCAGACCACCCCGATCGGGTGGACCTGCTGCGGTTCGGCGTGATCCGCCGGGCCGTGCGGTCCCGGGCCTTCCGGGCGGCCTGCCAGCTCGCGTTCGTGGCCGCGTTCGCGCTGATCCTGGTGGCCGGTCTGTTCGGCGACCAGACGCCGGGGCTGAACATCGCGCCGCTGCTCACCTGGACGATCTGGTGGTGCGGGCTGGTGATCGTGCTCCTGTTCGCGGGCAAGGCCTGGTGCTACGTGTGCCCCTGGGACGCCATCGCCACCTGGATGGAGCGGCTGCGGCTGTGGAGGAAGACCGACCAGGGCCTGGGCCTGGGCCTGCCCTGGCCCCGGAGGCTGCGGAACATCTGGCTCGCCACCGCCCTGTTCGTGGGGCTCACCTGGATCGAGCTGGGGTTCGGGGTGACCCTGAGCCCCCGGGCCACGGCCTACCTGGGCCTCGGGATGCTGGTGATGACCATCGTGGCCGTGTTCCTGTTCGAGCGCAAAAGCTTTTGCCGGTACGGGTGCCTGGTGGGCCGGGTGAGCGGGCTGTACGCCCTGTTCGCCGGAGTGGAGATCCGGGCCCGCGACCGGAAGGTCTGCCGTTCGTGCGCGAGCAAGGAGTGCGTCCGGGGCAGCGCCGCGGCCTACCCCTGCCCCACCTTCGAGAACCCGGCCCGGATGTCCGTGAACACCTACTGCATCCAGTGCACCGAGTGCATCCAGGCCTGCCCCCACGACAACATGACCGTGAACCTGAGGCCCTGGGGCGCGGATCTCGCCGCCCTCGGCAAACCCGCGGTGGACGAGGCGTACCTGGCCCTGCTGATGCTCGCCATCACCGGGTTCCACGGCTTGACCATGACCCCGGCGTGGCCCCAGCTTCTGGAGTGGCTCCAGGCCGGGGCGGGCATGGGCGAGATGGGGGCGTTCACTGCGGGCATGGCCCTGATCATGGGGCTGCCGGTGCTCGTGTACGCCGTGCTCGTGGCCTGGTCCCATCGGATCGCCACCCGGGGCGACCCGAACCCGGTCTCCTACGGCAGCTACTTCGTGCGGTACGCCTACTGCGTGCTGCCCATCGCCCTTTTCTACCACCTGTCCCACAACCTGGAGCACCTGCTCATGGAGGGACCCAAGGTGGTGCGCTTGCTCAGCGACCCCCTGGGCCGGGGCTGGAACCTTCTGGGCACGGCCGCGTGGAAGGTGCCCCCGCTGGTCTCCCTGGACGTGCTGTGGCTCCTCCAGGTGGTCCTGGTGGGGGTGGGGCACGTGTACAGCCTGTGGGCCGCCCAGAAGATCAGCCGGGGGTTGTTCCCGGACCCGGCCCGGGCCCGGCGGGGCCAGATCCCCATCCTGGTCGGCATGATCGCCTTCAGCGTGTTCAGCCTGTGGCTGCTGAAGCAGCCCATGGAGATGCGAACCTCGGCGATGTAGGTCTTTTTGCCCCGGTTGATACCGGGTTCCGTCCGAACAGAGAGGACTCGGGGGGGAGAGGGGTGATGCGCTGCCCCGGACCATCCCGTCCTCCCCGGCAGGGGCGGAGGTCACGGGGTGCTGCCGAGCCATCCCAGCAGCCGTTCCTCCAAACCGGCCACCCAGGCCGCAGCCCCGGCCGGCACGAGCCGGTTGAGCACGGCGAGCTGGCCGGTGGCCACGAGAAGGCCCAGGGCCAGCAGGAGCACGCCCGACACCATGCCCGCGGTGTGGAGGTACAGGGTCCTGCGGCCCACGCGCACCTCCCAGGCCCGGCCGCGAAGCAGGCGCCATACCCTCCCCCGCCGGTCCAGGCGCCCCAGGGCCGCCGAGACCCCCATCAGGGGCAGCCCCAGGCCCAGGGCAAACGCGAAAAGCAGCGCTCCCCCGGCCAGGGCCCCTTCGCGGGTGGACGCGAGCACCAGCACCCCTGCCAGGATCGGGCCCACGCACGCGGTCCAGCCCACGGAGAACGCGAGCCCGAACCAGAACGCGCCCCCATGGCCCGTGGCCGGACGGCCCCGGAGCCGAAGGCCTTCAAACCCCTTGCCCAGGAACGAGGCCACCCCGAAGGCCGCGATGAGGGCCCCGGCCGCGCGCTGGATCCAGGGCATGGGTCCCCGGAGGGCCGCGCCCACGAGGCCGGCCGAGGCGCCCATGGCCGAGAAGCTGAGGGCGAGCCCTAGGAAGAACGCCACGGTCCGGCCCAGCACCGTCCGCCGGGTGCTGCCGGCCGCAAAGGCGAAGTAGGCGGGCAGCACCGGTAGCGAGCAGGGCGACAGGAACCCCAGCACCCCGGCCAGGAACGAGAGCACCAGCAGGGGCAGGAACGCAGGCCGGGCCCGGCCGGGGCGGGGGCCGACGAGCTCCCGGTACGCAGCCAGAAGGTCCGCCCCCTCCGGCCCCTCGGTGATCCGGCCCTTGAGGGCTGTCACCGCCCGGGCCGCGGCCTCCAGGTAGCGCTGTTGCCCGCTCCAGCGGCCGGCGGCCACCATGAGGAGGGCGGCCGCGGCGTTGGGCCCCAAGGGTTTCTCGGCCACGAAGGGAGGCTCGCCCGGCGCGGGAAGGGCCACGTTTCTGGCGAAGAATCCCCCCAGCTTGGGGTCCCGGAGCCGGGACCACACGAACCGGCCGAGCTCCTGGCCGGCCCGGGCCAGCCCGGGATCGTCCGCGGCCTCGGCCGCCTCCAGGAACGCCAGGCCCAGGAACGCATTCGCTTCGAGCCCGCCGTCGCCCTGGCCGTTCCCGGCGGCCGGGTCGTAACGGTCGAACGCGCCCTCCGGGCCCACCAGGTATCGCCGGGCGAGCCCGAGCACCTCCCGAGCCCGGCCGTGAAGCCCCGCGGCCGTGAGGGCCCGGGCGGTCCAGGCTGCCCGGATCGCGGTGATCCGGCCTGCGGCGAGATCCACCTCCCACAGCCGGGCCGCCTCCCGGGCCTCGATGGCCGCGCGCTCCCGGAGGGAGGGATCCTCCAGCGCCCGGGCCGCCGCGGCCAGCGCCAGGGCCCGCAGGCCGTGCCCTCTCAGATTCCGGGGGGCCTGGGGAGCATCGAGCCGGGCCGCCCAGGCCCGGAGCGCCCGCTCCGAGCGGTCCGGGCCGTGGAGGAGGGCATAGGCCACCACCTCGGGCGCTCCGGCCCACCGCCGAAGCACCTCCGCCTCGGCCCGGCGGAACGCGTCGGGAGGGAATCGCCGGGTGAGCAGGCCGGCCGGCCCGTTCCCGGCCGCGACCCAGGCGAGGCCACGGCCCTCCTGGCCGGCTGCCGGCCCTGCCGCCAGGACGAGCAGGATCGCGAGACCGGCCAGCCGGCCCATGGCCCCTTACCGGCCGGATCCCAGGAGCCGGGCCGCCACCCGGTCCAGGTAGGGCGACACCGGCTCGGCCCGGCCCGCCTCGACCCGCCGGAGCAGGTGGCCGGCCGTGAGCCGGGCGAGCTCCAGGTGCCGGTCGTTCCGGGTGATGCGGTGGGCCCGCAGGAACACCCAGGCGGCCAGGGCGTTCTCCTCGAAGGGCTTGTCCGGCGAGAACAGCTCGTCGGCCCGGTACAGGTCCTGGCTCGTGCTGCGCCGGGCGAAGAAGCCGCCCTCGGCCGGGTCGAACAGGCGCTCCTCCAGGATCGCGAGCACCCGGTCCAGGGCCTTGCGGTAGGGCCCGCCGGGCTCTTCCTCCAGGGCCCGCACCAGGGCCGCGGCCACCCAGGCGTTGTCCCGAAGCTGGCCGTCCAGCCGGGCCCGGCCGTCCCGGGGATCGTAGTAGCTCCAGACCCCGTTGGGCCCGAGCATTCGGTCCACCAGAAAGCCCAGGCCGGCCAGGGCGGTGCGGCGGAGGCCGGGGTCGCCCCCGGCCCGGGCCGCGTTCAGGAGCGCGATCGCGGCGCGGGCGCTGGGCGCGGCGTAGGTGGTGGGATCCACGGCCGGCGGGGCCACCCGGGACCGCTCCTCCCCGGTCAGGTGGTAGTACACCTCGTCGGCCACCTGGCTTCCCAGGAACCGGCCCTCCGTTGGGTCGAACAGCCGCCGGCCCACGTACCGGGCCGTGGCCACGGCCGGCGACCGGTAGCCCCGGTCCGGCCAGGCCCGGTGGGCTGCGAGCAAGAGGTCGATCAGGGCCGCGTTGTCGAAGAGCATCTTCTCGAAGTGGGGCACGGTCCAGTCCCGCCGGGTGGCGTACCGGAAGAACCCGCCCTCCACCGGGTCCAGCAAGCCGGCCAGCAGGTGGTCGGTCTGGAGGGCGTCCACCCCGTCGAGCCGCCGGGTGTCCTGGCGTCTAAGCTCCAAGAGCAGCTGGAACGGCGGCCTGGTGCGCCGGGCCGGCCTCTGGGCCCGACCCAGCACGTGGTCCAGGGTGGTCCGGAGCCACTCGTCCCAGCGGGTCTCGCCCCCCCGAAACCGCTCCACCAGGCGGCGCAGCACCTCGGCCCGGGGCTCCTTCTGGGCCAGGCCGAACCCGCCGAACGCCGGGTCCCGGGCCCGCCAGAGGGTGTCGCCGAAGCCCTGCCGGTACCGCTCCAGCACCTCGGGGGCTGGCGGGGCGGCAGGCCCGGTGGGCTCGGCCTCCCGGGCCCGGGTCTCGGGCCGGTACCCTTCCTCGAGGTAGGCCAGGGTGCGCCGCAGGTTGGCCAGGAGCTGGTCGGCCGGGATCACCCCGGGAACCGACACCAGCGGCGTGCCGTCGGGCGCAAACACCACGGTCACGGGAATGCCCGGGCCGGGGTACCTGCGGGCGATGTCGGGCCTCCGGTCGTAGTCCACGAACACGGGCACGTAGCTCTCGTTCAGGAGCCGGGCCACCCGCGGGTCGGCCAGCGAGGTCTCCTCGTAGATCTTGCAGTTGAAGCACCACACCGCGCTCACCACCATGAACACGGGCTTGCCCTCGGACCGGGCCCGCTCGAAGGCCGTCTGGGCGTACTCCTGCCACCGCACCGGGCCCTTGTGGTGGGTGTACGCCTGGGCGGGCACCGCAGCCACGACGAGGAGCAGGGCACCGATCCACGAAAAAACCCGCATGGCTCGCCTCCGGCTCGTGGGGTCCTTTCATACGGCTTTACTTCTGAAAACTTACCCGATACGTTTTGTTTGTGTAGTGCCCTCGTCGTAGAATCTCGAGCGCTCGTTCTCGCTCCGCCCCACGGGAGCCGGAGCTGGACACATACCGCAGGAACCGGAGCCGCCCATGCGAGACACCCGAACGGCCGTGATTCTGGCGAACAGCCACGAAAAGCGATGGCGGTGGGAGCTTCAAGGCGAGATGCTGCTCCAGCGGGTCCGGCGCATCCTGGAGGGATTTTTCGACCGGGTGCTGGTGGTCGCCCCGGACCCGGCCCCTTTCCGGGCTCTGGGGCTGGAGGCCGTGGCGGACGAGTACCCCGAGGCCCGGCTGCTGGGCGCGATCACCACCGGGCTCCAGCACGTGCAGAGCCTTCACGCGGTGGTCGTGGGCGCAGACATGCCGTTCCTGAACCGCAGGGTGATCCGCCACCTGTACGGGCTCCGCCGGGGCTGGGACGTGGTGGTGCCCCGGGGGAAGGAGGGGTTCGAGCCGCTGTGCGCGGTGTACGCCAAGACCTGCGTGGCCGCGATGGAGGAGCGCATCCGACGGGGGAACCTGAAGGTGCTGGACCTGATCTCGGAGGTCCGGACCCGGATCGTGGGCCGGGACGATCTGGAGGTGCTGGACCCGGCGGGCCTGGCGTTTCGGAACGTCCACACCCCGGCCGACCTGGACGCGTGCCGGCTGCACCTGGCCCGGCTCCGGGGCTTCGGGCCCCCGGCCGTCTCGTTCGTGGCCAAATCGGGCACAGGCAAGACCACCCTGCTCGAGAAGGTGATCCGTGAGCTCACCCGGCGGGGGTACCGGGTAGGAACCATCAAGCACGATGCTCACCGGTTCGAGATCGACCACGAAGGCAAGGACTCCTGGCGGCTTACCCGGGCCGGGGCGAGCCCCATGGTGATCTCCTCGGCCGAGAAGCTCGCCATGGTGCACCCCAACGGCCGGGGCGAGATGACCCTGGAAGAGATCATCTACCGGTTCATGACCGAGACCGACATCGTGCTGACCGAGGGATACAAGACGGGCACCCTGCCCAAGATCGAGGTCCACCGGGCGGCCCGCAGCCCCGAGCTGCTGTGCGCCGCCCCGGACGGCCGCCTTCTGGACCACCGCCTGATCGCCGTGGTCAGCGACGCAGCCCTCGACCTTCCCGTGCCGGTGCTCCCCCTGGACGACCCCGGCCCGGTCTGCGACTTCCTGGAGGCCCGATTCCTGACCGGCTCCTGACTCCGATCCGGACGATCCGTCCGGGAGGGCCCGCCATGCTGGGAGTTCGAGGCCGCTCCCCGCACGCCCCTCCGACCCGGATCCCCCCGGTCATGGGGACCCAGCACCCCGACAACGTCTCGGCCGTTCCGTTCGGCACGTCCCCCCGGGTGGGCCGGGATCTGGAGGGCGAGAAGGTGCTCCCCAACATCTCCGTCCTGGACCTGCCCCCGGGCCGGGGTCTTCTGCCCCCCTTGCCGACCCCGCCCCCGTGGGGGAGAGGACGAGCCGGCTCGGAAATCGCCGGAAGTACCTCCCCGACTTTTCGGAGGGCCTCGAGGAGCTCCTCCGTACCCTACCGGATCCGCTCCGCAAGATACGCCTTACCCTCCTCGGACTGATCTCCTCGAACAGCCCCGCGGGCACAAGCAGGGCAAGCCGCCCGAGGCTCTCCGCCCTCACAACAGCATCCACCGGACCTTTCCGGCCAGGGCCGAGCAGGTAGCTGACAAACAGATTCGCGTCGAGCAGAACTCTCACGGGCTCACCGCCCCCCGAACCTCACACGGCCAGACCGGGCCAGTACCTCCTGTCGCCACGTCACCTGCTAGGCCTGTTTGAGCTCTGATGCTCTTCGAACGACAACAGAACCGCCCGGGGCCGACCCCGGGACTCGATCACCACCCCTTCCAGGTGGTTAGCCGCCTACTCGCGCGTCGCACCCAGGTGGACCTTTTCTTCCGTTGCGGACACGGTCTCACGCATGGCTGCCTTTTTCGCCGATGACCTCGCAAGCCGCCTGGCCGCCTTTCCCCTTTCTTCATCCAGGCGCCGGTCGTTGCTCCCCGAGGGAGCCCCCTGACAAACGCCCTCGTGGAAGAGCGCGGCCGGATGATCCGCCGAGCTCCAGCGCACCCACGGAGTCCTTCACCCCGGGCCGCCGTCCAGCTGTCTCATGGCCCCCGACGAAAGCTTCGCTCTCGGCGGACTTCCCCAAGTCCTCCCTCTTGTAGCATCGTGTCCGTTACCAAAGTCCCCGCACCTTCTCTATCCTCTCTCGAGAGAGTGCCCTTTGGCACTCGTCCTCTGCACGTTTCCTTCCAATCTCGGCCACCAGTCGGATACCGAGGGTCTGGGTACTCCAATAAGGGTTCGGAGGCGGCTATCCATTCTTTCCACATGTCGGAAATGTTGCCGATCCACGAGTATCCGACACCGTACGAGGCCGCCCTACCAGCATTCCTGTTTTGTTGAGGGCGGGTCTTCTCGGGCGGCAAAACGGCCACCGGGTGCACAGCAGCACCACAGTGGCCGTCTCGTTCAACCCGTGCCGCCCACCCCGTGGCCCATCCATGGCCCCCTTCCCGAAGGGGGGCAAGCCCGTCCCACCCTCTTGTCAGTTGGTGAGGTTCACCTCCCGCAGCAGGTGGGTGGCTCGACAGTTGTGCCAGATGGGACACTGAGCCCAGTTTTCTGGAAAGCCCATGGCCTCTCGCGACAACTCAGGGTAATTTTTCAACAAGCGCACCAGCCGGCATGACCACCGGGACTGTGGGGCTACTTGGTTCATCAAGTACCGGAGCACAGTCAATACGCCGAAGATCCGATTGTCAGGCACCTTTACAGGGTTATGCCACTCAGGGTGTTTCCGGCCCCTTGGAATCTTCGGTTTGATAGGCATTTCCCGGTTCCAAAGCCTTCCATGATGGGCACAGACATTTCGGACAAAGTTCAACACCTGTAGCCAAGACTTCAGGATATCGTCCACCAGCCCGAATTCTTCTGCCAGTTTTCGAAGCATGGGCTTCTGAAGATTCCTGCAAAACGTGAAAAGATCTCCAAACGTCATAAGGCTCGAGAGCATCCAGAAAGGGAGGTGCCGCTCTTCCGTATATCGTGTGCGATAGTGACGTACGAATTCCTCTCTTGCATGTTCGACTCGTTTCTGCATCCCCAAGAGCCAGGAGGTGTGATCACTCGTTTTCCACTGGCGGTGAAAGTTGGAAAGATCCAGATATCCGAAAGGTCCATGGGCTTCGCAGAAGAGATGGACGGCTCGGGTTCGGATGGCGATCTCTGCGCGTTCGATAGCGTCCATCACGAGAACGCGAAGTTGGCGATCGAAGGTGTAGCGGGACCACACGTCCTGGAAGCGGGTCCCTTCTCGGAACCGGTTAAGACGGATCTTTCCAGTAGGGTCGTCCGGATCGGCTTCGCGGAAGGAATACCAGTAGGCGCTGAGGCGGTAGTAGTTCACCTGCTGGAGGGTCTGGACGAGCTGCTCGGGGTCGGCCTGCATCCCCCGTTCGAGGAGTCTCTGCGCTTGGGCCTCATAGGTAAGAAAGGGTTTCTCGTACCTCATGGGTCGCCCCCCAGATTGCTGGCAACTCGCCTCCCATAAAGCAAAAACCCGCCAAAAGTGAGCGTATCCCCTGAAGGGGCAGAGGCTTGGCGGGTATGCTCTCCATATTCCTTTTCGGCCAATGCGATGATTATCTAAAATATACGCATCCCGCCTTTCATGTCCACCAAAAATCTTTGCATCCGCCTCCCTGCAGAGGACAACCCCTCCCCCGGGTCCGCAAGAGTTTCCCACCCGCCTCAAAAAGGTTAGTTGGCTACGAGCCTCCCGAGGCTCCGCCCTTCGGGATGGACTCGGCCCCTCCTTGGGCCTCACCCTTCGGGCGCGCCTTCGGCGCGTCCGATTCCGCTCTCCTGCGGAATCGTCGAACCCCATCGGGGGTTCTCACCCTCCGAGCGTGCCCCTTCCCCCCGGCTTCGCTGCCCGCCCAAACGACGACGCCGCTCCCCTGCGGAAACGGCGATTCCTTTCGAATGGCACGCCCTCCGGGATGGACTCGGCCCCTCCCTGAGCCTCGCCCTTCGGGCGATCCCTTCGGGATCGTCCGATTCCGCTCTCCTGCGGAATCGTCGAACCCCATCGGGGGGTCTCATCCTCCGAGCGTGCCCCTTCCCCCCGGCTTCGCTGCCCGCCCAAACGACGACGCCGCTCCCCTGCGGAAGCGGCGATTCCTTTCGAATGGCACGCCCGGAGGGATTCGAACCCCCGACCTACGGATTCGAAGTCCGGCGCTCTATCCGGCTGAGCTACGGGCGCGCAAGGGGGTTTATGCTCCCACGGGCGGGGGGGCGAGTCAAGGCGTGGTTGACCTGTAGCGCACTTTCGTTTACAAGAACTGGGTTGGGGCTGCAAAACCGCGGTTGGAGACGACGCCCATGCTCGGGAAACGACTCAAGCAGGCCCGCAGGGCCCGAGGATTCAGCCTGGAGGAGCTCGCTAGACGAACGGGGTTCTCCAAAAGCTTCCTCTCCCAGATCGAGAACGACAAGAACTCCCCCTCGATCGCCAGCCTGAAGAAGATCACCCAGGCCCTCGGGGTAAGCATCGGCGAGATGTTCGCCGACAACCGGGACGAGCAGGTCTACTTTCTCAAGAAGGCCGACCGGGTGCCCTACGAGGTGGTAAAGGACAAGGTCATCTTCGAGTTCGGGGCATCCAAGGTGCCGAACCGGAAGATGGAGGTGATCTTCTTCACCCTGCTGCCGGGAGGCGAGAGCGAGGGCGAGTACACCCACGAGGGCGAGGAGTTCGGCACGGTGCTCGAGGGCACCCTGGTGTTCGAGCTGGGGGGCCGGGAGTACCGCATGGAGCCCGGCGACTCGATCTACTTCACCTCGTCGATCCCCCACCGGTGGCGAAACCCCGGCCCGGACGTGATGCGGGCCATCTGGGTCGTGACCCCGCCGAGCTTCTAGGTAGCCATGGACATCTTCCAGCGTTCGATCCACTCCAACGTGAAGCAGGTGGACGAGGACCACCTGCTGGTCACCAGCACCCTGCTGGACCTGGAGCACTCGTTCCACCTGGAGCTGCGGGTCCGGCTGTCCGACGGGCTGATCGAGGAGGCCCGGGCCAACATGACCAAGGCCCCCCTGAACCGGTGCCACGCCGGCGCCGAGGGGGTGCGGCGGCTGGAGGGGCTCACGATCGGCCGGGGCATCGTCAAGGAGATCAGCCGCCGGCTCGGCGGGCCCCGGGGCTGCGCCCACATGGTGGAGCTGATCACCGATGCCGTGCGCCTGGTGTCGATGATCCGGATCGGGGCCTCGGTCAACTACTGGGACGAGCTCAAGAAGACCATGACCGAGGACGAGATCGTGGCCCACGGCAAGAAGCGCCTCAAGAACACCTGTCTGGTGTTCGCCGAGGACTGATACCAATTTGCGATCAAGATGAGCTCATAGAGGGGCGATTTGGGGGCCGTCGGTCCTCCGCCGGAAAAGACGGCCTCGCCGAAGCCGCTACGGCTCGGTCCGCTGCGGCGCGTGAGAGCACGCGCCGCGGGCGCCCCCCTGCGCCGAGCGGCTTGAACGGCTCGGCCGTAGCGCTCCGGTCCAACGGCCCCCAAATCGCTGGCTTCGAATGCGACCTGGTATGAGCATGGAGACGAAGATCTACACCCTGAAGGAAGCGGTGGGGCTGTTCGTCCACCCGGGGGACCGGGTGGTCATGGGCGCGGCCCTGGAGTCCCTGATCCCGTTCGCGGTGGGCTACGAGATGGTGCGCCAGGGCATCG